>NZ_BAAADV010000007.1:0-349993 GCF_039522665.1 Natronoarchaeum mannanilyticum
GCGGGCGATTTCTGGCATGGACACCTAGAAATCACACCGCCTCCTTCTTCAGAGCTTATCTGAACACCGCCGTCGCTTACTCCTCGGTACTTTCGTCGCGCTGCTCGGGTTTCCATCCGAGTTCGATCTCGACGGATTCGTTTTTCCCGCGCAGTAGCGACGAGCGCTCCACCACGTCGATCTGGTAGTTGATCGAGTCGGGCGGCGACAGGTTGACGGTCTTGTTGCCGACCCGGACGTTCGTCTCGCTGGACTCGAACGCGTCCGCGAGTTCCCGCAGCTGGTCCGCGATCTGATCCCGCGTCACGGTGTCGGTGTACGACGTTCGATCGGCCATGGTCACAACGAGCGTCCGTGCGTCTGATTGTAATTCGCGGGCTAGGTTGCCAAACGCGAGGCTACCGTCACTCGTCCGCATCGACTGGAGGCCGTTGCAGAACCGAAGGCGGAACGAAAATGGCTGGTCGATCCCGGCGCAGGGTTCCGCCCCACATCAGCGGGTTGCGCGGACGTCCTCTCTCCTGACCGTCTCCGGTCGATCCCCGAATCCCCCGATTCGGACGGACGCGTCCGGCGTCCGGTCTGACAGAGCGCACTGTTCCCCTTTGTAATAGAGCGTCTACGTCTCGGTAAGGGGCCCTTTCTCGGCGGAGAGCGGTCCCCGCTCAATCTCGTGACAGTTCATTCCGCTCATACAATGTAGGTTGTTTTATAAGTATGGCCGAAGATGCTCCGACCGATGAGTCCCTCCGCAATCGAAACCCAAAACCTGACGCGGCAGTTCGACGACGTGCTCGCCGTGGACAGCCTCGATCTCACCGTCCGCTCGGGTGAGATCTACGGCTTCCTCGGTCCCAACGGGGCCGGGAAGTCGACGACGATCAACATGCTGCTCGATTACATTCGCCCGACCGACGGGTCGGCGACGGTGCTCGGCCTGGACGCCCAGACCGACATCAAGGAGATCCACCAGCGCGTCGGCGTCCTCCCGGACGACGTCGGGCTGTACGATCGCCTCACGGCGCGCAAGCACGTCGAGTTCGCGATCGACGTGAAAGAGACCGACGACGACCCCGACGCCCTCCTCGAACGGGTCGGCCTCGCCGACGCCGCGGATCGGAAGGCCGGCGGCTTCTCGAAGGGGATGGGTCAGCGGCTTCGCCTCGCGATGGCGCTGGTCGGCGATCCCGAGCTGCTGATCCTCGACGAGCCGACCTCCGGGCTCGACCCCAACGGCGCGCGCGAGCTCCGCGAGATCGTCCGCGAGGAGAACGAGCGCGGCACCACCGTGTTCTTCTCCAGTCACATCCTCGGTCAGGTCGAGGCGGTCTGCGACCGCGTCGGCATCATGAACAACGGCCGGATGGTCGTCGAGGACACGATCGAGGGCCTCCGCGACGAGGTCGGTTCGGACACCCAGCTGACTGTTCAGGTCGGCGGGGATCCCGACGGCGTTGCCGGGCAACTGCGCGAGCTCGACGCCGTCACCAGCGTCTCCGTCGAGGGCTCGACGATCAGGGTCGGTCTCTCGGAGCGCGGGAGCAAGACGGCGGTGCTCTCGACCATCGAGGACGCCGGCCTCACGGTCGACGACTTCTCGACTGAACAGGCGAGCCTCGACGATCTGTTCGCGAGCTACACGTCGAAGGGAGTCGACACCGGTCCCGAGACCGCGGAGGTGGACGCATGACCAAATCCAACGTCTGGCTCGACGTCGCGAAGAAGGACTTCGCGGACGCCGCGCGCTCGAAGATGCTGTGGGCGCTGTCGGCGCTGATGATACTGTTCGTCGGCATCGCGGTGTACGCGGCCCACGCGATCAACGAGGATCCCGCGATCCAGGACGCGCTGTTCTTCATGTCGACGCCGATGCTGCTGTTGATCCCGATTCTCGGGTTGATCGTCGGCTACATGTCGATCGTCGGGGAGCGAGAGAGCGGTAGCATCCGCGCCCTGCTCGCGCTTCCGATCGTCCGCTGGGAGGTCATCGTCGGAAAGTTCGTCGGCCGCGTCGGCGTCCTCTGGATTCCGATCGTCGCCGGATTCGCGATCGGCTCCGCCATTGCAACCGTCCTGTACGGCACGACGCCGGGCAGAGCGTACGCTGAGATGATGGTGTTCGCGCTCACGGTCGGCATCGTCTACGTCGCGATCGCGGTGAGCATCTCCGCGAGCACGAACTCCCGCGGCAAGGCGATGGCACTCGCTGTCGGCGCCTTCGCCCTGTTCGAGTACCTCTGGTCGGTGATCCCGATGGGCGTTTACTACGTTATCAACCGGGAGCTGCCGGCGTTCACTTCCGTGAGCGATTTCCCGAACTGGTTCCTCGTCCTGACGCGACTCGCTCCGTCGAACGCGATCGCGACGTTCCTCGCGAGCATCTTCGAGTTCGAGGGCGCGTTCGGGGGTACCGGCGTCAGCAACGACCAGCTCGCCGAGGTTCCGTTCTTCCTCCAAGAGTGGTTCAGCGGCATCGTCGTTCTGCTGTGGATCGCCGTCCCGCTGGCGATCGGCTACCTCCGGTTCCAGCGCGCGACGATCAGCTAGAGATCGTCCGGTAGCTCCCGGATCAATTTCTCGTTGCCGACGTACAGCGGCGTCCGCTTGTGGAGTCGATCGGCCGGCACGTCCAGAATCGACCGGTCGCCGTCTGACGCCGCGCCGCCCGCCGCGCGGGCGATGTAGGCGATCGGGTTCGCCTCGAACTGGAGGCGGAGCTTGCCTTCCTCGCGCGACTGGAGCGTCGGATAGGCGAACACGCCGCCGTAGCGCAGCACCTGGTTGACGTCGCCGACGAGCGCGCCGCCGTAGCGCAGCTTCAGCTCCTCGCGGGCGTCGTCGGCGTACCGCTGGAACGCCGGCGGCCACTCGTCGTCGCCGCCGCCGAACCCGAACACGGTCGGATCGTCGGGCAACTCGAAGCCCTCGCGGAGCGGCCTGCGTTCGCCGTCGACGATCTCGTACTCCGCGACCGTTTCGCCGCGGGCCTGGATCATCGTGATCGTCGGGCCGTAGACGACGTAGCCCGCGCCGATCATTTCCCGCCCCGCGGCGGGGAGTGCGGCGTCGTACACGCCGACGATCGTCCCCACGAGGTTGTTCGAGACGAGATTCGAGGAACCGTCCAGCGGGTCGACCGTGAGGCTCACGCCCGAGCCGCAGTCGATCGGGTCCTCGCGTTCCTCGCTGGCGTAGGCGCCGACGCCGTCGATCCCGCCGAGACGGTCGGCGAGCAACCGGTCGAACCACCGGTCGGCTTCGAGCTGCTGGTCGCCGCTGGGGTTCTCGCCGTCGGCCTCGCCGCGACGCCCGCAGATGGCGTCCCGGAGCTCCGGCGCGGCGTCGGCGACCGTCTCGAACACCTCGTCGACGATCCGGTCGTACCGGTCGGCGTCGGTCGGCGCGAGTTGCTCGCTCACGACTCCACCTCCGAGAGCGCGTCTTCGGCGCTTTGCTCCTCGAAGATCACCTTCTCGAGCGCGTCGAGGATGCGCTCGGGGTTCTCGCGCTGCCAGACGTTTCGACCGACCGCGAGTCCGGCGCCGCCGGCGTCGATCACGGCCTCGACGCTCTCGAGGAACTGGTAGTCGTCGACCTTCGAGCCGCCGCTCATCACGACCTTGGTGTCGCCCGCGGCGTCGACGGCCCACTCCATGCCCTCCTTGCTGCCGGGATACTTCACCTTCGCCACGTCGGCGCCGAGTTCGAGTCCGATCCGCGAGGCGTAGGCGATCACCTCGTCTTTGGTGTCGTTCTTCAGGCCCTGGCCGCGAGCGTACGACCACATCACCACCGGCAGGTCGTGGTCGCGCGCGGACTCCTGGGCATCGCGGAACTCCTCGAACATCTCCGGTTCGCGGTTCGACCCCGGGTAGACGGTGTAGCCGACCGCGTCCGCGCCGATCTCGGCGGCGTACTCGACCGACCAGTTCTGGGGCGAGTACGGCTCGCCCATCCAGAGGTTGCTCGTCCCGTTGAGCTTCGCCAGCAGGTTCACGTCGTCCTCGTAGGAGGGGTAGTACGTCTCGGCGACGCCTTTCTGGACTGCCATCGCCGTCACCGCGTCGTGGGTCGCGGCCTCGAACACGGTCTCCGGGTCGAGCGTCTCGGGCACCGCCTCGAAGTCCGTCGGCCCGTGCTCCAGTCCGTGGTCCATCGCCAGAATCAGTACCTTCCCGTCGCGCGCGAGCGCCTCGTCGGTCAGCGGGTACATCTATTTCGAAATCCAATCACGTAGTATATATACGTAACGGTCAGTGGCGAAAATCGAATGAAGGATTTAGAAGCTTTTAGACGAGTTTTGGGGCATTTTCAGAATCCAATGGCCCTCAAGTTCGCGTTACTACGAACGTAGTTAATCGCTACGGGACTACCCGTCGAGGTGGTTCGACGCGGCCTCGACCCACTCCGCGACCGTCTCGGTCGGGAGGCCGAGCACCTTGCCGACGTGCTCGGGATCGGCGGTCGCGAGCCGCCGCGCGCTCGTCACGCTGGCGTCGACCAGCGTCGCGGCGACGTCCTCGTCGAGTTCCGGAACCGCGGTGACGGGGTCGGCCCGCGCCTCGCGACGCCACGCTGTCTCGCGCGCCTCCGCGGAGCCACTTCCGTCTGTTTCCGCGGCGTCGCCGACCTCGCTCGGCGACCAGTCCCCCTCGGTCAGCGGATCGTCGGCCGCCGCGCTCGCCGATGCGCTTGCGTCGCCCGAGCCGTCGGCGTCGGCACTCGCGGGTTGCCAGTCGCCGGCGGTCAGGATCGGACGATCGTCCTCATCGTCGTCTCGATCTGCAGTTTCGTCCCGCGCCGCGGCGTCGTCGCGCTCCCAGTCGTCGTCCGTTCGGGCCGGTTCGTCGTCGCCGCTCGACGCCGCATCGTCCTCCCGCCAGTCGCTGCTCGCGGCGACCCACTCGCGCTCGTCGTCCTGCAGATGGCGGACGTTCTTCGAGCGCCGGTCGAGGTGGTGTTCCTCGCCGTCGAACGTCCAGGGCAGCGAGTGCCACCGCCGGATCTTCGTCGCGACGCCGGCGTTGATGCCGGCGTCGACGAGCATCTGGTAGGACACTCGCTTCTCGCGAACGTCGTCGACCGTCACCGACTCCGCCGCGAGCGTGGACGCCGTCGCCGGGCCGACGTACCGGAGCTCGATGAGCTCCTCGTCGGCGCTGTCGTTTCCTGTCACGGCCCTCACCGGGTTGTGCTAAGGTATCACCCCGGGTTCTTGAAACTTTCTTCCCTCGTTCGGGGGACGCGACGGCGTCTGACACCGGTTCGTTGCGTTACCGGTCGTCGGCAACAAATGTTTATCGCGCTCGCGTCACACGTTCACGCATGGTCCGGACACTCGACTCGGTCTCGCGCGTCGGCGTCGTCGGCGCGGGAACGATGGGCAGCGGCATCGCGCAGGTCGCGGCGACCGCGGGCTACGACGTGGTACTGCGAGACGTCGAGCAGGGGTACGTCGACGACGGGTTCGACTCGATCGACGACAGTCTCGGACGGCTGGTCGATCGCGGTGCGCTCGGCGAGAGCGACGCCGACGCGGCGCGCGAGCGCATCGAGGGAACGACCGATCTCGCGGACCTCGCGGACTGCGATCTCGTCGTCGAGGCCGTCGTCGAGGACATGGACGTCAAGCGGGACGTGTTCGACGAGCTGGAGGAGCGGGTCGACGGCGACGTGCTGCTCGGCACGAACACCAGCACGCTCTCGATCACCCGGATCGCCAACGCGACACGCAGCCCCGAGCGGGTCGTCGGCCTTCACTTCATGAATCCCGTCCCGGTGATGGACGGCGTCGAGGTGGTCGTCGGCGAGAAGACGACCGACGACGCCGTCGACCTGGCCCACGCGTTCGCCGAGGACCTGGGCAAGGAGACATGGGAAGCCGACGACAAGCCCGGCTTCGTCACCAACCGCATCCTGATGCCGTGGCTCAACGAGGGGATCCGCGCGTTCGACGAGGGCGTCGCGACGAAGGCCGACATCGACCGCGGGATGAAACTCGGCACGAACGTCCCGATGGGGCCCCTGGAGCTGGCCGACCACATAGGCCTCGACGTCGTGCTCCACGCCTCCGAGACGCTCCACGAGGAGCTGGGCGACCGGTACAAACCCGCCTACCTCCTCCGTCGCAAGGTCGACGCCGGCGATCTCGGGAAGAAGAGCGGTGAGGGGTTTTACGTCTACGACGACGGTTGATTTCGCGGTTACTGCGGACACCGCTGTCCCAGGTATATAAAAAGACCCGCCATTCTCGGGGTCGTAGAATCGCGTTCAGATTTAACCCTCTATTGGTCCCTCCCGGTAACTAGGAGGATTGTCCATATGGACCAAGCATCCCCAATCCTGTTTGCGAGGATACTCGAGGCGATACCGGCCGCCCCGCTCCTGTCGGCGGAGTTCGCGAGCCGGCTCCAGTTCGGCTGGACGATCAGCGTCCACATCCTGTTCGCCTCGCTGTCGATCGGACTGGCTCCGTTCATCGTGTACTTCACCTGGAAGGACGTTCGGACTGACGATCCGCGGTACGCCCGCCTTCGGGAGTTCTGGGTGAAGCTGTTCGGCATCGGGTTCGTCATGGGGACGGTCACCGGCATTCCGATGAGCTTCCAGTTCGGCACGAACTTCCCCGTCTTCGCCGAGGCGGCGGGCGAGATGATCGGCGGGCCGCTTGCGTTCGAGGCCAAGATGGCCTTCTTCCTCGAAGCCGTATTCCTCGGCGTCCTGCTGTTCGGCCGCGAGCGCGTCTCGGATCGCACGTACATCCTCTCGTCGGTGCTGACCGGCGTCGGCGCGTGGCTCTCGGGCTTCTGGATCCTCGTCGTCAACGCCTGGATGCAGACGCCACGGGGCTTCGAGCTCGTCGAGCGCAACGGCATGCAGATCGCCCAGTTGACCGATCCGGTGGCCGCCTTCTTCACGCCGCGGATGCCCTGGATGTACGTCCACATGATCAACGCCTCGGTCATCTCGGTCACGCTGCTGGTGGCCGGCGTCTCGGCGTACTTCGTCTGGCGGAAACGCAACTCGGAGGCGTGGAACACCGCGCTGCGGGCCGCCGTCGTCCTCCTGGTAATCACCGCGCCGCTGCAGGCGGTCCACGGCGACGCCTACGGCCGGCACGTCGCCGACACGCAGGAACAGAAGTTCGCCGCGATGGAGGCCCACTACGACACGGGGCAGGCTGATCTTCATCTCATTGCCATCCCCAAAAGCGCCGACTCGCTGACCGACCCGCGAGCCGACAACCTCTGGACGATCAGCCTCCCGGCGATGGGCTCGTTCCTCGCGAGCGGCGGCGACTTCTCCGAGGAGGTGGTCGGCTTACACGAGTACGACGACAACCCGCCCGTCGCGCTGGTGTTCTGGTCGTTCCGCTTCATGGTCGGGCTCGGCTTCCTGTTCATCGGGCTCGCACTCTGGGGCGGCAACCTCCTTCGCAAGGGCCGGTTACGCGAGAGCGACCGGTACTTGCGGTCGATGATCCTTGCGACGCCGCTCGGCTTCGCGGCGCTCCTGACCGGCTGGTACGTCACCGAGATCGGAAGACAACCGTGGGTGATCCAGGGCGTCCTCAAGACTAACGACGCCGTCTCGACGACGCTCACGGGGGCCGAGGCGACCGCGACGCTCGTTGCGTTCGTGGCGCTCTACGTCGTCTTGCTCGCCGCCTTCGGCTTCGCGTTCAAGTGGCTGATCGAGGGGGAACTCGTACGGATGGGCGTGCGAGAGGAATCGGACCCTGACCGACCGCAGCTCCCGCTGGTGAGCTCCGATGACTAGCCCGTTGATGCTCTCGACCGAGCAGTACCTCGTCCCGTCGCTCCCGACGATCTGGTTCGGCGTCGTCCTGTTCACGCTCGCGATGTACGTCGCCCTCGACGGGTTCGACTTCGGAATCGGCATGCTCTATGCCACCCGCGACGAGCACGACCGAGAGACCCTGCTCGCGGCGTTCGGACCGGTCTGGGACGCCAACGAGGTGTGGCTGGTCGCGTTCGGAACCACCCTGCTCGCCGCGTTCCCGCCGATCTACTCGCGGCTGCTCAGCGAACACTACCTGCTCGCCATCGCCATCGTGATGGGCCTCGTGTTCCGGGGCGTCTCGCCAGAACTCAGGGAACAGCGAGATGACGACGATTGGCAGCGGATCTGCGACCGGCTGTTCGTCTTCGGCAGCACGATCACGCCGCTCCTGCTCGGGACGCTCGTCGGGAGCTGGATCTTCGGGACGCCCGCGCTCAGTGCGCCGAGTCTTCTGACCGGGATCGGACTGGTCGCGCTGTCGCTCGCTAGCGGCGCGGCCTTCGTCGCCGCGAAGACGCGAGGCTCGCTTGCAGCCGATATGGTCCGGTATGGGACGGCGTCCACGCTCTCGTATCTCGGCGGCGTCGTCGTCCTCCTCACGGTCGTCCTCTGGACCGACCCCGTCGGCGTCCGGAGCCTGCTACTGACGCCGTCGGCGGTCGCCGTCGTGCTCGGGAGCGTCCTGCTGGGCGTCGGGGGGATCGTTCTCGCCCGAAGGGGGCGCCACCGGCTCTGGTTCGCCAGTACGGTCGGCCTCTCCGCCCTGCTCGTCGCTCTCGTCGCCCGGTTGCTGTATCCGACGATCTATCCGGCCAGCGGACTCACGATCGAGGGCGCGGTGGTGTCGCCGCTCGCGCTCAACCTCGTCACCGTGCTTGGCCTCCCGGTGCTGGTGCTCGTGCTGTGGTACTTCAAGTTCCTCTACGACGTCTTCGCCGGGCCGATCGACGAACAAGGGGCCGAGGGGGGCTACTAGAGACCCCGACTCGTGTTCTTTGGCGGGGCTCACGCCGAGACGTTCGACCGTGCGTGCAACGAGCGGCCGGTCGTGGCCGGTGATTATCATCGTCCCGCTACGATACGGTAGTATGGCCGTCGAGCGGTCGTCCGAGGATGGCTTCGTCGCGTTCTTCCGGAGTTACACCAAGACCTGGGTTCACGCGGTGTCGACCGCCGGCCTCACCGCGTTTGGACTGCTGACGTTCGTCAACCGGTGGTTCGTCGTGCTCGCTCTCGCCGCCTACGTCGTCCCGCCCGCGGCGCTGTATCTCGCACACGGCGCCGACGCCGCGGACGTCGTCGAGGGGCGTCGGGACTCGGAGCCGGACGGAAAGGAACTGGAGGCAGAGACCGATACGGTCGTCGACCGCAGCGAGTCGGGCGTCGCGGAGGGCGAGGAAGCGAAACCGAGCGCGGACGCCGGACGGAACTCGTCCGACGCCGCTGCGGACGCCGAACCGAACTCGTCCGATATCGCGGCGGGCGAAAGCGCGACGGCCGAGGACGACGAGGTGCGCGAGTGGACCGGGACGGACGCGCCGACCGACGAGGACCTCCACGACGTCGCGCTCACCGACCGCGGAGCGTGCGCCGTCGGCGACGGCGGCGTCGCCCTGTCCGGCGACGGGGACGGCTGGACCGTCCAGTTGTCGGACGGCCCGGCAGCCGACGGAAACGACCTCACCGGCGTCGACGCGACCGCGGACGGCGCCGCGGTCTGGGTCGCGGGTGACAGCGGCGCGCTCGCCCGGATCGACGCCGAGACGTGGCGCCACACCGACTACACGGCGCCCGCCGATATCACGGACAACTGGACCGGCGTCGCGGTCGGCGGGTCGGCGGGCGAGGAGACGATCCTGCTGGTCAACGGCTCCGGGCAAGTGCTCCGCGGCGAGTTCGACGAGGACGGGCCCTCGTGGGGCGACCCGATCAAGCCCGGCAGCGGGTCGAGCATCAGCGCGGTTGACCTCGTCGACGCGTCGCTGGGCTACTGCTGCGACACGAACGACGGCGTCTTCGAGACGACCGACGGCGGCCGATCGTTCGAGCGCGTCGGCGTCGACGGCGCGAGCGGGACGCTGACCGACGTCGCCGGGGCCGACCGCGACGACTGCCTCGCGACGGCCGACGACGGCGTCGTCCACCGCTACGACGGCCGAGCCTGGACGCCCGATCGGCTCCACGACGACGAGCTTGCGGGGATCGCGCGCTGGGAAGATCGAATCGTCGCCTGCGGCGAGGACGCCGTTTTCGAGCGGTCGGGGACCGCCGACGACTGGGACCGTCACGAGTTCGAGGACGCGGCGCTGTACGGCGTCGCCGTCCGCGGGGAGCGCGCGATCGCGGTCGGCGAGGACGGGTCGGTCGTCGCGCGAGGCGCGATCGGACGGTCGACCGGCGGCCGGTGAGTGCCCGACGCTTTTCACTCGGCGCGTGGAAGTTCCGGTATGGTTCTCAAACGACTCCTCGGATCGAAGGCGAGCCGCTCGCTCACCGTCGTCTCGGCGCTCGCGCAGGCCGCGCGGGAGTTCCGGCGCGGCGACAGCAAGGCCGGCGCCGTGCTGGTCGGTCTCGGAGCGCTCGCGTATCGATCGACCGTGGCCAGCGTCCTCGCGCAGGGGTTCCTCTGGTGGTACAGGCGCCGCGGCGGCGCCGCCGAGAGCGCGGGCGCGTCGGAGGAGATAGAGTCCGTGTTGCCCTGACGCCGGCGACGACCGTAACTCCGCTCAGTCGCCGCCGTTCTCGCCCGCGAGCGCCTCGTCTCGGAGGCGTTGTGCGCGGTCCGTTTCGACGCGCAGGTCTGGAACCTCGACGGTGTTCCGATCCTCGTCGATGGCCACGTAGACGATGTAGGAGTCCGCGGTCGGTTCCGTCTCGCCGGTCGTCGGGTTCTCGCGGTACGTCTTCACCCGCACCCGGACGCTCGTCGTTCCGGCGGCGTAGACGTACGCCTCGATCAGCGCGGTGTCGCCGACTTGGATCGGCCGCTCGAAGTCGACCTGGCTCATCCGCGCGGTGACGCAGGTTTCGCCCGCGAAGCGCATCGCCGACATCGCGCCGACCTCGTCCATCCACTTCATCACGTTGCCCCCGTGGGCCGTATCGAGCATGTTGGCGTGGTTGGGCTGGACCATCGCCCGGTTCTCGATGTACGTCTCCGTCAGCCTCGTCGTCATGTGGCTCCGTTCCGTGCGGGGACGAAAGACTGCACCGGATCGCCGCGACGGTGACCATCGAATCGCCGCGACGGTGCCGTCCGGGGCCCCGCCGAACCGCCGCTCGAAGCCGCGGACGGGCCGGCGTCTCGGCGTTCGACAAGCGTAAAACCCCGCCGACTGTACGACGCCGTAGATGACAGAGCCTGCGGAGCCGGACGCCGCGTCGCCGGACGCCGACGCGCCCGGCAGCGTGACCGTGGTCGGCACCGCCCACGTGTCGGCCGAAAGCGCCGAGCGGGTCGAAGAGGAGATCCGCGAGCGCCGGCCCGACGTCGTCGCGGTCGAACTCGACGAGGGCCGCTACCGCCAGATGAAAGGCGAGGCGCCCGACGACATCGAGGCCAAGGACCTGCTGGGCGGCAACACCGTATTTCAGTTTCTCGCCTACTGGATGCTGTCGTACGTCCAGACCCAGATGGGCGACCGCTTCGACATCGAGCCCGGCGCCGACATGAAGGCCGCCATCGAGACGGCCGAGGAGTTCGGGCTGGGCGTCGCGCTGGTCGACCGGGACATCCAGGTGACGATGCAGCGGTTCTGGACGAGACTCTCGCTCGGCGAGAAGTTCAAGCTGATCGGCGGGCTGGCGCTCGGGATCACCGACCCGCTGACGCTCGGCGTCGTCGGCGGCGCCGGCGTCGGGATGGTGCTGGGCGCCGTCTTCGGCCAGTTCCTCGCGCCGATGGTCGGGCTGGGCGGACTGCTCACGCTCGGCGTGACGAGCGGCATCGCCCTCCAGATCCTCGGCGGCCTCGTCGGCGGCGCCGCGGTCGGGCTGGGCGTCGGCCTGTTCGCGCTGCCCTCGATCCGCCCGCCGGGCGGGCTCGCGGACACGTTCGACGCGTTCACGTTTCGACTGCTCGTGGGGATCGTCGGCGGCGCCGCCGTCGGCCTCGCGCTCGCGATCGCGAACCCGCTTCCCGCCGGGATTCTGGGAGCGGGGGCCTTCGAGAGCTTCGGCGAGACGGTGCTCCGGCTCCTCTCAGGCGCCGCGCTCGGCGGCCTCGTCGGCATCGCGATCGGCGCCGTCGTCGGGCTCGTGCTCTCGTCCAGCGTCGAGGACGTCGACGACGCCGCGGAGCTGGACGACGACTTCGACATCGAGGATCTGACCGACGGCGACGTCGTCACGGCGATGATGGAGGAGTTCCGCAAGTTCAGCCCGCGGGGAGCCGAGGCGCTGATCGACGAGCGCGACGCCTTCATCGCCCACAAGCTCCACGCGCTGCGCGCCCAGGGTCACGACGTCGTCGCGGTCGTCGGCGCCGGCCACCGCGCCGGCATCGAGCGCTACCTGGAGCATCCCGAGGAGCTGCCCGAGATCGAGTCGATCTCCGAGACGGCGTCGGGACGCCGTTTCTCGATCGGCAAGATCGTCGGCTACCTGTTCACGGTCGGCTTCGCGGCCTTCTTCTTCCTCCTGCTGATGGCCGGCGTCCAGGACACGTTCCTGCTGAAGCTGTTCGGCGCGTGGTTCCTGATCAACGGCGTCTTCGCGTTCGGGATGGCCCGGCTGGCCGGCGCGCGCTGGTCGAGCGCGGGCGTCGGCGGCGCGGTCGCCTGGCTCACCAGCATCAACCCGCTGCTCGCGCCGGGCTGGTTCGCGGGCTACGTCGAACTGCGCCACCGGCCCGTGAACGTCGGCGACATCCAGACGCTCAACCAGATCCTCGACGACACCGAGAGCCCGATCTCCGACCTGCTCGGGCGGATGTTCGACGTGCCCCTGTTCAGACTGATCATGATCGTCGCGATGACCAACATCGGCAGCATCGTCGCCAGCTTCCTGTTCGCGACCGTCGTCATCCCGGCCATGGCGCCGGAGATCGGCGGCGTCAGCGGTATCATGGCCGAACTGGTCGCCGGCGCGCGCAACAGCGCAGAACTGATCGCGGAGCTGGTGACCTGAGATGGCGGGCGCACGACGATCCGGACGGCGCGGCGGCCAGTCGCTGTCCTTTAGCAACCGCGAACTTCGGGATCTGGCGGTCGCGTGGACCGTGCTCTCGGCGGCGTTCGCGGTGTTCCTGACCGGGCCGTCGGCGATCGGGACCGACGGCTTCGTCACCGTCGTCGTCCTCTGTATCGTGACGGTCGGCGTCGGTTTCATGCTCCACGAACTCGCCCACAAGGTCGTCGCGGTCCGGTTCGGCCAGCTCGCGGAGTTCCGCGCCGACTACAGCATGCTATTCCTGGCGCTGATGGGCGCGTTCATCGGGTTCATCTTCGCCGCGCCGGGTGCGGTGCACCACCGCGGCCGGATCACGCCCCGCGAGAACGGGCTGATCGCCGTCGCCGGGCCGGTGACGAACTTGCTACTGGCGGCGATTTTCCTCCCATTCGCGTTCGCCCCGGTCGAGTTCCTGGCGAGCGTCGGCGCCTTCGGCGTGTTCATCAACGTGTTCCTCGCCGCGTTCAACATGATCCCGTTCGGCCCGCTCGACGGGAAAACGGTGATCGCGTGGAGCAAACTGGCGTTCGCCGCCGTGTTCGGCGTCTCGGCGGTCGCGGCGTACTTCGCGTTCACCCGCCTCGGCTGGCTGCCGGTCTAAGGCGGGGCGCGTCGGCGTCCGGCCGAAATCGCGCGCGAGGATCAGTAGTTCTTGAACAGCAGCGCGCGCACGTCGTCTTTCGTGTTGGCGGTCTCGGTCGAGCCGTCGGGGAGATCGACTTCGTAGCGCGCGTCGCCCGACCCCTCGCGCCACTTGTCGTCGTGGGTGTCGAGTAACTGCATCATCGCGTTCAGCCGGTCGCCGCCCCCCGGCGTCGGCGCCGCGGCGGGTTCGGCGTCCTCGTCGGTATCTTCCTCGGCGGCGTCGTCAGCCTCGGCGTCGTCCTCGCCGGTTTCAGCGTCTGATTCGCCGTCGTCCGTCTCGTCGGCTTCGGCGTCGTCATCCCCGGCCTCGGCGTCGTCCTCGCCGGTTTCAGCGTCTGATTCGCCGTCGTCCGTCTCGTCGGCTTCGCCGTCGTCCGTCTCGTCGGCTTCGGCGTCGTCGTCATCCCCGGCTTCGGCGTCGTCGTCATCCCCGGCTTCGGCGTCGTCGTCATCCCCGGCCTCGGCGTCGTCCGCGTCGTCACTGTTGCCGTCTTCGCCGGTCGGTTCCGCTTCGGCGTCGGCGTCCTCCTCGTCGGCCGCTGCGGCGTCGGCGGCGTCATCGACCGTCTCGTCGTCGGCCGTCGCTGACCCGACCGCCTCCTCCTCGGCCGTCAGCTCTTCTTCTCTGCTGTCGATCAGGAACTGGAGCGCGTCAGTCAGTCGGACGTGTCCGTAGACGACGTCCTCCTCCAGCTCCGCGCGCAGATCCTCGAGATACTCGCGTTGATCGTCCGTGATTTCGATCTCCGGCATGCACGTCTCTCCGGAGCGGACCTATAAATAATCTTGCGGGAGTTCGTCCGGTACGCCTCGTGCGCGAAAAGCGACGGTCGCGCGTTCAGATGTGGCCGTTCGCTTCGAGCTCCTCGAGGACGTCGTCGACGAACGCGTCGGGCGAGTCGTACGGGAAGTCGCCGCCCGAGAGCTTGGTGTTGAGCTCCATCGCGGTCATCGAGAAGTCGCCCGACTCGAACTTGGTGCCCGGGCCGTTCGGCAGCGCGGGGACCAGGTCCATCGGGCTGGAGATCGGGTAGTCAGCGCCCTCGAAGGCGTCGATCATCTGCTCTCGGAGTTCTGCTTTGTCCGCCATGTGAGAACAGTCGTACCGCGATAAATATTAAACTTTGGTGTAGTTGGACTGTCGGCGGGCCGCGCCCGCGCGAAGCGGGCCTTTATGCTACCGCCGGAACAACCGGGCGCCATGAAACGTCAGCAGGCCTTCCTGCTCGGCTGCATCGCGGTGGCGGCAGCCGTCTCGCTCGCGGTCGTCCTGCCGTTCATCGAGTACGTGCTCGGTGCGGTCGTTCTCGCGTACCTCCTGATGCCGCTGCACGGGCGGCTGTCCGACCGGGTCGGCGGCCGGGTCTCGGCGGTCCTGTTGATCCTGTCGTCGGTCGTCGCCGTGGTCGTCCCGCTGGCGTTCGTCGCGCTGCGGCTCTACCGCGACATGCGGGAACTGGCCAGGGGGAACATCGATCTCCAGATCGCCGCCGTCGAGGCGACGCTCGCAGAGGAGTTCGGGATCGACGTCGACGTCGCACCGATGCTCCGGACGGCGGGCCAGGACGGGCTGGACCTGCTGACCGGCAGCGTCGGCGACGTGTTCGCCACCGCGATGCACACCGGGATGGGCTTCGGGCTGCTCTTTTTCCTCGTCTACTACACGCTCCGGGACGGTCCCGCGCTGGTCGAGTGGACCAAGGAGCACTCGCCGCTGTCGCGGGAAATCTCCGACGAGCTCTACGGCCAGATCGAGCAGACGACCTGGGGCGTCGTGATCGGGCACATCGCCGTCGCCGTGATGCAGGGACTGATCGGCGGGCTCGGGCTCTGGCTGGCCGGCATCCCGAAGGTGTTTTTCTGGACGTTCGTGATGATCATCCTCGGATTGCTGCCGCTGGTCGGCGCCTTCGCGGTCTGGGGCGCGGCGTCGGCCTACCTCGTCGCGGTCGGCGACACGGCGAACGGGCTGCTGCTGGCGGCCTACGGCCTGCTGGTGGTCAGTTCGGTCGATAACTTCGTCCGGCCGATCGTGATCGATCGGCGCGCGAATCTCAACCCGGGACTGATCCTGCTGGGCGTGTTCGGCGGCATCTACGTCCTCGGGTTCATCGGGCTGTTCGTCGGCCCGGTCGTCCTGGGCGTCCTCATCGCCACGGTCAAGACGTACGTCGAGGGCTACGAGAAGGTGATCGAGCCGGTTCCGGACGCCGAAGTCGCGGCGTCGGCAGCGAGCGACGATCCGGGGCCGCTGGACGCCGAAGCCGGGGCGCTCGACGACCCATCAGGTCCGATCGACGACGCCGAGGATCGGTCCGAGACCGACGGGCTGGCGGACGGCGCCGACCCGGTCGAGTGACGACCAGTTCGTATTGCCCGCGCCGGTACGGCGTCAGGCCTCGGGCGCGAGGTCCTCGGCCCACTCCAGAGCTTCCTCGACGTCGTGGACCGGCGGCGAGCAGGTAAAGGAGCGACAGGCGTACAGCGTCGGTCGGTCGTCGACGTGCTCGCGGTCGGCCCAGATCGGCGGGGCGTCCGCGAGGTCGAGCCGTTCGAGCCACTCGTCGAGCTCGTCGTCGGTCGCCGGTCGGGGTGCCATCAGCCGGTCGGGGAGATACGACCCGGCGAGCCGCTCGCGCCACTCCTCGGGGAACTGCTCGCCGGCGGCCGTCAGCTCCAGCGACCCGGTTTCGAGCCGGTCGGCGCAGAGCACGAGCGACGTGTACTCCATCGGGCCCGACGTCGCGCGCTGGCCGTGAGTCTCGACGACGGTCTCGGCGATCTCGCCGAACCGGTCGTGGCCGACGAAGTGATCGAGCGAGAGCAGCGCGTCGACGGCCACGCCGAGGCTCGACGGCGTCGACTGGTCGCGCAGTTCCTGCGGGCGCGTCACGAGCGACTCGCCGCTCGCGGGCGTGTAGTATATCGTCCCCTCGTCGGCGTCCCAGAACTCTCGCTCGATCGCCCGCGCCAGGTCGAGCGCGAACGCGAGGTGGTCGACCTCGCCGGTGGTCTGGTAGAGGTCGAACGCGCCCCGCGCGAGGAACGCGTAGTCCTCCAGGTAGCCCTCGACTTTGACGTCGCCGTCCTTAAATCGGCGCGAAAGCCGCTCTTCGTCGGCGTCCCACAGCTTCTCGCGGACGAACGCCAGCGCGTCCTCGGCCACCGACGACCACCGCTCGTCGAGCACGAACCCGCCCTCCGCGAGCGCCGAGATCATGAGCCCGTTCCACCCCGCCAGAACCTTCTCGTCGCGGCGCGGGCGGACGCGCTTCTCGCGAGCCTCGTAGAGCTGCTCGCGGGCGCGCTCCAGCCGGTCGCGGACCTCGCTCTCCGCGAGGTCGTGTTCCTCGGCCAGCGAGTCGACGCTCTGGGAGAGGGTGAGGATCGTCCGTCGCCCCTCGAAGTTGCCCGAGTCGGTGACGCCGAACCGGTCGATCGCCAGCTCTGCGAGCTCGTCGTCGAGCGCCTCGCGCACCTCGTCGGGCGTCCAGACGTAGAACTTCCCCTCCTCGCCCTCGCTCTGGGCGTCGAGCGTGCTGTAGAACCCGCCGTGATCGCGCCCGCCGACGCCGTCGGGGTGCGTGAGCTCGTTCCTGACGAACTCGAACGTTTCCTCGGCGACGCGGGCGTAGCGCTCCTCGCCGGTGGCCTGGTAGCCCGCGAGGTACGCCCGCGGGAGCTCGGCGTTGTCGTACAGCATCTTCTCGAAGTGCGGCGTGATCCACTCGCGGTCGGTCGCGTACCGGTGGAACCCGCCGCCGACGTGGTCGTACATCCCCCGATCGGCCATCGCGTCGAGCGTCTCGCGGGCGACCTCTCGGTAGGCGTCCTCGCCGGTCCGGTCGTAGGCGCTCAGGAGCAGGTGGATCCGAGAGGGATGGGGGAACTTCGGGCCGTCCGAGCCGAACCCGCCGTGCTCGCGGTCGGCCGCTCTGACGGCGGTGTCGGCCGCGTCCGTCAGGACGCCCTCCTCGGGCCGTTCGCCGGGCTGGTCGGGCGTGTCCTCCAGCTGGCCCTTCGCGGCCTGGGTCCACTGCTCGGCGCGATTCTCCATCTCGTCGCGGTCCTCGCTCTCCCAGGAGTTCGCGATGTTGTCCAGCAAGTTGCCGAAACCCGGCATCCCGCGTTTCTCCTCTTTCGGGAAGTAGGTGCCAATGTAGAACGGCTTCCCCTCGGGCGTGAGCCACGCCGAGAGCGGCCACCCGCCCCGCCCGCTGACGAGCTGGCAGACGGTCTGGTACACCGAGTCCAGGTCCGGGCGCTCCTCGCGGTCGACCTTGATCGGGACGAAGTTCTCGTTGAGCGTCTCGGCGACCGACTCGTCCTCGAAGCTCTCCTCCTCCATGACGTGACACCAGTGGCACGCCGAGTAACCGACCGACAGGAAGATCGGGACGTCGCGCTCGCGGGCGGCCTCGAGAGCCTGTTCGTCCCAGGGCTGCCAGTTGACCGGGTTGTCGGCGTGCTGCCGGAGGTACGGGCTCTCCTCCTCGTCGAGCCGGTTGCGATCGGTGGGGGCGTCACTCATGGCTCGACGTACGGCCGTTGGCCGTAAAAGACCGTCCTCATCGGAAGAACGCGGTCCGCGGGACGCCGCCTTCTCCGCGGCGTCCGGGCGTCCTGCAGCGGCCCCGTACGGGGCTGCTACCGCAGCGGCGTCTCGACGCCGATGCGGAGACGTTGCATTCGCCGCGGCGTCGAGACGCCACCGCCGCGGCGATCCACCGCTCAGTCGACGAACTCCGCAGTGACGTCGCCGTCGCGTGCGTACTCGACGAACGCGAAGCCCTCGCGCTCGTCGCGAGCGAGTTCTGCCCAGATCTCGCGATCCCAGTCCGGGAAGTACGTGTCGCCGTCGTAGCGGTCGTGGACTTCAGTCAGCAGCAGTCGATCGGCGTCGGGCAGGAACTGTTCGTACACCGTCGCGCCGCCGATCACGAAGGTGCGGCCGTCCTCGCCGGCCTCGCCGTCAACCTGCTCCTCCGCCGCGGCGATCGCGGCGCCCGGCCCGTCGACGACGAGCACGTCCTCGGGCGCGTCGACGCCGCTCCGGCTGAGCACGACGTTCGTCCGGTCGGGCAGCGGGCCGCCGAGGTCGGCGGCGATGCTCTCGTAGGTCACCCGGCCCATGATCACCGGATGGCCCGTCGTCGCGCGCTTGAAGTGGGCCAGATCCTCCGGGATGTGCCAGGGCATCTCGCCGTCGACGCCGATGACGCCGTTCTCCGCGACCGCCGCGATGACGACCAGCTCCATCTACTCGGCCACCTTGAACGAGATGCCGGGGTGGGCGTCGTAGTCCCGTAGTTCGACGTCCTCGTACGCGAGCTCGTCCAGCGGCTTGTCGGCCACGCGGATCTCCGGGCGGTCGAGCGGCTCGCGGGCGAGCTGTTCGAGCAGGCCCGGCACGTGGTCGTACCCCTCGCCCTCGGGCGTCTGGGTTTCGAGCCAGGACTTCACGTCGCGGTACTCCTCGTCAGACTCGACGCCGGCGAGGCGCTCCTGCAGCGCAGAGAGATTCTCCTCGTACCACGCTCCACGGTCGCCCTTGCCGCAGTAGACGTGCGAGTCGACGACGGTGTGGGCGAACTTGCCGACCTCGAAGTCGGTGCGCTGGGCGATCGCGGTCGCCAGCAGCGAGTACGCCGCGACGTTGAACGGAACCCCGAGCGCGATGTCGCCCGAGCGCTGCGTGAGGTGGACGTTCAGGCGGTCGCCCTGCACGTTGAACACGAAGGAGTAGTGGCACGGCGGTAGCGTCGAGACGGCGGCGTTCGCGGGGTGCCACGCGTTAACGACGATCCGGCGCGATCGGGGGTTCTCCCGCAACTGGTCGAGCGCGTACTGAATCTGGTCGAACGTCCGTTCGTCCTCGTTGACCCAGCGGTGGTCCTCGTCGGGCCACGTCTCGCCGTCGAGCCCATCCTCGGGATAGGGGAATCGCCGCCAGAAGCGGCCGTAGGCGGTGTCGAGGCGCCCCTCGTCGTCGGCCCACGCGTCCCAGATGCCGGTCTCCTCGCGGAGCGAGCGGATGTGCTCCTCGCCCGAGAGGTACCAGAGGAACTCGTGGATCAGCGAGTTCCACCGGTAGCCGTCCATCTGCTTGGTCGTCAGGAGCGGAAAGCCCTCCTGCAGGTCGACCTCGTAGTGGCGGCTGAACGCCGAGACGGTGTCGACGCCCGTCCGGTTGGGCTTGTACGCGCCCTCCGAGAGGACGGAGTCGACGAGATCCAGATACTCCTGCATGAGCGACTAGGTGCCGGCGGAGTATGAAGGGCGTTCCGGTCCGCGCCGATCGCGGGACACCGCGCCGCGTCGAGGCGCGGGAATGACGCCGTAGCGGCCGATCAGACGTCAGGCCGTCGGCGGGCGCTCGCGTTCGAACCGCTCTTTCAGCGCCACGGTGACGCCGTTGGTCCAGCCGAACCCGTCCTGCAAGGGGTACTCGCCGCCGCCGGCGCGTAGCGAGGTGTCCTGTACGTTGTACTTCTCGACGAGTTTCCCGGTCCGCTCGAACACGTCGTCGACCAGCCGGATCCACCGGGTCGCGATCTCGCGAGCGAGGTCGTCGTGGCCGTACCGCTCCAGCCCGATCACGGCGAGCCAGTGGAGCGGCGCCCAACCGTTCGGCGCGTCCCACTGCTGGCCGGTCTCGGTCAGCGTCGTCACGAGCCCGCCCTCGCGGAGGAACTTCGATTCGAGCGCGTCGGCGACCGCGGCGGCCTGCTCGTCGTCGGCGAGGCCGAAAAAGAGCGGCGAGACGGCGGCGAGCGTCCACTCGTCCGAACGCTGCCGGCCTTGAACGTCGTAATCGAAGTAGAACCCCGCGTCAGCGTCCCAGCAGTACTCCTCGATCGTCTCGGCCCTGTCCTCGGCGGCGCGCGCGTAGCGCTCCGCGGCGTCGGCGTCGCCCGCGGCGTCCGACCACCGCGCGAGCGACCGCTCGACGCCGTACAGCGTCGCGTTCAGATCGACGGGAACGAGTTCGGTGGTGCGGATCGACGCCAGGTCGTCGCCGCGACACCACCGGCCGCTGAAGTCCCAGCCGGACTCGCAGGCGGCCCGCAGATTTCGGTAGAGATCGGCGGCGTCCCGCTCGGACGCCCGCTCGGCGAGCGCGACGTCCTCCCGGTAGGACTCGGGGCGCGGCGTCGCCGCGTCGTCCCAGTAGCGGTTGAGCGTTCCCTCAGGGAGGTTCACGACGCGTCGGGACGACGCCGGAGCGTCGGTCAGCGACTCGCGCCCGTCCATCCAGAACTCGTACTCCCGTTCGAGCTGCGGCAGGTAGGGTTCGACGGCGTCGAAGCCCCGCTCGCGTTCGAGTACCTCCAGTAGTGAGATGAACATCGGCGGCTGGGAGCGCGTGCGGTAGTACTCGCGGTTGGCGTTCGGAACACGTCCGTACTCCGAGAGCAACCACGCGAAGTTCTCGACGAGATTCTCGATGCGATCGACCTCGTCGCAGGCGGCCAGCCCTTCGGCGGTAAAGTAACTGTCCCAGTAGTACAGTTCGCGGAACCGGCCGCCGGGCGTGACGTACGGCTCGGGAACGCGGATCAGCGACCCGCGATCGGCGGCGATCGAGGCGGGTTCGACGACCAGGAGCGGCCAGAGCTGTCGGACGTGTTCCTCGACCGTGTCGGCGTTCGTCGGGACGCCGGACGCCGCGGTCTGTGGAAGCCTGAAGTGCTCCTCGACGAACGAGCGGAGGTCGAACTCGGGGGCGCCGCGCCGCGACTCGAACCGGCGGCGGATTTCGTCGGGATCCGTCCGGGGAACGCTGTCGACGAACGTCTTCGAGTCCTCGAACACGCCGCCGCGTTGCACCGCCTCGAAGAGGGCGCCGTCGAGGTGAGCGGGTACATCCATCGTTCGGTATAGTTGCGGGATGGTAGTTCATACTTTCGGCTGGTTACCAACACCTGTTGTAAACGCTTGCCTCTGCTCGATGGCGGCGGCGACCGCGGTTCGAACCGCACGATCGTGTGCACTCCTCGCCGGTGAAACAGCAACCTTTACACTACCGTGCGCACCGATTTCGGGTATGACAGAGACCGTACTGCTGGTCGGCGGCGGCGGCCGAGAGCACGCGATCGCGCGCGCACTGGCCGAGTCCGATGCGACCCTGTACGCCTGTGCGGGCAACAGGAATCCCGGCATCGCAGAGATCGCCGCGAGCGTCGAGACCCTCGACACGACCGATCCCGAGGCGGTCGTCGAGTACGCCGAGTCGGTCGACGCCACGCTCGCCGTTGTCGGCCCGGAGGCGCCGCTGGCCGCGGGCGTCGCGGACGCGCTCGACGACGCCGGCGTCTACGCCTTTGGTCCCAGACAGGAGGAAGCCCGCATCGAGACGGACAAGTCGTTTCAGCGGGAGTTCATGGCCGAGCACGACGTCTCGGGCTGTCCCGACTTCGAGGTGTTCGAGGACGCCGAGGCCGCCTGCGAGTTCATCGACGAGTACGACGGCGACCTCGCGATCAAGCCCGCCGGACTGACCGGGGGTAAGGGCGTCAAGGTAATCGGCGACCAGGTCACCGCCGAGGAGGGCAAGGAGTACATCCGGGAGTCGGGGTACGACCGGATCGTCCTGGAGGAGCGACTCGTCGGCGAGGAGTTCACGGTCCAGGGGTTCGTCGCGAACGGCGAACTGCGGATCACGCCGGCCGTCCAGGACCACAAGCGCGCCTACGAGGGCGACGAGGGCCCCAACACCGGCGGCATGGGCAGTTACAGCGACGCGTCGTTCCAGCTGCCCTTCATGGACGAGGGCGACTCCGCCGAGGCCCTGGCGATCATGCGCGAGGTCGTCGACGCGCTCGAGGGGTACAAGGGCGTCCTCTACGGGCAGTTTATGCTCACCGCCGACGGCATCAAGGTCGTCGAATTCAACGCTCGCTTCGGCGATCCCGAGGCGATGAACACGCTGCCGGTCCTGGAGACGGACTTCCTCGACGTGCTGGTCGCGGCCCGCGAGGGCGAGACCCTCCCCGAACTCGACTTCGCCGACCAGGCGACGGTCTGCAAGTACGCCGTTCCGGACGGCTACCCGACAGATCCCGACGCCGGAGCGAAAGTCACCATCGATGAGGAGAACGCGGGCGACGCGATCCTCTACTACGCCAGCGTGGACGCGCGCGACGACGGCATCTACACGACCACCTCGCGGTCCTACGCCGTCGTCGGCGTGGCCGACTCGATCGCGGCGGCCGAGGAGATCGCCGAGGGTGCGCTCGAACGCGCGGGCACCGAGGGACTGCGCGTCCGTCACGACATCGGTACGGCCGAGCTGGTCCAACGGCGGATCGACCACGTCGACCGGCTCCGGGACTGACGCGTCACAGTGGTAGGCGACGCATACTTGCATCTTCGTTCCGTTAACCGGTTTCTTACTTTTCTATTACTGATTCCATAACTAAGTGACTCCCCGCGGAATAGAGGGGTAGATGAGCAAACCGACGACGTCGGACAGCGGTTCGGAGCCGACCGCTTCGTCCGAGCAGGCGACGCGGGGGCGCGCCGGGCACTCGACACGGACCACGGGCCGGAGCGACGCGACCGCAAGCGACGGGTACGTGGTTCGACCGTACCGGCCGTCGGATCGCGAGCAGTTCCTCGAACTGTACGAGACCGTCTTCGGGAAATCCCGGACAGCGGAGTGGTTCTCGTGGCGGTACGGCGGCCCCTACGCCGACCGGCCCCGGATGTTCGTCGCCGAGCGAAACGGCGAGCTCGTGGGTGCCGAGCCGTTCATCTCGTTTTCGATGCGGGCCGGCGACGGGACGACGTTGGCGATCCAGCCCGCCGACGCGATGGTCCATCCGGACCACCGGCGGAACGGCCTTCTCACCCGGATGACCGAGCAGGCCCTCGAATACTTCGGAGGCCGAGAGCCGTCGTTCGTGTTCAACTTCCCCAACGAGGCGGCCAAGGGGGCCTACCTCAAGCTCGGATGGGTCGAGGTCGGCACCGTCGCGACGGCCTACCGCGTCCACAACCCGTCGACGTTCTTCGAGGCGTTCGGCGGCCGCGGCGACGGCGTCGCGGGCTCGGCCGCCGATGCCGTCGTGGACTCGGCGGCCGACGCCGGCGCGAGCGCGTTCAACCGCCTCCGCGATGCGGTGGCAGCGACCGACCCGGAGGACGCCGCGTCGTCGATCGGCGTTCGGCGTCACGACGGCGTCCCGGCCGATCGGCTCGCGTCGCTGTACGAGTCGGCGATCCCGGATCGCATCCACACGCCTCGTACCGAGGCGTTCCTCGACTGGCGCTACGCGAACCCGAACTGGGACGTCCGCACGTACACCGCCGAGCGCGACGGCGACCCCGATGCGGCGATCGTGACTGTCGTCGAGCGGAGCGGAGACATGACCTGTCTCAAGCTGCTCGACGCGTTCCCGCTGGTCGGGCAGAACGACCGATCGGACGCGTTCGACGCGCTCGTCGCGGCGGCGGTGCGCGACCACGCCGACGCCGACGTCGTGGCCGCCGCCGAGGATACGCTTCCGTCGTCGGCGCTTGACGCCCACGGGTTCTACCGGGACGACCGCCGGCCACTGTCGCTGTTCAGCTCGCTGACCACGGTGGTCGCGCGGCCGCTGGAACTCCGCGACCCGTCGTCGTGGACCGTCGGCGACCGCCACCTTCCGGAGCGACGGGACTGGCGGCTGCCGTTCGCCGAGCAGGACTGCTCGTCGATGTAGCCGATTCCTCGATGTAGCCGCCGACAGTTCCGCGACGCTCGCTGGTCGGCGTCGTGACGGTCGGCACCCGGAGCGCGGAATGGCGCGCTCACTACCGCCCTGCGCCGACCCGTTTAAGTATCGAGTTCCCGAACGATCCGGTAGTGAGCGACGAACCGCGACACGACCGGCTCGCGCGCCACGGGACGGCCGGCCCGCTGAACTCGCTGCGCCACTGGCCCGACGCGCGTCACCCGCTCCGGGTGATGCTCAACTACCTCGTGATCGTCGTCTGCCGCATCTCACCGAGCCTGCGGCTCAAGAGCTGGCTGCTCCGGCGGATCGGCGTCACGGTCGGCGAGGGCGTCTCGTGGGGCCTGGAGTCGACGCCCGACGTGTTCTGGCCCGACCGGATCACCGTGGAGGACCACGCGATCGTCGGGTACGACGCGACGATTCTGTGCCACGAGTTCCTCCAGGACGAGTACCGGCTGGGCGACGTCGTCGTCGGCGAGCGCGCGATGATCGGCGCCGGCGCCGTTGTCCTGCCGGGCGTCGAGATCGGCGCCGGCGCGCAGGTCGCCGCCAACTCGCTGGTCGCCGAGGACGTCCCGCCCGGCCAGACGGTCGCCGGGGTGCCGGCGCGACCGATCTCGGAAGATCGCGATTCGGCGTCCGGTGGCGGCGATGCTTCGGCGGGGGACTGATTCGACGCGCGCCGCAACGTCTGCGTGGCCGGGACGCCCACCCGTCGTTTCCGCTGTTCTGGCGGAAGCCAGGCCGGGGAGGGGTCGGGGAGACCCACCCGTCGTTTCCGCTGTCCTCGTCGGCCGTCGGTCGGCGCTCCCGCTACGGGCTCGCGGACTGACTTAAGCGCTAGCGGGAGCCGCCGGGCGTCGTTCCGTTCCGCCGTATGCGTCTCCTTCGTTGCGGATCTTTGCTCTACGCCGCAGAAAATTGCCACTACCGTAACGTACTTGTTATGATTATAGAAGTAGAATGAGAGATCGTAGTACAGCGGGAATAGCACGGTAGGCTCCTCCACGGTTCGTTCATCGAACCCAGCCGGGTATCCTCCGAGAACATCGGAAACGACGGGTGGAAGTCACATATAAAAGACTCGGAACAGCGGAAACAGCGGAACGGAGGTTTTATACCGTGATCGCGCATTCGATCGGACGTGTCGCGGAAGTCGCCTTTCAACACGGCTCAGAACATATTCACCGACCGCGACGTCTTCGACGTCGAGGGGTTCCAGCCCAAAGAGCTCATCGAACGGGACGAGCAGATCAACGAGTACGCCTCGGCGCTCGAACCGGTTCTCAACGGCTGGCGGCCCAACAACATATTCATCTACGGCAAGACGGGGACCGGGAAGACCGCCACTACGCGGTACATGCTCGACTGGCTTCGGCGGGACATCGAGGATCACAACGAGGCCGGCGACGACGAGATCGACCTTTCGATCGTCTATCTGAACTGCGAGGCGCTGACGTCGTCCTACCAGGTCGCCGTCGAACTCCTGAACGAACTGCGCGACGAACACGAACAGGTCGCCACGCGCGGACACGCGCCCAGCGACATCTACAACTGGCTGTTCGAGGAACTGGACGAGATCGGCGGCGTCGTCCTGACGGTGCTCGACGAGGTCGACAACGTCGGCGACGACGACACGATCCTCTACAAGCTTTCCCGGCCCGAGATCGAGAACGCGACTCTCGGGGTCGTCGGGATCAGCAACGACTTCTCGTTTCGAGACGATCTCTCCGCGAAAGTCAAAGATTCGCTGTGCGAGAAGGAGATTCTCTTTCCGGCCTACGGGTCCGAGGAGCTGCGGGAGATCCTGTTCCAGCGCGCCGAGAAGGGACTCCACGCCGACGCGTACGACACGGCGCCCGTCGCCCTGTCGGCTGCCTACGCCGCACAGGACAAGGGCAGCGCCCGCCAGGCGATCGACATCCTGCGCGAAGCCGGCGACATCGCCCGCCGCGAGGACGCAGACGAGATCACCGAGGAGCACGTCGAGGAGGCCAAGGGCGTCGTCGAACGCGGGCGCGTCTCCGAGATGATTCAGGGGCTGTCCCCGCACGGCCAGTACGCCCTCCACGCGCTGGCGATCGCCGAACGGCGCGACGAGACGCCGATCCGGACCAAGGATCTCTACGAGTTCTACGGCTCGATCTGCAATCAGCACGCGACCGATCCGCTCTCGGCTCGAGCGCTGCGGGACCACATGTCCGAGATCGACCTGATCGGGCTGGCGACGGTCGACAAGAAAAACGCCGGTCGCGCCGGCGGGAAGTACAAGCAGTACGATCTCGACGTCAAGGTCGACCGCGTCGTCGAGGCGTTCGCCGAAACCGACGCCGTCGAAGTCGACGAAACGTCCTACCAGTCGACGCTCTGAGAGTCGTCCGGTCCGTTCGCCGAGAACAGCGGAAATGACGGGTGGGAGTCCCCACCGGTCCGGCCTGAAACTGCGCGTCGGTGCGGCCTACAGCAGGTCTTCGATCGCTTCCGCGACTTCCTCGGGCGTGTCGCCGACCTCGACGCCGGCGTCGTTGAGCGCCGAGATCTTCGACTCGGCGGTGCCGGTGCCGCTGCCGGAGACGATGGCGCCCGCGTGGCCCATGCGCTTGCCCGGCGGCGCCGTGCGGCCGGCGATGAAGCCGACGACCGGCGTGTCCATGTTTTCGGCGATGTAGCGGGCGGCCTTCTCCTCGTCCTCGCCGCCGATCTCGCCGCACATCGCGATCGCGTGGGTGTCGGGGTCGTTCTCGAACTCCTCCAAGGCGTCGACGAACGTCGTCCCGATGATCGGGTCGCCGCCGATGCCGATCGCGGTCGACTGGCCCAGCCCGCGGTCGGTGAGGTTGTCGACGACCTGGTAGGTCAGGGTGCCCGACCGGGAGACCAGGCCGACGTTGCCCGACGAGAAGATGTTGCCGGGCAGGATGCCGAGCTTGGCCTCGCCGGGTGTGATGATCCCGGGGCAGTTCGGGCCGATCAGCTTGGTGTCGACCTCCGAGAGGCGCTTGTTGACCCGGGCCATGTCCTGGGTCGGGACGCCCTCGGTGATCGCGACCGCGAGATCGAGCGGCGAGTCCAGCGACTCCATGATGGCGTCGCCCGCGAACGCCGGCGGGACGAAGATCACGGAGGCGTCGGCGTCGGTCTCCCGTGCGGCCTCGTCGACGGTGTCGAACACCGGGACGCCGGCGACCTCCTGGCCGCCCCGTCCGGGCACTGCGCCGCCGACGACGTTGGTGCCGTACTCGATCATCTGTTCGGCGTGGAACTTCCCTTCCCCGCCGGTGATACCCTGCACGATGACTCTGGTGTCGTCGTCTACGAGAACGGACATTATGCCTCGACCTCCTTTGCGTGCTCGACGGCACGCTGTACCGCGTCTTCCAGCGTCTGTTCGACCGTCACGAGGTCCTCGTTGAGGATCTCCATGCCTTCCTCCCAGTTGGTGCCCGCCAGGCGGACCGTCACGGGCTTGGGGATCTCGTCGAACTGCTCTAAGGCCTCGTTGATCCCCTTGGCGACCTCGTCGCCGCGGGTGATCCCGCCGAAGATGTTGAACACGACCGAGTCGACGTTGTCGTCGGAGAACACCATGTCCAGCGCGTTGGCGATCCGCTCGGCCTTCGCGCCGCCCCCGACGTCCAGGAAGTTGGCGGGCTCGCCGCCGTAGTGATCCACGAGGTCCAACGTCGTCATCACGAGCCCGGCGCCGTTGCCGATGATGCCCACGTTGCCCGAGAGGCGGACGTAGTCGAAGCCGTACTCGTCGGCCTTCCGTTCGAGCTCGTCGCCGCTCGCGGACTCCTCTTCCATCTCGGCGAGTTCGGGCTGGCGGAAGAGTGCGTCCTCGTCGATGTTCATCACGGCGTCGGCCGCGATCACGTCGCCGTCGCTGGTGACCATCAGCGGGTTGATCTCGGCCTCGCTGGCGTCGCGGTCGTCCCAGAGCTGGTAGAGCGTCTGCAGGATCGAGGCGGCGTCGATGGCGACCTCGCGGTCGACGCCGGCCTCGAAGACGGCGCGCCGGGCCTCGTAGGGCTCCATGCCGAACGCGGGGTCGACGTGCTCGCGGACGATCGCGTCGGGGTCCTCCTCGGCGACCTCCTCGATGTCGACGCCGCCCTTCGTCGAGACCATCGCGACGGGCTCGCCCTCGCCGCGGTCCATCGTGACGCCGACGTACAGTTCGTTGACGAAGTCGACCGCTTCCTCGACCAGCACGCGGTCGACGTGGATCCCCTTGAGGTCCATCCCGAGGATCGACTCGGCGGCCTCCTCGGCTTCCTCGGCGCTCTCGGCGAGCTTGATCCCGCCGGCTTTCCCGCGGCCGCCCACCTGCACCTGCGCCTTGACGGCGACGGGGTAGCCGATCTCCTCGGCGGCGTCCAGGACTTCGTCGACGCTCTCGGCCAGCTGCGATGCCGGCGTCGGAATTCCGGCGTCGGCGAAGACCTGCTTCGCCTGATACTCGTGTAGCTTCATGCAGTTGTACGGGCGTTCCGGTTCGCTTAAAGCCCGGCGATTTCGGCTCTTGCTACCGGCTGCCGTGGGTCGTCGCCCCTTGGACCAGTCGTTTTACGCGACGGCGCCGTAGATCCCGCTATGTCCGATCTCCGGGACGCCGTCGCCGCCGCCGTTCGACGCCGAAGGGCGATCGCGGTGGACCTGCTGGTGGTGCTGGGGCTGGTCGGCGGGCTGTGGTGGCTGTTCGACGCGCGGAACTTCGACAACTGGCTCTACTACGTCGTGCTGTTCGGCGCCGTCGTGGTGTACGCGACGCTCGTCCCGTTCGGCGCGATCGGCGCCGACGCCGAGGACGACGCCGCAGCTGACGTCACCGAGAAATGACCTCCGAGAACGGCGTCACTCCGCGTCGGCGAGCAGATCGTGGATGCTCTCCGCGGCGTCGGTAAAGGAGTCGACCGTCAGCGCGTCGGCGGTGACGTAGACGCCCTGATCGCCGACGATCACTCTGCCGATGTAGCCGTCCTCGAACGCCCGGATCGTGAACACGTACTCGCCCATGTCCGACCAGCCGTAGGTGCGCTGGGAGGCGAAGCCGCGCTGTTCGGCCTCGATGAACCCCGTCGCCTCCGTGTCGGCGTCGACATCCTCGCGGACGTAGTAGATGTCGTAGTCGTCTTCCGTGATGAACGTCACGTTGCGCACCTCGTCGCCGATCGCCGCGCGGCAGGTCCTGACGATCTCCTCGGCAGTCTCGTCCGGTAGGGTCTCCGCCATACGCGTGATTCGGCCGCCGCCTCAATCAAGGTCACGCCGAGGTGTTTGGGCCGGTCGTCCCCGTTACGGCCGCTTGCCACGACGCCCCGCGAAACTCGCCTTCGGATCCCGTCGCCCTCGCGTGGTAACGCGTCCCGACCGAACGCATAAACGAAAGCCCTTTTATCCACCCGTTGGTTAGGAGTGAGTGCAGCAAGACACCGCGAGCGTGGGTAGCCAAGCTAGGCCAACGGCGCAGCGTTGAGGGCGCTGTCCCGTAGGGGTCCGCCGGTTCAAATCCGGTCCCACGCATCGCAAGGGCGGCTTCGCCGCCGACGATGCATACGGTGCACTCCCTTGGGACTGCACCCACGCACCATCCTTCCGAAGCTAACTCGAGAAGAGAGTTCTGTAGCTCGACCGCGGCATCAATCGGTTAGTCGGACTCTCTGGTGAGTCCCCAGACGGTGAGCGACGCCCCCAGGACGAAAACGACGGCGCCGACCACCCGCGAGAACGTGACGCCCGGAATCGGGCCGATCACCGGGCTGAGCGCGATGCCGAGCGCGCCGTAGACGGCGACCGTCGTCCCGAGGATCGTCAGCGCGTGCACGGCGGCGTAGGGGAGACCGGCCGATCCGACGGTCATCGTGCGCCGACGTTCGGCAGCGTGCGACAAAACCGTTCGCCCCCGCAGTTTCGTCTCGCCAATCTGGTTCGGAGCAGCAGTTTTTATCGTGGGTATCGTTATCGTCCCTGTACATGTACCCGATCGGGCACCTCGGCGTCGCGCTCGCGCTGTCGGCACCGTTCGTCGCCGTCCTTCGGCCGCGCGTCGCGACGCGCTTTACCGTCCTCGCGCTGCTCGCCGCGACGATCCCCGATCTCGACCTGTTCGTGCCCGGGGCGACCCACCACGGCGTCACGCACACGCTCGGCTTTGCCGTCGCCGTCGGGCTCGCCGGGCTGGGCGTGTTCGCCGCCGCGTCGACGTTAGCCTCGCCAAATACATTCGATTCGACCGCACCGGTGCCCCGAGTGGCGGTGTTCTACGCGGTCGCGCTCTCGCTGGGTGTTTTCGGGCACGTTGCGGCGGACGTGCTGATGTTGCTGCCCGCGTCCCAGCCCGTGAGCCCGCTGTGGCCGATCAGCCACGCGCCCGTCCGGGTCGAGACGCTTCAGTACGGGAACACCGTCCGGAACCTCGGGACGTTCTGCCTCGGACTGGGAGCCCACGCCGTCGCCGTCGGTTGGTCCGCGAGAGGCGTCCGTGTTCGGGCGCTGGGCTCCCGCGGCATCGACGAGGAGGACTGACATGACGGCGACGCGACATCGAACTCGACGTCACGGCGCGACGACGAGCATGTCGGAAACGCCTTCCTGGAACTCGTAGGAAACACCTCGAATCTCCGCGTCGTAGCCCTCGTCCCGTAGCGCAGCGATCACATCATCGAGTTGGTCGTACGGCTCGGTATCCAGGCCCGCGAGCGGGAAGACCCGGAGCTCCTCGCTCGTCACCCGGCACAGCTCGCGCAGCGCGTCGAGGTGGAACTCGTAGTCGAGGCGGTCGCTGTACAGAAAGAGGAAGTTCGCCGAGAGCGTCAGCGAGAACGCGTCGTCCGCGAAGGGAAGATTCGGAAGCGTCGCGGGAACGTACCGATCGCCGTTCGCGGAGAAATCGCGAAGGAACCGCTCGTGGGCATCTTTCAGATATCCAACCCGGTTCTCGACCGTTCCGTAGTACTCCCAGTCGAACAGCTCCGGTTTCTCCCGGATCTGATCCGCGGTGGCGCGGAAATCGGATCGACACTCGCGAGCCAGGCCCTCCGGAGCGCGCTCGAACACCGGATCGACGCCGACCGCCGACGCGCCGCGGTCCCGCGCCTCTGCGACGAACGAGGCCACGCCGGCCGGGCAGTCGAGGATCGCTCGCCCGTCGATGTCGCCAGGATCGAGGTCGAACATGTCGCGATACTCCTCGAACGTCCGGCCGATCACGGCGAACTCCCCGACCTCGAACGTGTCCGCGTTCGTCATGGGTGCCATTTTAATCCAACATTGTATAAATATGTTCATTAGTGTCTCATAGAAGGCACTAAAGAGCGACCGAATCGCTCGCTCGCGAAAGTCGTTTGACTCCCCGACGCCCTAGGACCGCCAGTGACAGACGACGAGGTTCCCGCTGCAGGCGACGAGAACGGTCCCGAAACGGACGAAGACGCCGCTGCTGGGGACGATCCAACTGTGGAGGACGACGCTTCCAGCGGCTTGGCGTCCGAAGGCGACGCCGCGGAGCCGACCGTCGCGCTCGACGAGTTCCACGACGCGCTGGAGGACGCCGGCCGGCCGGTCGTGACGGCGAGCGAGGTCGGCCGGACGCTCGACCGCGACCAGTCCGAAGCGGTCGGAGCGCTGGAAGGACTGGTCGATCGGGGCGACGTCCGGCGCGTCGACGTCGAGACTGACCCGGTGGTCTGGTACCCCACCGAGTGGGGCGAGATCGCGGATCGCGAGCGGGTCGTCCCGTTCCCGAAGCGCCGCGAGATCGTCGTCGACCAGCCCTCGCAGTTCACCCGCGCCCAGCTCTCGCAGTTCGCCCACCTCGCGGACGTCTCCGGGAACGAAGCGTACCGCTACGAGATCCGGAAGGAGGACGTCTGGCAGGCGCCGTACGACTCGTTCGATCGGCTCCTGAAGACCGTCCGCCAGGTGCTGCCCGAGCGCCTGGACGGGCTGGAGGAGTGGATCGAGGACCAGTGGGACCGGGCGCGCCAGTTTCGGCTGTTCACCCACGAGGACGGCTACACCGTGCTCGAAGCGCGGAGCGCCGAGCTGATGGGCAACGTCGCGCGCCAGAAGCTCGACGAGTCCCAGCTCAGGGCGCCGATCTCGGACACCGAGAGCTGGGTCGCCGAGGGCTCCGAGGCGGCGATCAAGCGCACGCTCTACGAAGCCGGCTACCCGGTTCAGGACCAGCGCGACCTCGACGAGGGCGACCCGCTGGACGTCTCGCTGGACCTCGACCTGCGCGGCTATCAGTCCGACTGGGTGACCCGCTTCGTCGACTCCGGATCGGGCGTGCTGGTCGGCCCGCCGGGGAGCGGGAAGACCGTCGCGGCGATGGGGATCATGGCGGCGATCGGCGGCGAGACGCTGATCCTCGTCCCCACAAGAGAACTCGCGAGCCAGTGGCGCGACACGCTGCTGGCCCACACCGACCTCGATCCCGAAGATATCGGCGAGTACCACGGCGGCGAGAAGAACGTCCGACCCGTGACCATCGCCACCTACCAGACCGCGGGGATGGACCGCCACCGCCAACTGTTCGACGAGCGCCGCTGGGGGCTGATCGTCTACGACGAGGTCCACCACGTGCCCGCGGACGTCCACCGGCGCAGCGCGGACCTCCAGACGAGCGCCCGGCTCGGCCTCTCGGCGACGCCGATCCGCGAGGACGACCGCGAGAAGGAGATCTACACGCTGATCGGCCCGCCGATCGGCACCGACTGGGACGCGCTATTCGACGCCGGCTACGTCCAAGAACCCGAAGTCGAGATCCGGTACGTCCCGTGGGACCAGGAGACCTACCAGGACGAGTACGCCACGGCCGAGCGCCACGAGAAGCGCCAGCTCGCCGCGTCGAACCCCGCCAAAGTCGAAGAAGTCCGCGAGATCCTCGCCGACCATCCGGGATCGAAGGCGCTGATCTTCGCCGACTACATCGATCAGGGCGACGAGCTCGCCGAGGCCCTCACCGTGCCGTTCGTGAGCGGCGAGATGCCCCACGCGCGCCGGGAGCGACTGTTCAGCCAGTTTCGTCGGAACGAACGGGACGTCCTGCTCGTCTCCCGAGTGGGCGACGAGGGGATCGACCTGCCCGACGCCGATCTGGCGATCATGGCGTCGGGACTGGGCGGGTCGCGCCGGCAGGGCTCCCAGCGCGCCGGTCGGACCATGCGCCCCTCCGGAAAAGCGCGGGTGTTCGTGCTCGCGACGCGCGGGACGACCGAGGAGGAGTTCGCGCGCCGCCAGCTCCAGCACCTCCAGTCGAAGGGCGTTCGCGTCCGCGAGGTCGACAGCGAACTCGACGACGGCGCCTGAGAGCGATCGCTACGGCGTCGCCTATCGCGTATCTATCGCTCGTCGCCCGATGAGAATCGTTAGTTGGTGTAGTACTCCCGTCGTTCGTCGCTCCGCTGAACGTCCAGTCCCGGTTCGAGCGGGCTGATGTCGCCGGTCAGTTCCACCGTGCGCTCGTCGCCCTGCGAGCGCTCGATCAGGCCGGTGCTCTCTAACTTCGGTAGATGAACGTGGTGAAGCGAGAGCTGGACCTGCCGAAGCCGGTCCTCGTCGACGTCCGCGGGGTCGACGTCGTTCTCGCGGGCCGCGACCGCCGCGGCGAGTTCGTCGACGTGTACCTCGCGATCCCGGCGGCGCAGATAGGAGAGGACGTGGCGCCGCCGCTGACTCTCCAGGATCTCGAACACGCGATCCGGCGTCAACTCCGGACTTCTGGACCGCTCGCCTCGTATCCGCTGGTTTCCCCCACTCATGGGTAGAAGAACGACGTAGCGGGGGTTACCTCCAGAGCTTCCATGTGAAAGCAGTTGATAACGGGGGGAGGATCCCCCGGCGCCGTCTGACAGTTCACTCGTAGCCGATCCCTAAAACAGCACGTGCAACAGCAGGTAGACGACGATTCCGAGCGCGAAGGAGATCAACCACAGCGAGGCGGCGATGCGCCCGACCCGCGCGTGGTTCGTCGACGGCAACTCGCCGACCGGCCGCGTCAGCGCGAGCAACAGCGCGTAGTACACCGGCGGCAGCGACGCGATCGCGAGCAGGATGTGGATCGCGAGCACCGGATAGTAGACGAACCGCTCGACGACCCCCGGGCCGGCGAACGAGGACGGCCCGAGCAGCGAAACGCGGTAGAGGTACATCGCCAGGAACGCGACGAACAGGCCGAACGAAGTCAGCATGAGCGTCCGGTGTCGGTCCACGTCGCCGCGCCGGATCGCCCTGATCCCCGCCGCGATGGTACCGATCGCGGCCAGGCTGACGACGGCGTTGAGCGTCGGGATGGCCTCGAGCACCGCGTCGGGCGCCGTCGGCAGCGCGTCCGTCGGTACGACCTGCAGCGCCGCCGCGAACACGACCGCCAGCGAGACGATCGACAGCACGCCCGTCAGCAGCGGCACGTGGTCCTCGACTCGTGTTTGCATCGCTCGGCCGTTGGGACTGATGCCTCTTACCGGTTAGCAAAAACGTCGCGGCTGCCGCAACCGACCGACGGCGAATCGTCACAGTCCCGCCCGATCAGAGGTACGACGCGTCCCAGCGCGAGGGCTTGCGCGCGTTGCCGCAGTCGCCGCACTCGATCCGCCCCATCGAGTCCATCGCGGTCGCCAGCGACTCGCAGTTCCCGCAGTAGTAGCCGTACTTGCGCTCGGCGTCGCGATCGGTGTAGGCGACGAAGAAGGGCGCTATCGATCCCTTGTCCGGGTCCGAGCGGTCGGCGTACACCGTCCGGCCGTCGTCGGTCGTCGCCTCGATCAGCCGATCGGCCGATTCCTCGGCAGCGGCTTCCTCCGCCCCGCCGGCCGGTACCGCGGCGGTCAGCCCCGGCTCGCTCTGCTCGACGTAGACGTTCTCGACGTGGCGGCGGCCGTCGATCTCGATCTCTCGCTCGTCGACCGTCTCGAAGCCGTGGTGCCGGTAGAAGGAGTTGCCCTCGCTGTTATCCGACAGCACCATCCCGCGGAGCACGTCGACGCCCCGCTCGCGGAGCGCGTCGCGCGTCTCGTCGAGCAGCGTCTTCGCGACGCCCTCGCCGCGGTGGTCGGGGTGGACGTGGAGCCAGTGGAGATCCCCCGTCTCGTCGTCGCCGACGACGACGGCGTCCGCGAAGGCTACTACGTCGCCCCCGCGCTCGCCGACGAGAAACTGCCGATCGTCGTCCTCGACAGCGTCCTCGATCGCGGCGTCGTCGTACCACTCCTCGACCGCGGCGTCGATCGTGTCCGGGCTCATCGAGTACGAGGCGTACATCGACTCGCGGGCGACCGTTCTGATCTCCTCGCCGTCGTCCGGCTGCGCTTGACGCACGTCCATGGTACACCATAACACATAGTCGGGGTTAAAACTTCGTGCGCGAAAGGCGGGCGTTTGTATGTCGGCGCGAACGACGCCGCTCGTCTCGGTCAGGCGCCGTTCCGATCAAGCGCCGAGCCGTCCGGATGGCGAGTCGATCAGGCCCCGAGGCGCTCGGTCCACCGATCGACCGCCCGGCGGTACGCGAGCTCGCCGACGGCCAGCATCAGGACGCCCGCGCCGGCCAGCGCGGCCAGCGCGGTCCCCGACAGCGGCGCCAGCACCAGCCCGACGATCAGCAGCGGCACCAGCGTCGCGGCGACGGCGGCGGTGAACACCGCGAACAGCACGGTGTCGAAGAGGAACTCGCCGGGATCGAAGCCGGCGAGATAGGTCGTGATGCCCAGCAGGTACTGGTGGAAGCCGACGAGCAGAACGAGCCCCGCGACGGCGTCGATCGGTCGCGCGTCGAACGCGACCGCGGCGATCGCGAAGTACGCCACCGCGGTCGGCAGCCCGACGAGCGCGGCGACGCGGCGCTTGGCTTCAAACAGCGCGTCGAGCGAGAGCGGGTACTGCAGGTACGACTCGGCGTCGTCGTACTGGGTGACCCAGTTGTACGTCGTGAACGCCGACAGGCCCAGCAGCGCGCCGAACGTCGCGCCGGTCGAGGGCTCGACGCCGGTGATCCGGCCGGCGAGTTCGACCAGCCCGACGCAGACGCCGAAGATCACGCCGCCCGAGAACGGCACCTTCCAGAGGCCGCCCTCCGAGCGCGCGACGTCGAGGAACGTCTTGGTCGTCAACCCCGTCTCGTCGCCGAACCGGGCACGCCAGCGCTCGAACGCCGGGTCGACCGAGCGCGTCGGCGTCGACGTCGAGGGGTCGAACGCGGCGAGCCCGATCGCGGCGGCTGCGCCGATGGAACCGATGGTTCCGGCGACCGCAGCAAGCGATGGCGACGCGAACAGGGCGTACGGCGTCGCGCTCACCCAGTCGACGCCGGCGACGTGTGCGCCCCCGACGCCCGCCGCCAGCGCGCCCGCCACGAGCCATCCCGCGACGCCGCGAGATGACAATCCCAGTAATGCGAGCGTAACGACGAGCCCGAGCACGAACGTCGCGGTCAGCGAGAGGTACAGCAGGGGCACCTGCGCGACGCCGAACTCGCCGCCGCTGCCGCCGACGGCGGGCAGAAACGCCAGGGCGACCGGCAGTACGAACAGCGCCGAGTAGTACAGCGCGTCCTTCGCGAGGAAGTGGACGAGCAGGCGCCGGCGCGAGACCGGCAGCGTCCGCGCCGAGAACACCAGCAGGTTCACCTCGCCGAGCAGGTTGTCCATGGCGTCGCGGCCGACCAGCCCGATCGTGCCGGTGTGGAGGCCGAAGGCGAACACCAGCGCGTGGAGGCCGGCGACGACCGCCGCGACAGAGGTTCCAGTTTCGGTCAGCGCGACCACGGCGGCGCCGGCGATCAGCGCGACGAACAGGGGGAACGCGGCGAACCGGCGGCCGCCGAACAGCTCGGCGTGGAGCCGCCACTCCTCGCGGACCATGCCGGCGAACAGCGTCCGGTCCAGCTTGCGGCTCATCGTCGGGCGGTCGGCGTCGACGAGCGTCCTTCGGCGTCTGACTCGTCGGAGCGACCGCCGTCGCCGCTCCGATCGACCTCGTCGACGAACGCGTCGAGCAGCGACTCGTCGGCGCCCATCTTCGCGGGTTCGCGCTCGGAAACGAGCTTGCCGTCCGCGACGACGCCGACGCGCGTGCAGATCTCCTCGGCGACCTCGATGTGGTGCGTCGAGAGGAACAGGGCGTTGCCGTCCTCGCGGTATTCCTCGAAGAACTCCTTGACGCGGGCCTGGACGATCGGGTCGAGGTTGGCGAGGGGCTCGTCGATGAACACCACGTCGGGATCGTGGAGGAACGCCTGCGAGATCATCACCTTCTGCTGTTGGCCGCGCGAGAGGTCCGTCGCCATCGCGTCGAGCTTGTCCCGAAAGGAGAGGCGCTCGGCCCACTCGTCGACGCGCGCGGCCAGCGTGTCGGGGTCGATCTCGCGCACGCGCCCGACGAACTGGAAGTACTCGCGCGGGCTCTGGAAGCTCGGCGGCGATTCCTTTTCGGGGACGATGCCGACCTTCCGCCGGGTTTCGATCGGCTCCGTCGCCGGATCGGTTCCCAGCACCGAGAGCTCCCCGCTGTCGGGGGTCGCCTGACCGGTCAGTAACTGGATCGTCGTCGTCTTGCCCGCCCCGTTCGGCCCGAGCAGGCCGAACGTCTCGCCGCGCTCGACCGACAGCGACAGCCCGTCCAGCGCGAGGAAGTCGCCGTAGGACTTGCGCACGTCGGTCATCCGGATGCAGCTCATTGTCTGCTCTACGTCTAGTCCGACCGGTAATAACACCACTGGCGCACGACCGAGCGGCCGCTTTCGAGCGGGTTAAGAGGCTGACCGACTAGTCAGTTCGTACAGTGAGCGACAGCCGACGCGTCGTCGCGGCCGTGATCGCCTGCACCTTTTTCGTCGGCTTCGGCGGCGGCGTCGTCTTTCCGATCCTTCCGAACCTCGGCGCGGTGCTGGGCATCTCGCCGTTTCTCGTCGGCGTAATATTGAGCGCCAACCGGATCACCAGGCTCGTCGCGAACGCGCCCGCCGGCGCGCTCGTCGACCGCGCGGGAACCCGGACGCCGTTCGTCGTCGGGCTGTTCGTCGAGGGCGTCGCCACGCTGGGGTACGTCGTCGCCGTCACGGCGCCGTTCCCCGAGTTCTGGTTCCTCGTCTCGCGGGTCTGCTGGGGGGTCGGGAGCGCGCTCGTGTTCGCGACCGCGTACACGATCACCGCCGACGTCAGCGAGTCGGCCTCGCGAGGGACGAGCATGGGCACCGTCCGCGCGGGAATCACCTTCGGCTTCCCCGCGGGGCTGGTACTGGGCGGCGTGGTCAGCGAGCTCTACAGCGTCGCCGTGGCGTTCGCGCTCGCGGCCGCCTTCGCGCTGTTCGCGAGCGTGCTCGCCTACCGGATCGTCCCCGAAACCCACGCCGAGGCGGTCGAGGCCGCGAGCGCGAGCGGCTCCGTCAAGCCCTGGGAGATCGACCGGAGCCTCCCGGCGCTGACGGTCGGCCTGGTCAACTTCGGCGTCTTCTTCGCGTACGTCGGCGCGCTGTTCTCGACGCTCGTGCTATTCCTGGAGTTCCGCGAGATCGGCCTGCTCGGGTTCGACGCGCAGGGTACCTCCGGCGCTCTCATGGCCGTGACCGTGCTCGCGGGCTCGGTGTCGATGCTCGCGGGCGGGAAGCTCAGCGACCTGTACGGCTACCGGGTGCCGATCGTCCTCGGTTCGTTACTCGTCTCGGGCGTCGGCTTCCTGCTGTTACCCCGTCCCGGCGGCGTCCCCGGCGTCGTCGCGGCGTGCGTGCTGATCGGCGCCGGACAGGGCGGCACGACGGGCCCGATGATGGCGCTGATCGCGGATCTGACGCCCGACGAACGCATGGGCCGGGCGATGGGGACGAACAACGTGCTCGGCGACGTCGGCGGCGCGCTGGGGCCGCTGGTCTCGCTGCCGCTGGTCGAGTCGATCGGCTTCGCGCCGGTGTACGCCGCCTGCGCGCTGATCCCGGTCGCCGCCGGCGTCGTCCTGATGGTCGGCGTCCGCGCCGAGACCGGCGAGGTCAACCCCTCGCTGGACGCGCAAACCGTGGACTGACGCGGAACCGGGCGATGCCGACGACGCCGCGGCTGCACGCCGCTGGCGGGGCTGCTGCCGACGACGCCGCGGCTGCACGCCGCTGGCGGGGCTGCTGCCGACGACGCCGCGGCTCAGTCCTCCGACACTCGCAGCGCGTGCTCGTCGCCCCGCTCGCTCGACTCGTAGATGGCGTCGAGCACGCGCTGGACCTGCAACCCCTCCTCGACCGAGTTCTGCATCGGCGGCTGGCCGGCGCGGACGGCGTCGAGGAACGTCTTGCTCTCGGCGCGCCAACCGGTCACCTCCGGGTGGGCGGTCTGCTCGCTGTCGATGTAGTGGTCGCCGCCGTCCAGTCCGGTGTCGAAGATCGTCAGCGAGTCCTCGCCCAGATCGAACCGGGCGCCCGAATCCGCGCCGCGGACGACGAACTCGTCGGTCGACTCGCGGTTGGTCGCCCAGGATACCTCCAGCGAGACGGTGGCGCCGTTCTCGCACTTGAGGAAGGCGCTGACCGAGTCGTCGACGTCGAACGTCTCGGAGCCGACGGTCCACTCGCTGCTCCAGTTGTCCGGGTCAGCATAGGTGTCGTCGGTGCCGAACTCCGAGCGCGTCTCGCCGACGACCTCGGTCACCTCCGGGAAGTCGAGCAGGTACAGCGCCAGATCGACCGCGTGGACGCCCAGATCCAGCAGCGCGCCGCCGCCGGCGAGCTCCCGGTTGGTGAACCACGAGCCGAGCGCGGGGATGCCGCGTCGGCGCACGTAGTTGGCTTCGATGTGCCTGATATCGCCGAACTGCCCCTTGCGCTGGTAGGCCTTGAACATCGACGTCGCGCCCGAGAAGCGGTAGTGGAACCCGACCATACAGAACCCCTCCGCGGCCTGGGCCGCCTCGGCGATCCGCTCGGCGCTGTCGAGCGTGTGGGCCAGCGGCTTCTCGACGAGTACGTCGAGTCCCGCATCCAGCGCGCCGACGGTCACCGGCTCGTGATACTTGTTCGGCGTCGTGACGACGACCGCGTCGAGGTCCTCGCGGTCGTACATCTCCTCGTGGCTCTCGTACGTGCGAGCGTCGAAGTCGCGTTCGAAGCTCTCGCGCGTGTCCGCGGCGACGTCGACCCCCGCCCGGACCTCGTGGTCGAAGTCGCGGACGTTCTCGGCGTGGATGCGCCCCATCCCGCCGAGGCCGACGACGCCGACGCGCACGGCGTCACCGTCGCTCATACGAGATATTCGGCTGCAGGCGACAAAAACAGCGGGGGCGAGCGCTCACTCCGACCCGGCGTCGGCGTCGCGACGGCCTCGGGACCCACGGCGAGCTGTCACGACGAGCGGCGCCGACAACCCAGGCGACACCCGACGCGGACAACAAAGGGGTTAATCGCCCCCGCCCGCAATCGACGCCCATGAGCGGAGATCAGGGCTGGTTCGCCGATATCGACCCCGGCGACGCCGACGCGGCCGCCGAGCGAGTCCGATCCGGCGAGGCCGAGTCGCCGACCGACTGGCCGGACCGGGCCGTCGAGGCGGGTTTCGCCGCCGACGCCGAGTCGTACTACGACGCGCTCCGAGCGGCCACGCGGGCCGCGGCGCGCGAGGAGGTCGCGGCGTCCGAGCGCGCCGACGACAAGCAGCTCGTCCACGCCGTCCGGTCGATGGACGACTGCGAGCGCACCGCAAACGAGCTCGCCGAGCGCGTCGCCGAGTGGGCCGGCAGCCTGTACGACGACGCCGGAACGGGCGTCTCCTACGCCCGCGAGCTCGCCGACGCCGAGCCCGAGGATCCGACCGAACGCCAGCTCGTCTCGCTGGCCGAGCGGGTCGACGACCTCGCCGAGGAGCGCGACGCGCTTCGCGGGTTCGTCGAGCGCCAGGCATCGGACGTCGCCCCGAACCTGAGCGCGCTCGCCGGGCCGGTGCTGGCCGCCCGGCTGATCGCGCTGGCGGGCGACCTCGAATCGCTCGCCAAACAGCCCAGCGGCACCGTGCAGGTACTGGGCGCCGAGGACGCCCTGTTCGCCCATCTCCGGGGTCGGGGCCCCTCGCCCAAGCACGGCGTGATCTTCACCCACGAGTACGTTCGGGGCACCGAGCGCGACGAGCGCGGTTCGGCGGCGCGAGCGCTGGCCGGCAAGCTCTCGATCGCCGCGCGCGTCGACCACTACTCCGGCGAGCGCAAGCCCAAACTCGACGCCGAACTCGACCGGCGGATCGAGCGCATCCGATCGCGGGGTGAGGACGCGTGAGCCTCCCCGACGGCGTCGTCCGGCGCGAGTTCGACGGCGAGGATCGGCTGGCGACGCGCGGGACGCCGGTGTACGGCGAGCCCACCGACGGCGAGTGGCGGCTCTGGGACGCCCGCCGCTCGAAGCTCGGCGCGATGCTGGAACTCGGCATGGACACCGGGCTCGCGGGCGGCGACAGCGTCCTGTATCTCGGCGCCGCCAGCGGGACGACCGTCAGCCACGTCGCCGACTTCGCCGGCCCGACCTACGCCGTCGAGTTCGCGAGCCGACCCGCTCGCGATCTGCTCGACGCCGCCGCCGACCGCGAGCGGCTGTTCCCGCTCGTCAAGGACGCCCGGAAGCCCGAGACGTACGCCCACGTCGTCGAGAGCGGCCTCGACGCCGTCGTCCAGGACGTCGCGACCAGCGGGCAGGCCCGCGTCTCGACGCTCAACCGGCGGTTCCTGGCCGAGGATGGCAGGCTCGTCGCGGCGTACAAAGCCCGCAGCGAGGACGTGACCGCCGATCCCGACGACGTGTTCGACGACGTGCTCGCCGAACTCGAAGCGGAGTTCGAGATCCTCGAGACCGAGCGGCTCGACCCGTTCCACGACGACCACCTCGGCGTCGTCGCGACGCCGAAGTAACAATCGGCAGGAGGACGCGAAGCGTCCTATTTCGGCCAGCGCGGATCGATCGGCGCCTCGATCCGCTCGACGTCGTCCTCGGTCAGCGACACGTCGAGCGCGGCGACGTTCTCCTCGAGGTGCTCGATCGTCCGGGGGCCGACGATCGGCGCGTCGACGACCTCCTTTTCGAGCAGCCACGCGAGGCTCACTTGGGCCGGCGTGGCGTCGCGGTGGTCGGCGATCGCTTCGATCTCCTCGAGCACCTGCCAGTTCTCCTCGGTGAAGCGGTTCCGGGTGTGCTCGTCGGTGGCGGCCCGCCCCTCCTCCGGATCCGTGTCGCGGTCGTACTTGCCCGTCAGGAAGCCGCCCGCCAGCGGGCTCCACGGGATGACGCCGATCTCCTGATCCTCGCAGATCGGTAGCAGGTTCGCTTCCTCGTGGCGGTCGACGGCGTTGTACTCGGGCTGCATGCAGGTGAACCGCTCGTAGTTCTCGATATCGGCGCGGTACAGCGCCTTCGAGAACTTCCAGCCCGGCATCGTGCTGGCGCCGACGTACCGGACCTTGCCCTCCTCTACCAGCGCGTCCAGCGCCGACAGCGTCTCCTCGATCGGCGTGTCGTCGTCCCACCGGTGGATCTGGTAGAGGTCGACGTACTCCATATCCAGACGGTCGAGACTGGCCTCGATCTGGTCGCGGATGTGCTTTCGCGAGAGACCCTGCTTGTTCGGTCCCTCGCCCATCTCGCCGAACACTTTCGTCGCGACGACGAGCTCGTCGCGGTCGTACTCGGCGAGCGCGCGCCCGAGGATCTCCTCGCTTTCGCCGCGCGAGTAGACGTTGGCCGTGTCGAAGAAGTTGATCCCCAGCTCGATCGCCCGGTCGATGATCTCGCGGCTCTGGGCTTCGTCCCCGATCATCCACGGTTCGTCGCTGCCGAAGTTCATGCAGCCGAGGCAGAACTCCGATACTTCGAGTCCGGTCGAGCCGAGCCGCGTGTACTCCATCTCGTCGACGCCGAGTTTCGTCATGGGCTGTGGTACCACGCCGCGACAAAAAGCGTCGGGGTAGCGGTAGCCGCGGGTCGTCCGCGCCCGTTCCGCCCGCTACGGTCGCTCCAACCGTTCGCCCGCCCCGTCAGCGAACGGGCGCCGGCGGTTCGTCGCGGCCGATCCTGATCTCGTGGGCCTCGACGGCCTCGTAGGCCGCGACCTGCCCGCCGATATCGACGCGCCTGTCGCCGGTGTCGACGGTCAGGCCGGCGACCTCCTCGTTGGTCTCGAACGACACGTCGACGATCCGACCCTTGACCAGGCGCGACTCGCCCGTCTCGACGTCGCGTCCCTCGATCGTCGCGTACATCTCGCCCTCGACCTCGAGCAGGTCCTTGACGCATCGACGGATCGACGCGTACCGCCGGGGGAACGGCCGATCGGCGCCGTCCTCCGCGAGCGTCTCCATCGCGGTCGTCCACAGCACCGTCCCGTAGAACCCGGAGATGAGAAAGCCCAGCGCCGAGCGGTTGAAGATCACGCCGTAGCGGTCCCGGTCGTTGTCCCGGATCGCGTCCTGGGTCGCGTAGATCGAGTGCTCGCCGTCCGCGACCGCGATCACCGGCGTCGTGATGCCGCGGCGCGCCCGCGCGGCCGTGCAGACTTCGAGGTAGTCGAACTCGTCGGCGCTCGGCGCGTCGCGCGCCGGCGTCAACAACAGGTCGATGCTGACGCCGTCGGCTCGCTGGGCGGCAAGTTCGTCCTCGTACCGCTCCAGCAGCTCCGGCGTCAGCGAGAGCGCGAGTTCGTACTCCGCGGACTCGATCACCTCCTCGACGTACCGGAGGATCGTCGACCGGGACTTCACGAGCGAGACGGCCTCGGTGTCCCGCGCCGGCGCGGTGTACCGGGCCTCCAGTTCGTCGATCATGTCCGTCAGCGACGTTCGCACGTCCGAGAACGCGTCGGCGGGATCGACGGCGATGATCTTCATCGGCCGCGACTCGCGGAGTTCCACCAGCCCGCGGTCGCTGAGGCTTCGCACCGTGTCGTACACCCGCGGCTGCGGGATATCCGTTCGTTCGGCGATCTCGCTGGCGGTCAGCGTTCCGTGTTCCATCACCGCCAGGTACGCGTCGATCTCGTACTCGCCGAGGTCGAAGCGATCGCCGACGCGTTTCATCGTCACGCGCAGGTCGTCGGAGCTCATACACTACCACCGGACCTCTCGCGGTAAATGATTTATTGAAAGCGGAGTAGCACTCGGTTGTCGAACGCCGTTGTCCCGCGACCCGTCACTCGGCGTCGTCGGACGCCGTCGCGGCGGGGATACGGACGATCACGGTCGTCCCCTCATCGCAGGCGATATCGACCGTTCCGCCGGCCTGCGAGACGATCCAGTCGGTCAGCCACAGGCCGAGACCGCCGGTGTGGTGGAGCGGGTCGATCTCCCGTTCGCCGGATAGCACGGCTCGCTCCTCGGATGGAACGCCCGGGCCGTCGTCGGAGACGCGGAGTTCGACGACGTCCGCGTTCGCTGCGGTGCGCCCGACCTCGCGGATCGGTTCGGTCGGCTCGCCGGTTCGTTCGGCCGCGCCCGTCGACGCCGCGTCGCGGTGCGACCAGTTCCACCGGAGGGCGTTCGACTGCACTGCGGTTTCGTCGCCGGCGCAACCGTCGACGCGCGCGACCGAGACGCGCACGTTCGGCGCGGGGCCGGCGTGGTCGACGGTGTTCGCGAGCAGTTCGTCGACCACCGTCGCGAGCTCGCCCCCGATCGACGCCCGCGCCGCCTCGGGCGCTTCGATCTCGACGGCGGCATCCGGATGATCCGTCCGGAACGCCGCCACCCGCTCTCTGACGACGTCCGCGACGTCGACCGGGGTTCCGACGCCCGTTCGATCGTCGGTGATCAGCGCCTCCGTCTTCCGGGCCCGACCGCTGAGGTGGAGCAGCTCCTCGGCGGCCGATCGGATCTCGGCGGCGTGGCCATCGTCCCGGTCGTCATCCGCGTCGATCAGGTCAGCGCGCCCGACGATGACGTTGAGCGAGTTCCGCAGATTGTGCCGGAGCAGCCTGTTGAGGACGAGCAGCATCTGCTCGCGGCGCGCGAGCGTCTCGGTCAGCCGGTTGACGCTCGCGCCGATCTCCGACCACTCCGTGCTCCCCGTGAGTTCGACGCGACGATCGTACTCCCTGGCCTCGATGCGTCTGAACTGATCGCGCAGCCGCTCGGCCTGTCTGATGTCCGATCGGTAGATCCAGAGGCCGAACAGCGCGACCGCCCCGAGCATCACGATGCCGGCGACGCCCTGTGCGACGGCGAGGCGTCGAACCTGCGCCGTGACGCTCGACTGGCGGCGGTCGACGGTGACTGTCCAGCCGGTGGTGTGGACGATCGCCCGGCCGTCGACCGTCGAGTCGATCGCCTCGTCGCCCGCGTACAGCGTCGTTCCGTCGTTCACGATCCGAACCTGCGTGTCCGGGTCACTCTGTCCCTCGATCGGATCGAACAGCGCGCTTCCCGAGAGATGGAACGCCCCGTTCAGCGTCCCCACGATCTCGCCGTCCGATCGGATCGGCGCGCTCACGACGACGATCCGGTTGCCCGTTCTGGCCGTGAACGGGTCACTGACGTACACTCTTCCGTCCAGCGCCGCCCGAACGTAGGGTCGATCGCTGAAGTCCTCGCCGACGGGAGCGCCCCCGGTCCCGTCCTCGTTCGCGAGCGCCGTCATCGTCCCGTTGGCCGCGACGACGGACACGCCCTCGAAGTCGGTCTGTGTCCTGATCGTCGCGATTCGCTCGTTACGCGTGGCGTCGTCCGCGTCGACGAGTTCGGGGTGATCGGCCGCGATCTCGATCGACTGTCGCTTCTCGACGAGCTGGCGGTCGATCGTCGACGCCGCCAGATCGGCCTGCTCCGTGGCGTCTTCGCTGGCCGAGGCCACGGCGGCGTCTCGCTGGGAGTCGAAGGTGACGACGAGCACTCCGGCGATCGTCAGCGCGACGAGCACGAACGCCAACAGGAACTTTCGCCGGAGTTGCATCCGTGGCTTGGTGTTTCGATTCTCGACAGGGATATAGTTTCGCGTCACCGGGGCTCTCGACCGCTCAGGCTTGTAGCCCGACATTCGGTGAAGCCGCGGATCGAGACGGGCTCGATGGGACTGCAGGCGACTAACCGGGGCTCACGGGGATGGTTAGGCCACCCGCCGAGTGTCGGTGACGCCTGCGTAACGCTAAAGAGTCGAACACGCCTTTGTTCGGACAAGAATGAGTACCGGATTCGTCTCTCTGAGGTGGTTCCGTGGGGGTTGAAATCAAGGAGTCGCGGGTCTCCGCCGAGGAGTTCGCGGACATGTCCGAGTTCGTCTACGAGTATCTCGCCGCCAGCGTCGAGAACGAGGACGAGGGCGGACGGATGCGCTGGTACCCCTGGCACTCCGCCGACTACCGGCACAACCACATCCTGAACGTCGTCGAGCTGGCCGAGGAGATCGCGCGCGCCGAGGGCGCCGACGTCGACGTCGCGCGGGTCGCCGCGCTGTTCCACGACGTCGCCAAGCTCGACGCCGATCAGGACGTCCACGCCGAGGAGGGCGCACGGGTCGCCCGACAGTACCTCGAGAACCGCGGGGAGTACCCCGAATCGTTCGTCGACGAGGTCTGTCGAGCCGTCCGCGACCACTCCTACCAGGGCGACCTGACCGACCTGCCCCTCGAAACGCGGTGCGTGATCGAGGCTGACCTGCTCGACAAGGTCGGCGCCAACGGCACGGCGCTGATGCTGCTGCGCATGGGGTACGAGGCCCGGACGCACATGGACGCCGGCCAGATGGTCGAGCGCGTGCTCGAACGCGGGCGGGACGCCGCCGAGCGCGTCGAGACCGACGCCGCGGAGGGGATCGCCCACCGGCGGCTCAAGCGCGTCCGCTGGTTCCAGGAGTGGCTCGACGACGAGGTCGCCGCGATCGACGTCGACGACAGTCTCCCCGACTGACGGGCTGTCGTACCGGAAGAAAAGCCTCTCGCGACGAGACCTCGCCCGTTAGCCGTCGCGGAAACAGCCGCGCGTTCCGTCTTTCGGCGCCGAGCGCGACCGGGTCGGTTCCCGCTCAGATCCCCTGGCCCATCAGGTGACTGCGGAGCACGTCGTCGGACTTCGAGCCCGCGCCGGTGTTGAGCACGACGACCGTGTCCGAGTCGTCGAACTCGCCGCGCCGCGAGAGCTCCCAGGCGCCGCTGACTGCCGCGGCGGCGCTGGCGCCGACTTCCAGCCCCTCGTTGGCGGCGACGGCGACCGCGCTGTCCAGGATGTCGGGGTCCTCGGTCGCGACGGCGCCGCCGCCCGACTCCGCGACGGCGTCGAGCGCGAGCGAGCCGCCCGGCGGGTCGGGGATCTCGATGCCGCCGCAGATCGTGTCGGGGTACTCGACCGGCTCGACCTCGTCGCGACCCGCCTCCCAGGCGTCGACGATCGGCGCGCAGCCGGCCGCCTGCGCGGCGTAGATCGCCGGCGTCTCGTCGATCAGCCCGAGTCGCTCCAGTTCCGTCGCGGCCCGGTGGACGCCGACGGCCCCGACCCCGGCGCCGGTCGGCACGACGACGGCGTCGGGAAGCTCCCACGCCAGCTGTTCGACGATCTCGAACAGCGCCGTCTTCGCGCCCTCGTGGCGGTACGGCGTCGCGAACCAGCCCAGATCGTGCCACCCTTCCTCCTCGATCGACTCCGCAGCGGCCTCCAATGCGTCGCCGACTCGCCCGCCGACGACGGTCATCTCGCCGTCGTGGACGTTCACCATCGCCTTGTTCGTAAACGTCGCGCGCGAGGGGACGAACACCTCGGCGTCGAGGCCGGCGCGGGCGGCGTACGCCGCCGCGGACTGCCCGCCGTCCCCGGTCGACGCCAGCGCGACCGTGTCGACGCCGCGCTCGCGGGCCGCCGTGACGGCAACGGACTGTCCTCGATCGGCCGTCGATCCGGTCGGGTTCCGTCCGTCGTCTTTGACGTACAGCTCGCCGACGCCGAGCTCGTCCGCGAGCGACGCGGCCTCGACCAGCGGCGTCCCGCCCTCGTCGATGCTCACCGCAGCCGACCGTTCGAACGGCAGCAGCTCGCGGTAGCGCCACTGGCTGCCGAACGGCCGGTCGGCGAGCGTCTCCCTGTCGAGGTCGATCGCGTCGTAGTCGTAGGTCGGCGCGAGCGCGCCGCCGCAGTCGGGACAGCGGCCGGCCGTCTCGTCCTCCTGACGAACTTGCGAGTCAGGGCTCGACGAGCTTCGCTCGTCGGCGGCGTCGAACCGCTCGCCGCACTCCTGACACTCCAGCCCGGCGAAGGCGTCGCTGGTTTGCATGCTCGTCGATTTCGGTGCCGGACCCTAAGCCCTGTTCATCCGTCGGAGTTCGCTCTCGGGACGTTCCCGGCGCGTCGTCACCATCGCCGATTTGATATAGCGATCTCCAATTTATCCGTCGTCCCAGCACCGGCTCGTACCTCGCCAAAATCACACTGCGGAGCGGGACGGGCGGACCGGTTCGAGAGTTCGCGGCCGAAAGCCGTCCTGCGCGCAGCCGACACGCGTGAAGTTTTGACCCGGGAGTCCCAACGGAGCGGTATGTCAACCGACCAGCGCGTGATCGTGGCCGGCGCGGGCCTCTCGGGGCTCGTCGCCGCCCGGCATCTCGCGGACGCCGGCGTCGACGTCGAGGTCGTCGAGCGCGAAGAGGAGGTGGGCGGTCGCGTGCGGACCACTCGGAAGGACGGCTTCGTGATGGATCGGGGCTTCCAGGTGCTGTTCACCGCCTACCCCGCCGCGCAGCGCGAACTCGACTACGACGCCCTGAACCTGCGGTACTACACGCCGGGCGCCTGCATCGCTCGCGACGGCGAGCGTTCGATCCTCTCCGATCCCCTGCGGGATCGCTCGGCGCTGCTGTCATCGGCGCTCAACACCGAAGTTTCGATGACGGATAAAGTTCGGACGCTGAAACTCAGCCGGGAGCTGGCCGGGAAGTCGCCGACGGCGATCTTCAGCGGTAGCGACCGATCTATCCGGGAGTACCTCCGCGATCGGGGCTTCTCCGAGCGGTTCGTCGAGAACTTCGCGGCGCCCTTTTACGGCGGCATCACGCTCGATCGATCGCTCTCATCGTCCAGCACGGTGTTCGAGTACACGTTCAAGATGCTCTCGGAGGGTCGGATCGCGGTTCCCGCAGACGGGATGGGCGCGATCCCCGAGCAGCTCGCCGAGCGCGCCCGCGAGGCCGGCGTGACCGTCATGACCGACACGGAGGTCGAGTCGGTCGACGCAGACGACGCCGAAGCGGAGGTGTCCGTCGGCGGCGAGACCAGAACCGCCGACGCCGTCGTCGTCGCGACCGATCCGCCGACGGCTCGCGATCTGACCGGCGTCGAATCGATCCCGACCGACGGCGAGGGCTGCGTCACGCAGTACTACTCGATGCCTCGATCGGAGTCGCTCGACGCCGGCAAGCGCCTGATCCTCAACGCCGGCGGCGAGGACCCGAACCACGTCGTCGTCAACTCGGAGATCGCGCCCGAGCACGCGCCGGAGGATCGTCACCTCGCGAGCGCGACGTTCCTCGGCGATCGCGACGAGCAGCCCGCACGCTTCGACGACATGACGCGGCGCGCGCTGTCGTCGTGGTACCCGGAGCACTCGTTCGCGGACTTCGAGCTTCTGGGGACCGAACGCGTCCCGTTCTCGCAGTTCGCCCAGCCGCCGGGCAGTCTCGACGATCTCCCGAGCGTCGACGCGCCCGCCGGGCGGTGTTACCTCGCCGGCGACTACACCCGCTGGTCGTCGATCCAGGGCGCGATGGAGAGCGGTCGGGACGCCGCCCAGACCGCGCTGGCGGATCTCTGATCGGCTCCGAGCGACCGGTGCGACGGCGCCGCGACCCGCTCACTCGCGTTCGAGCAGGTCCTCGTACTCGGACGACTGCGCTCTCGATCGGTCGTCCGTACGCGACCCGTCTCGGCTGTCGGTTGTCGCTTCGCCGTCCTCCTGCGAGAGCACTCGATCGAGTCGGCGTTCGAACTCGGCCTCGCCGATCTCCCCGGCGGCGTACCGCCGCTTGAGCGTCTCGACGGGGTCCTCGGGGCGTTCGGCCGGCTCGCCGTCGCCCGCGTCGGCGTCGGCGCCGACGAGCCAGTCCGCGATCTCCTCGCCGAATAGCAACAGCAGCGGCGTCAGGAGGAACCAGCCGACGATCGGGATGCTCGTGACCAACAGCCCCGCCAGCACCTCGGGGAGCACCGCGCCGCTCACCGCGACCAGCGACGTCAGCGGGAGCGTCACGACGGCGACGACCAGCCAGAGCTTCTCGGCCACGAACTCGTGGCTCACGTCGACCATGAGAGGTACTCTCTCGCGGAGGCAGTAACTACTGACGGTCGCGCGGCGGAAGCCGTCGCCGCCCGAGCCTACAGCATCGACCGCAACTCGTCGAGCGGCGGGAACCAGAACGTCTCCGCGGCGTCGTCGTCGCGGACGATCGGCCGGAACGCGCTGGAGCGGTCGAGCAGCGGCGACTGGAACCCGTCGGACCGGGCGCGGTTCACGAGCGTCCCGGGAGCGAGTCGGTTGAACGCGGGCACGACCAGCACGTCGGCCCCGCCGCGGACGCCTTCGCCGAACAGGTAGCAGGGGTGGCGCTTGCCCTCGATCCTGATCGCCGGATGATCGTGGCCGCAGACGTACAGTTCGGCGTCCGCGCCGGGCTGCTCGTGGCCGTGGAGGACGACGGCGTCGATGCCGGACAGTCGGTACTCGTCCGCGACTGTCGCGGCGTCGGCGAGTTCACCGGCGACCTCGGTCGCCGCGGCGTCGCCCCCGATCACGCTGTCGAGCATCGTGTCGTGGTTCCCGGTCGTGACGACGAACTCGGCGCCGGCGTCCGCGACGAGCTCGGCGAGATCCGCGAACGTCGTCGCGACGCCGCGGGGAACCCGGTCGAAGGAGTGGAGCGCGTCGCCGGCGACGACGAACTCGCTCGGCTCGAACCTCGACAGGAGCGCCTCGATCCGGTCGAGCAGATCGTCGGACTCGCCCAGGGGTAGCTCGACGTTCGAGCTCCGGTCCCGGCCGACGTGCAGGTCAGCGCAGACGAGCGCGTCCGCTGCGGGCAGGTACAGCGATCGGTCGCGAAACGAGGCGTCGGGCGGCGCCATTCAGTCGTCGCTCGGGTCCGCGGCGTCTTCGACGACCGCGGCGTCGTCGCTTCCGCCGGACGCCGCTGACGGGCCGAGCTCCGATTGGAGGTCGTACTCGGTGCCGGTCAGCACGAACAGGATCTCGTCGAGCACGGCGAACAGTTCGGGGAGCACGCGCACGATCAGCAGCGTGATGCCGACCAGCGCGACCACCGACAGCGTCTGCGAGATGAGGTGGTGGGAGACGTAAAAGGAGGTCACCATCTCCTCGCCCGCGAGCGTGTCGGTGATCGCGTGGAAGATCGGGTAGTCGAACCAGCCCAGCGGCGCCGCCAGGCCGACGAACACGTTCCGCCCGAGGTTCGCCACCCAGATGACGCTCACGGCGATCGCGAACGCCTTGGCCTTCCGGGCCAGCGGCGCCCGCACCGCCATGATCGCGCCGCCGAAGATCGAGATGCTACCGATCCCGGTACACGAGAGGACGATGTACGTCGAGTACCCCTCGAACGCGAAGCGGCTCTGGTAGCCGTTCGCGCCGGTCTCGATCCCCGGCGAGTAGCCCAGCAGCTCCATCCCGAAGTGGGCCTGCCGGGCGACGGACTCGATGAGCACCGTCTTGACGACCGGGATCGTCATCGCGGGGAGGTACAGCAGCCCCATCATCGCGACCGCCCGGGAGAGTATCAGCAGCGAGTCCCGGCCCGAATACAGCAGGTACGCCGCGTACAGCGACAGCGGGACTCCGATCAGGCTCAGCGCGCTCTCCAGGATGCTCTGTGCGTCGAAGTAGAAGTACGGCACCATCAGACCCCAGAAGATGCCGAACACGACCCAGGCGGCGACGCCGCTCGTTCTTGCGGCGCGCGTTCGACCGGTCAGTTCGAGCGCCGCGGTCGCGAGGAAGGCGGCGATGGCGGCCCAGACGAACAGGTTCCTGGTTCCCGTCGCCCAGATCGCCTCGGTCGCGAGCGGGGACGCAAGCGTCGTCACGTGGGGATGCAAGCGCTATCGAAATAAAGAGCTATCGGCATCGTGTGCGCCTGCCGCCGGACCGATATTGCGCCGTTCCGTCTGCCCGCTCAGTCGGCGTGCTCCCGCGCGGTGTCGTAGGCCTCGCGGATGCGCCGGAACTCGTCCTCGTCGCCGCCCTGATCGGGGTGAACCTCCTTGACGCGCCGGCGGTAGGCGCGTCGTACTTCCTCGACGTCCGCGCTAGCAGGCAGTCCCAGCGCGGCGAACGCCGTCGCGACGCCGGCGTCCGCGTCCTCGTCGGTCGCGATTTCGGGCGTCTCGAAGGGGAGTCGCGAGCCGAGGTGGCCGCCCGGGAGTTCGTGTTCGACGAGCACCGGGTCGGTGTCGGTCGCCTCCAGGCGGAAAAAGACCCTCGCGTCGAACGTGACCGCGACGTCGCGCTCGGGGAGGTAGAACTCGACGCGTTGTCCCGCCACTGTCGTCTTTTCGACGTAGCGCTCGTCGATCGCTTCGAGGTAGTGTCGGATCTCCGCCAAGCGTCGCTCGGCGCCCTCGCGCTCGGGCGACCCGGCGGGATCGTCCTCCAGGCGCGGGAACGCGCGCTGTCCTGCGACGAACGCGAGCGCGACCAACAACGTCGACGCTCCGGCGAGCCCGAGCCCGAGCAGCAACCACTCCGGAAGCTCCGCGATCGCTCCCCACACAACGCCTGCCGATTGGGGATCGAAGCTAATGAAGGCCCCGGGGGAACCCCGCATATGCTGGGCGAAACACTCAAACCCGCTCTCCACTGACTGACATTCAAACCGTGCGACGCCGAACCCTCCTCGGCGCTATTGCGGGTGCGACCGCAGCGACCGCCGGCTGCGCCCAGCTCTCCGAAACCGTCGACGAAGCCGCCGAAGGCACCAAGATAGAGAATTTCGGTGTCGACCACCCCTGGGGCGGCGAACCGATCGTCCTCGGCGTCGCGTACGACGAGGACGTCGACCGCCGGGAGAACTTCACCGAACTGATCGAGGCCTCGGCCGCGTTCTGGGAGGAACACGCCGAGCAGTACGCCGGCTACGACGTGGAGTACGCCCTCGACTTCGACGCCGCGGACCCGGACGTTCGCGTGACGCTCGTCGACGAGATCTCGACCTGCGAGCGGAGCGAAGACGGGTACATGGTCGTGGGCTGCGCGCCGCTGATCACCGGCGACGCGCCCGACACGGCGTCGGTCCAGATCAAGACCGGCTACTCCGACGATCTGACCCAGACCACGATCACTCACGAGCTGGGGCACACGCTCGGTCTGGGTCACGACGACGATCCCCAAGAGATCATGTCGGACGACCCCGCCGATCGGATCCCGAACTACGAGACGCGGCGGGCGATCCACGAGGCGTACCTCGCGGGGAGACGCTCGTTCAACGAGGGCGCCGAGCGCTGGCAGGCGGCCAACGACGCGATAGACGAGCGAAACTGGGCGACCGCGAGCGACGAGTTCACGAGCGCCGCCGACCAGTACGACGCCGCCGTCAGTTCGTTCGGGGAAGCGGCCTCCGAGTCGGACGACATCGACGCAGACGGGGCGGTCGACATCTGTGCGGACGCCGAAGCGAAAGCCGCGCACTTCCGCAGCGCAGCCGAGGCGTGGAGCGAGGCCGCTGCAGCGCGCGACGACGGTGACTACGACCGGTACGAGGAGCGAAGTAAGGCGGCTCGCGAGCAGTTCGAGGCTGCGGACTCGCACTCGATCGGCGACGGCGAGAGCGATACCCTGGCCGTCGAACTCGGGTTGCAGTGAGCGATCAGGAGCGGCGTCACGACGCCGCGTTGCCCGCCTCGACGCCGCGTTGCCCGCCTCGACGCCGCGCTGCTCGCCTCGACGCTGCCGGCCGAGGATGCACCGCGGCCGTCGCCATCATTCCGCAACTACTGTTACGGATGCCCGCCGAGCGTAGCGCATGACTACGTCGAGCGCTCCCGGCAAGGTGTACCTGTTCGGGGAGCACGCGGTCGTCTACGGCGAGCCGGCGGTGCCCTGCGCGATCGAGCGGCGGGCGCGGGTCACAGCCGAACGCCGCGACGACGAACTGCTGCGCGTCCACGCCGACGACCTCTCGCTGGACGGGTTCACGGTCGAGTACAGCGGTTCCTCGGAGTCGAAGCCCGACGTCGCCGTCTCCGAGTCGCTGATCGACGCCGCGATGGGCTACGTCGACGCCGCCGTCGAGCAGGCCCGCGAGGCCGTCGCCGAAGAACGCGGCGAGGACGTTTCCGAGGTCGGCTTCGACATCACGATCGAGAGCGACATCCCGCTGGGCGCCGGGCTCGGCTCCTCGGCGGCCGTCACGGTCGCCGGGATCGACGCCGCCACGCGCGAACTGGGAGTCGAGCTGTCGCCCGAGACCGTCGCCGATCGGGCGTTTCAGGCCGAGTACGAGGTTCAGTCGGGCGAGGCGTCCCGCGCGGACACGTTCTGCTCGGCGATGGGCGGGGCGGTCCGCGTCGAGGGCGACGACTGCCGGCGGATCGAGGCGCCGGACCTGCCGATCGTCGTCGGCTTCGACGGCGGCGCCGGGGACACCGGCGCGCTCGTCGCCGGCGTCCGACAGCTCCGCGAGGAGTACGACTTCGCCGCCGACACGATCGAGGCGATCGGCGACATCGTCCGCGAGGGCGAGCAGGCGCTGGCCGAGGGCGATATCGCGGAGCTGGGCCGGCTGATGGACTTCAACCACGGGCTGCTGGAGGCGCTGGGCGTCTCCTCGCGCTCGCTCGATCGGATGGTCTGGGCCGCCCGCGACGCCGGCGCCGAGGGCGCGAAGCTGACCGGCGCGGGCGGCGGCGGCTGCGTCGTCGCGCTCGACGAGACCGACGAGACGAGTACCGCGCTCCGGTTCACGCCGGGCTGCGAAGAAGCGTTCCGCGCCGAACTCGACCGCGACGGCGTGCGCGTCGAGCAGCCTCCGAGCGACGACCGCATGGAGGGCGCCTGAAATGACGACCGTCCTCAAGCTGGGCGGCAGCGTCGTCACCGAGAAGGACCGCGACGAGACGGTCGACGGCCCGGAGCTCGACCGGGCGGCGTCGGCCGTCGCGGCGGCTCGCTCGGGCGGAGGCGGCGACGGTAGCGGCGGGACCGGCGACGCCGTCGACGACCTCGTGATCGTCCACGGCGGCGGCAGCTTCGGCCACCCGAACGCAGCGGGATGGGGCGTCACAACCGAGGAGGGAACCCGCGACGCCGACGGCGTGCTGGCGATCCACGGCGCGATGACGACGCTGAACAAGTTCGTCCTCCGGCGCCTGCGCGACGAGGGCGTCCCCGCGGTGCCGGTCCATCCCCTCTCTGCCGCGCACCGGGACGCCGACGCCGACCTCACGCTGCCCACCGGACAGGTTCGGACGTTGCTCGACGAAGGGTTCGTGCCCGTGCTTCACGGCGACGTGATCGCGCACGCGGGCGAGGGCGTCACCGTGCTGAGCGGCGACGAGATCGTCGCGGAACTCGCCGGACAGCTGGACGCCGAGCGCGTCGGCGTCTGCTCGACGGTGCCGGGCGTGCTCGACGCGGATGACGAGGATAGCGTCGACGAGGCGTCCGTCATCGCCGAAATATCGTCCTTCGACGACGTCGCGGACGTGCTCGGCGGCAGCGACGCGACGGACGTCTCGGGCGGCATGGCCGGGAAAGTTCGCGAACTGCTCGCGCTCGACGTTCCGGCCTCGATCTTCGACCTCGACGCGCTCTCGGCGTTTCTCGCGGGCGAGCGCCCGGGGACGACGATTCGCGGCGACGAGAAGTAGCGAGGCGACCGCCGTTCAGGGTTTGTCGCTCTCGTCGGGAATGTACGGTGAAAGAGCGTCCGGCGCGACGTCCGCGACTACCGGCGCGAGGTCGGGGAGTCGCCTGCGCACCGCGGCGTAGACGGCCGAAATCGCGAGCAAGACGAGGACGAACAGCTCGAAGCGGCCCTCCAGCAAGAACCACAGCGGGACGCCGATGCCCAGTCCGAGCACGAAGTCCTCGGGCGCGCCGTCGTACCGGATCCAGCGCCGCGGCGGGAGCCAGCGTCCCCGGTAGTGGTCGTACACGGCGCGCTCGGAGGTTCCCCTCCAGGGCCGCAGTTCCAGGCCGCCGCCGAGGGCGTCCATGCAGCAGTGGACCGCGGCGGCGACCACCGCGAGCGCGAGCGCGACCGTCGCCGGCGTCGTGACGATGGCTGCGAGGGCGACCGCGGGGATCGACAGGGCGGCGAAGTACACCGGGAAGTGGAGCGTCCGACGGTGGGCGGTGTACATGTCTGCGTCGGGGAACCCGCCGCCGAGGGCCCCGCCGACCAGCGCCGCCGTGCCGAGGTCGGGTGCGGCGACGACGATCGGCGTCGCCAGCGCCAGCCCGATCAGCACGTGGGTGGTCAGCATCATATACCCGAGGAAGGGCGTCCGATCCATTAAGCGCGTCGTCCGCGTCGGCGTCCGGCTCGGATGCCACGCCTTTTTAAACCATGAGCGCATAGTGTCTCCCAACACGACCCGCGGGTAGTGGCGTGCGTCCTCGAGACGCGCGCTGCGGGCGGGTGCGCGGCCGACGTGCTGCAAGACGCCGGGGTCACGTTCCCGTTATTCGTGGGTGTTTCCGTGAGCGCATCGCCACCGCAACGTGGCTTTGAATGCTCGGATCAACTATGGAAGTCGAAATAGCAACGATAGGCGGTTACGAGGAGGTCGGACGGCAGATGACGGCGGTACGAGCTGGCGAGGACGTCGTCATCTTCGACATGGGTCTGAACCTCTCGAAGGTTCTGATCCACGACAACGTCGAGACCGAACGGATGCACAGCCTCGACCTGATCGACATGGGCGCCATCCCGGACGATCGGGTGATGAGCGACCTCGAGGGCGACGTGAAGGCCATCGTGCCGACGCACGGTCACCTCGACCACATCGGCGCCATCAGCAAGCTCGCCCACCGGTACAACGCGCCGGTCGTGGCGTCGCCGTTCACGATCGAGCTGGTCAAACAGCAGATCGAGGGCGAGCAGAAGTTCGGCGTCGAGAACGACCTCGTGAAGATGGAAGCCGGCGAGAAGATGAGCATCGGCGACACCGGCAACGTCGAGCTCGAGTTCGTGAACGTCACGCACTCGATCATCGACGCGATCAATCCCGTCCTTCACACACCCGAGGGTGCTGTCGTCTACGGGCTGGACAAGCGCATGGACCACACGCCGGTCATCGGCGACCCGATCGACATGGAGCGGTTCCGCGAGATCGGCCGCGAGGGTGAGGGCGTGCTGTGTTACATCGAGGACTGCACGAACGCCAACAAGAAGGGCCGCACGCCCAGCGAGAACGTCGCCCGCGAGCACCTGCGCGACGTGATGCACAGCATCGAGGACTACGACGGCGGCATCGTCGCGACGACGTTCTCCAGCCACATCGCGCGCGTCTCCAGCCTCGTCGAGTTCGCCAAGGACATCGGGCGCCAGCCCGTCCTGCTCGGCCGGTCGATGGAGAAGTACTCCGGCACCGCCGAGCGACTGAACTTCGTCGACTTCCCCGAGGATCTCGGGATGTTCGGCCACCGCAAGTCCGTCGATCGGACGTTCAAGCGGATCATGAACGAGGGCAAGGAGAACTACCTGCCGATCGTCACCGGCCACCAGGGCGAGCCCCGCGCGATGCTCACCCGAATGGGTCGCGGCGACACGCCGTACGAACTCGACGACGGCGACAAGGTCATCTTCTCGGCGCGAGTGATCCCGGAGCCGACCAACGAGGGGCAGCGCTACCAGTCCGAGAAACTGCTGGGCATGCAGGGCGCCCGCATCTACGACGACATCCACGTCTCGGGCCACCTCCGACAGGAGGGTCACTACGAGATGCTCGACGCGCTCCAGCCCCAGCACGTCATCCCCGCCCACCAGGACATGAAGGGCTACTCCAGCTACGTCGATCTCGCCGAGAGCGAGGGGTACAAGCTCGGGCGGGATCTCCACGTCACCCGGAACGGCAACATGATCCAGCTGGTCGAGTGATATGACTGGATCCGAGGCGCGAGAGGAACGGGTGCTGGAGGCCGTCGGACAGCGGCGGGAACTCGTAAACGACGCCATCCCCGAGGAACTCCCGATCACCGACCCCGAGCGGCTCTACGAGGCCTCACGGTACCTGCTGGACGCGGGCGGCAAGCGTCTCCGCCCCACCGTGCTGTTGTTGGTCGCGGAAGCGCTCGCCGACGTCGAACCGCTCTCAGCGGACTACCGGTCGTTCCCGTCGCTGAACGGCTCCGACGTCGACGTGATGGCGGCGGCGGTCAGCGTCGAGACCATCCAGTCGTTCACGCTGATCCACGACGACATCATGGACGACGACGACCTTCGGCGGGGCGTCCCCGCGGTCCACCGAGAGTACGATCTCGAGACGGCGATCCTCGCCGGCGACACGCTCTACTCGAAGGCGTTCGAGATCATGCTCGATACCGACGCCCAGGCCGACCGGACGGTCCGGGCTCTCGACGTGCTGGCGACGACCTGCACGAACATCTGCGAGGGCCAGGCGCTGGACGTCGAGTTCGAGACGAGCTCGGACGTGCTCACGGAGGACTACCTCGAGATGATCGAACAGAAGACCGCCGTCCTGTACGGAGCGTCGTCCAGCGTCCCGGCGCTGCTGCTTGGCGCCGACGACGAGACCGTCGAGCAGCTGTACGGGTACGGCATCGACGTGGGCCGCGCGTTCCAGATCCAGGACGACGTGCTGGATCTCACCGTCCCCAGCGAGAAGCTGGGCAAACAACGCGGTAGCGACCTCGTCGAGGGCAAGCAGACGCTGCTGACGCTCCACGCCCGAGAGCAGGGCGTCGACGTCGACTCGCTGGTCGACGCCGAGAGCGTCGAGGCCGTCACCGAAGCCGAGATCGACGAGGCGGTCGCCGAGCTCGAGGCCGCGGGCAGCATCGACTACGCCCGCGACACGGCGGCGGAACTCGTCGAGTCCGGAAAGGAGCGGCTGGAAGTGCTCCCCGACAACGAAGCGAGACACCTGCTCGAACAGCTGGCCGACTACCTGATCGAGCGCGGCTACTGACGCCAGATCACTTTTTGCTTCGCCGGCTCCCGGCGCGTAGCTCCGCCGAGTCGCAGTACGGGCAGTTGGGATCTTCGACCGAGGGCGCGTACGCAAACGCTCTCCCGCAGTCCGCACACTCGAAACGCCGACCGCCGTCGTGCCCGCCGACGGCATCGCGAAGCTGATCGAACAGCCCCATGTGCGAGTGACCGACAGGCTCGTCCTTAACTATTGCCAACAGTTAGCATACAATTCGAAAGGCCGCCACGATCGTGAGGCTGGAACACTCCTCAGTACCCATAATACCGCGTATTCAGGGGGTTTGCGGCCTATTTGCGACATCTCTCCGACCGGCAGACTCCCGACGATTCTATATATCATCATGGGATTTACGAGTCTCGCATCGCCCATGCAAGAAATGTAATATTTCCATCCATTTGTCGGGACGAATCCGAGATCGGCGCCGATAGCGCCTCTCCAGCGGACAACCGTCTGGCGAGGCAGTGCCGTGGCGTCCGCGGGAAGCGGATGCTGCGATTGATACAGCGGCGACTCGTTCAGGACAGCAGCGCGTAGACGTTCGACTCGTAGGTTTCGCGGACCCTATCGCCCCAGTCGTGGGTGTACGTGTCGATGACGTCCTCGGCGACGTCGCCGCGCAGGTACTTGACGATCCCCCGATCCCCCGTCTCGCTCCGGAGGTGCGTGGTGAAGAAGTGCCGAAAGTAGTGGGGAGTGACGTTCTCGGCTGCGCCGCCGCCGGTTCGATACCACCCCTGATCCGCAGCGTGGTCGGTGACGATCCGATGGACGGCGTCGATGGAGAGCCGCTGGCCCCAGCCGTCTCGCGTCCCGACGAACAACGGCTCGGCGTCCGACACGGCGTCGGGACGAACCGCAAGCCACCGGACCAACACCCGGGACAACTCGTCGTCGACCGGAATCACGGTGTCGCGCTTTCGCTTGTTGGATTCGGTCCGCCGCTCGCCGTTGACCTCGACGCCCTGTCGCGGTTCCGCGGAGACGTACAGCGAATCCGGTCGCCCGGAAACCGACGGTCTGATCGACTGTCTGGCCCCGCCCGGCTCGTCGGACAGGTACAGATCGCGAACGTCGAGATTACACAGCTCGCCGGCTCGCATACCGGTTTTCAACAACGTGACGATCACCGCACGATCCAGGGGATGGCGAATATCGGCGACGAACGACCGCATCTCCGCCACGGAGAGTTCCCTGCGCGCCGGGTCGGTGTCGATCGACTCGTCCATCTGCTCGACGACGATCGTCATCGGGTTCGAATCGAACGCGTCGACCTGGGTCATGTACCCGTAGAATCGGTGGAGATACGACGCGTACGTCGCGATCGTGCTGTCGGCCAGCTCGCCGCGCTTCGCGTGGATCCACTCCATACAGTCCCTGTGGGTCGCTTCGCGGACGGTCACGCCGCTCGACGACCGAGTCGTGCCGTCAGCAAGGAACGCCTCGAACTCCCGCAGAACGCGCTCGTAGGCCTCCTGCGTCCGTTCGGTCTTTCCGTGATACCCCACGTCCTGGACGAAGTACGCGATCGGATCGTCAACGTCGCCGGCGCCGCTCCGTGCCTCGCTCATGACTGAACGGTGTACCCTCCTTCGCGACCGCTGTAGCGGATGGCGTTTTCGTCCTGGAGCTCCTGGACGGCCTCGTCGAGCTGGCGCTCGATGTCGTCGGTCACCGCCTCGACGAGCTCGTCCCACGAGAGCACGCCATCTCGATCGAGCACCTCGAGGACGCGGTCGGTCAGGTCGTCGCCACTGTTGTCCGATCCCGTCTGAGAGGACCCCGTTTCACCGCTCTCAACCCCTGGGGTAGCGCCTCCAGAACGGGGCTCCATTTCTCCCCGATCCTGTTCTTTGACTGATTCTTCCTGCTCTCTCGGTGCCGAGAACTCACCCGTTTCACCAGTCGCCTCCGGCGGGGAGAAGTCGCTGCGTCCGGCCTGGACCATCGTCCGGACGAACTCGCTTTGACTCATCCCGAGCTCGTCGGCGTGGTCGGCCCACAGACGTTTTTGGTACGTCGGGACGTACGTCTTCACGGCCGTCCGGGACGTGTCCGCGTCTCGTTCGGTCGTCACGCGACGACCGATGAACGCTGTTACCTTCAATGTTTCCATTACTCAGGATAAAGTATCTTATTCTGTCTATTGGTGCCGCGTAGTTGGGGTTATTTTGACAAACTAGCCCCGTAAATCCCCAAAGTGGTGCTACATAACCAGATAAAATCTTGCTTGTTATTCACTATCGTTATCTGGCTATCTCCTCGAAACGTGATCGGCACCTCTTTTCGAGGTGGCCGTCGCACTACCTCGTACGCTGGATCGGGAGGAACGAGAACGTCGATTGATCGACGCTGCCGGGCTGTCTGATATATCTTAGAACATTGCGCTTCCTGTCCCGAGCCCCCGGTGGTGCTCTCACGACAACCAGTGCTCGTCGACGGGATATCAGCGTCGTAGCGTTGCGGATCAGTCTGACAAACTGGTCGCCCTCGGCGCACGGACAAGTGATTTCCGTCGGAAGCGGCGTGACGTGGGTGCGAGGAGATCCGCGCGTCGCTAGTGCGATTTCGGTCTCCCGTCGTCAGTTGCCCAACCGTTCGACCCGGGTCCGTGCAGCGTCTCGTTCCCCGTCGGCGTCAGCAGTTTACTGCTCTTCTTCGTACTTTCGAGCGTTCCGGACTCGGCGGGGTCCGAACCGAAGCAACGAAATCGGCGGCTACTGGCACCACGTCGCTGCCAGTGAGTAGTAAAACTCGTAGATTCCGGCCCGGGCCCGTTACTCGAAAGGCGGTGTTCAGTGCTTCCCTGTATCGTCCTTTGTCGGGCCTCAACTCTGGTTTTCCAAGAGTCAGCTACGTTTTCTTCTTATGTTATACGATAACATATGACACGATACGGCGCCGCGTATCCAACTTCTATATCGCATATCGCTATAGCTAACTGCGTTCCATCTCTGCAGATTCGCCAACCTCACGCGCGCGCGAAGACGAACCGACCCGCCGAGGCGTCCCGATCGGCTATTCGTCGTCCGAGGGCGAAAAGACGTTCCCCGGAACGTTGGTCTGCCCGTTTTTCTCTCCGAACCCCGCACTGAGAACGCGCGTCAGAGCGTCCTCCACGGACTCGTCGAGCTCGATGACGTCTTCCTCGTCGACTTCGACGACGATCCCGCTAGTCACGTTCGGGGACGTCGGAATGAATATCACGGGGTTCCCCTCGTCGGACTCGTGGCCCGTATCGAAGCCCGTCACCCGGAGGTCGCCCCACGGCTTGAGTTTGACGGGGCGTTTCAGCCCGTCGGTGTCCGCGACGACGGTTTCGATCGCCATCTTCGAGGCGTTGTACACGACCCGGATCCCTGGGACGCGGTTCATCAGGGCGTCCAGGCGCATCGCCAGCACCGTCCCCAGCGCGGTCCGCATCAGGTATCCGATGCCGAACACCCAGGTCACGAACAGGGCGATGCTGAGTACGACGCCGACCGCAGGCGGCTGAATTCCCTCGACCAGCGGGAGCGCCGCCAGCTTCGTGTAGAGCCATCGAAGGGCGAAGACGCTGACGAGGATCGGCAGCAGGATGACGAGCCCGCTCCCCAGATTCCGTTTCAGCCAGTCCATAGCTACGTCTAATCGCACGACCACATTAGCGTTCTCGTCGAGTTACGAGAGGCGCCCCGCGACGTCGGCTTCGGTGATGATCCCGACCGTCTCGCCCCGATCGGTCACCATCACGGCCTTGTAGTGTTCGAGCAGGCTCGTGATTTCGTCGAGCGTCGTGTCCTCCGAGACCGTCGGGAAGCTCTCGCTCATGAACTCCCGGACAGGTTCGGCGCGGTCGTCCTCGTCGGCGTGGACCAGATCGCTCTGGCTGATGCTGCCGACGGGGATACCGTCCTGGAGGACGGGGAGCTGGGAGTACGCCTCCTCCTCCATCCGGTGGACGGCGACGCTGAGATCGTCGTCCGGAGACACGCGGATCACGTCCTCGTGCATTAGGTCTTCCGCGCGCACGATCCCGGTTTCGGCTTCCGCCAGCGCGTTGACGATCCGCCGGAGCGTCGAGAGTCGCGGATCGACGTCGCCGCCCTCGATCCGGGCGATCAGCGGCTGGGAGACGTCGGCCCGCTCGGCGAGTTCGCTCTGGGTCAGCCCGAGTTCGTTCCGGCGCTCGCGCAGGTCGGCCGGCGTCGGCAGTTCCATACCCGGAATTACTTTGGGTTATATTAAAAAGCTTGGGTCGCGGTAGCGGAACGCACGAAAGCGATCCCGCACTCGCTTCGGTCGTCGTGATGTCGCGGAACGGAGTTCCGCGAGCCCTGACTCGGCTTCGCCTCGTCAGGACGCCGATTCGAGTTCCTCGTCGTCCTCGTACTCGATCGTCTCGACGACCGACAGCGGGACGTCCCGCAGCGCGCCGCCGACTTCGCTCTTGGCGATGCGCTGGGCGTGTTCCTCGCTGTCGGCGTTGAACACCTTCATCTCCAGGACGAGTCCGACCAGCGCGGTGTCGGCCGCGACGAAGGCGGAGTCGAAGGGTTCTCCGCAGGCGGGACAGCCCGTCGCGCCGACCTCTACCTCGACGTAGTCCATGCTCTCTTCGTTCAGGCGCTTGCCGGCTTCGCTGACCGCGACGCCGATCGCGTCGTCGATCTCGGCGACGTCGCGCACCAACCATGCCGCTTCCATCGCAACGAGGTAGTTGCTCATACGTACTGTTCCGCGCCGGGGGTCCTCTTGCTTTGTGGTTCGCGCGCGTCACGTTTCAGATGCGCACGGCATCCTGAGTATCCGCATAAGTTATGGCGAAGCCGCCGTTCAGCGAGTGCGTGCCTACCCGTGGACGGGCGTGAACGCGAGTGGAGATGGGCACAATGCAAGCTCGCTTGAACCGCAAGCGGGCGTCGACCTCGAACGCGCGACATCGACCGTTATGTTAGATATATTCAGGTATTCTTTTATACGGTGGTCCGTTGCTCCAGAGCGAAGCAAGATGATCGCACGGGTGTACCGATCCAGCGTGTTTGCCCTGTACCAGCTGACAATCGCAGTCGGCATCCTCGTGATGCCGCTCGCGCTCGCGGCCCAGCGGACCGCCGGCCGCGCGCCGCCGATCCACCGGATCGTCGAGCGCCTCGAGAGCGCCTACGAGGGAGCGAAACCGTAATCGGGTACGCCCGGAAAAAGTCGGGATTATCCGGTCGTTCGACGCCGCCGCTCGGGAGCCTGCGGCCCGCTCGCAGCGATTCGGCGACGCCGTCCGGAACGCCGGCCATTTATATGCGCGCGACGTGTAGACGCGGGCAATGCGAACCCCGATGCACGACAACGAGTTCTCGCGAAACCGCGACCGGCTGTCGGGTGCCGACGACGATCCGCTGGGCCCCTCCATCGGCTCGCTGCCCGAGCCCGAGTTCTCCGAGGACGAACTGGAAAACGTGAACAAGACCGGGACGACGACGGTCGGCCTGACGACCGACGACGGCGTCGTCGTCGCGACGGACATGCGCGCCAGCCTCGGCGGACGGTTCGTCTCCAGCAAGGACGTCCAGAAGGTCGAGCAAATTCACCCCAGCGCCGTCCTCACGCTGGTCGGCTCGGTCGGCGGCGCCCAGTCCTTCATCAAGTATCTCCGCGTCGAGTCGAATCTCTACGAAACGCGCCGCGGCGAGCAGATGAGCATGCAGGCGCTGTCCTCGCTGGCGGGTAACTTCGCCCGCGGCGGCCCGTTCTTCGCGATCCATCCGATCCTCGCCGGCGTCGACGACGAGGGGAGCCACGTCTACAGCATCGACCCCGCGGGCGGCGTCGTCCGCGACGACTACACCGTCACCGGCAGCGGGATGCAGGTCGCCTACGGTACTCTCGAACAGTACTACGAGGAAGGTCTCTCGAACGAGGAAGCCAAGGAAGTCGCGGCGCGCTCCGTCAAGAGCGCCGTCGAGCGCGACACCGGCAGCGGCAACGGCGTGTTCCTCGCCGAAGTGACCGACGAAGAGGTCACGATTCAGGGCCACAAGGACTTCGACGACGTGCTGTAGCGCGGTTTCGGATCTTCTCTCCTCTCGGTGCTCGACCGCTGTAGCTGCGGCTGTCGGCGCCGTACTCGCGAGTTTCGGCGTCGCCGAGCCGAACGTCGGCGTCGCCAGACTGAACATCGGCATCGACCAGTCGAACGTCGGCGTCCCACGCTGAACGTCGGTCCCCGGCCACACTTTTTGTACGAACGGGCCGAAGCCCGCTCCATGACCACGATCAAGGACAGCGTCCACGACCACATCGCGGTCGAGGGCGTCGCGGCGGCGCTGCTCGACACCGCCGCGGTCCAGCGGCTCCGCCGGATCTCACAGTTAGGAACGGTGTCGCTGGCCTATCCCTCCGCCAACCACACGCGCTTCGAGCACAGCCTCGGCGTCTACCACCTCGCCTGCGAGGCTCTGGAGCACCTCGGCGTCCACGGGCGACAGGCCGAGCGCGTCAAGGCCGCCGCGCTGTTGCACGACGTGGGCCACAGCCCCTTCAGCCACAACGTCGAGGCGCTGCTGTACCGCCACACCGGGAAGTACCACGACGACGTCGAGGAGCTGCTGGCGTCGAACCCCGTCGGCGACGTCCTGCGCTCGCACGACCTCGATCCCGGGGCGGTCGCGGGGCTGATCGCCGGCGACGGCCAGTACGGCCAGCTCGTCTCGGGCGAACTCGACGTCGACCGGATGGACTACCTCGTGCGGGACGCCCACCACACCGGCGTCCCCTACGGGACGATCGACCACGAGCGGCTCGTCCGGGAGCTGACGTTCCTCGACGGCGAACTCGTGCTCGCGGAGGGCAACGTCCAGACGGCCGAGAGCCTGCTGGTCGCGCGCGCGCTGATGAACCCGACGGTGTACAGCCATCCGGTCGCCCGGATCGGCAAGTCGATGCTCCGCCGGGCGACCGAGCGGCTGATCGAGGACGGCGTGGCGACGCCCGAGACGATCCGGCGGATGGACGACTACGATCTGATCGCCGCCCTGCGCTCCGCCGAGTCGACCGAGTCCTACGCCCGCGCGCTCGACGAGCGCGATCTGTTCAAGCGGGCCGTCTGGGCCGAAATCGACGACGTTCCCGACTCCCTGCTCGATACGGATCACGAGCGCGTGCGCGAGCTCGAAGCCGAGATCGCGGATCGGGCGGGCGTGGCGCCCGAGCACGTCGTCATCGACGTCCCCTCGAAGCCCTCGATGACTGAATCGACGTCCCGGGTCGTCGTCAACGGCGAAATCAGGCGACTGGGCCAGCAGTCCCCGCTCGTCGACGCGCTCCGTGCCGCCCAGCGGTCGCAGTGGCGCTTCGGCGTCTACGCGCCCGAGGCGGTCACCGACGGCGTCGGCGGCGCCGCGGCGTCAGTCCTCGGGCTGGAGGCCGACGGCGGGCTGGTCACCGAGGTGCGGCGGGGCCACTACGCGACGCTCGACGAGTTCGAGCCCGACAAGTAGCGCCGGGGGGCGCTCTCAGGACCGTGCGCGCGTACGCGAAGGGTAAACGGAATGGTGCGGAAGCGCGTCCATCCCCCTATGGAACTGGAAGGAACTATTCTGCGCGGACGATCGTTCGACCCCGTCGAGGGTCGGGTCGTGATCGAGGACGGGGAAATCGCAGCCGTCGAGGAGACGAGCACGAACAGCGACGACGTGATCCTGCCGGCGTTCGTCAACGCTCACACGCACCTGGGCGACTCGATCGCCAAGGAGGCCGGCGGCGGACTGACGCTCGAAGAGCTCGTCGCCCCGCCGGACGGGCTGAAACACCGGCTTCTCAGGGCGGCCTCGCGCGAAGAACTCGTCGACGGGATGCGTCGATCGCTGCAGTTCATGCGCTCGACCGGCACGGGAACCTGCATCGAGTTCCGCGAGGGCGGCGTCGAAGGCGTCGAACAGCTGCGGGACGCCGCCGACGGGATCGACGTCGAGCCGGTGATCCTCGGTCGGGAGACCACCGACGCCATGGAGGCGAGCGACGGCTTCGGTGCGAGCGGCGCGAACGACGCCGACTTCGATCGCGAGCGCCGAGCCACCCGCGAGGCCGGCAAGCTCTTCGGCATCCACGCCGGCGAGGTCGACAGCTCGGACGTCGACCCGGCGCTCGATCTCGATCCGGACTTTCTGGTCCACATGGTTCACCCCGAGCCCCACCAGCTCGACCGGATCGACGACAGCGAGGTGCCGATCGTCCTCTGCCCGCGCTCGAACGTCGTGACCGACGTGGGACTGGCGCCCGTAGCGGAACTGGCCGATCGGACGACGCTGGCGCTCGGGACGGACAACGTGATGACAAACAGCCCGTCGATGTTCCGGGAGATGGCCTTCGCCGCGAAGCTGTTCGACCTCTCGGCTCGCGAGGTGCTTCGGATGGCGACGATCAACGGCGCCGAGATCGCGGGGCTGGATCGCGGCGTCGTCGCCGAGGGGCGGGAGGCCAAACTGCAGGTGCTCGACGGCGACTCCGACAACCTCGCCGGTGCGCAGGATATCGTGCGAGCCGTGGTTCGACGGGCGGGCCAGGCCGATGTAAACCAAATAGTGCTATAACAAATCGAAAATCTTCGTCTCGTTCGAGCCGGATATTTCCGCTCGGTTTCGCGGAACAGTTTTGACTCCGGAAGTCGTGTGGTAACGTACGACATATGTACGATCGCATTCTGGTCCCGACCGACGGCTCCGCGGGCGTCGAGCGGGCCGTGGAACACGCCGTCGGGCTCGCCGAGGAACACGGGGCGACGGTCGAAGCGCTGTACGTCGTCAACGCCGCGACGTTCGGCGGGTTGCCCATGGAGACGTCCTGGGAGGGGATCAGCTCGGTGCTGCGCGAGGAGGGCCACGAGGCCGTCGAGCGGGTCGAGAAGATCGCCGAACGGGAGGGCGTCGACGTCGAGACGCGCATCGTCGAGGGGATGCCGAGCCGGACGATCTGCGAGCACGCCGCCAGCGAGGACTGCGACCTGATCGTGATGGGAACTCACGGGCGCGGCGGGATCGACCGGCTCCTGATGGGCAGCGTCACCGAGCGGGTGGTTCGAACGGCCGAGCCGCCGGTGCTCACGGTACGAATGGAATCCGACGATAGCGACGCCGACGCCGAGGAGCGCGCCGCGGAGGAACGAACTCCCCAGCCCTGAGCTGGCGTCAGCGGTGCAGCAAACTCACGCCGGAGAAGCGGACAGCGCTTACGCCGGTCGGAGGTGTTCGCAGTCGCCGGCGTGGACGCGGACGACGCCGTCGTCGGTCTCGACGAGCAGCGTCCCCGGCAGCTCGACGTCTATCGCTTCGCCCTCGACGACGCCGTCGGGCGTCTCGACACGGACGTCCCGCCCGAGCGTCGACGCCCGCTCCCGCCAGGCGTCGAGCACGGCCTCGGGATCAGAGCGCAGTTCGTCGAATCGTTCGAGAAGCCGCTGGACGAACAGCCGCCGTTCGATAACGCCGACCTCCGCTTGGATGCTCGTCGCGCCCTCTGGAAGCTCTTCGGCGTCGACGTTCGCGTTGATGCCGAGGCCGGGGATCACCCACGAGACGCGGTCGGCCTCGCCCTCCATCTCGGTGAGGATGCCCGCGAGCTTGCGCTCGCCGACGAGCACGTCGTTGGGCCACTTGATCTCGGCGTCGACGCCGGCCTCGCGGGCGGCGTCGGTGATCGCGACCGCCGCGGCGAGCGTGATCACCGGGACGCGGGCGGGCGGCAGATCGGGGCGGAGGACGATGCTCAGCCAGACGCCGCCGCTCGGCGAGGACCACTCGCGATCGAGGCGGCCTCTGCCGCCGGTCTGTTCGTCCGCGAGAACGACGACGTCGCTCGCCCCGTCGTCGGCTAGGTCGCGGGCGACGGCGTTCGTGCTCGGCACGCTTTCGTGATACTCGACGTCGAACGGCGCTTCGAGCCCGTACTCGACGGCGGGGCCGCCGAACTCGGGGACCGATTCGAGTTCGTACCCGTCGTCGCGGCTCGCGATCTCGAAGCCGTCCTCGCGCAGCGCCTCGACGTGCTTCCAGATCGCCGCCCGCGAGACGCCGAGTCGCTCCGCGAGGTCCGGGCCGGTCACGGGGCCGTCGTCCAGGGCGTCGAGGACGCTCCGGCGCGTGTCGTTCATGGCCGATAGTTTCGGCGGCGGGCCCTTATGCGTTGACAGGCGCGGCCGACGGCTCCACCCCGGCCCTTTTTTCGTTCGATGATAACTATGCGTATGGAACTACGCACGCTTTTCGGGACGGTGGTCGGCTACGCGTTCCTCGCGGTCGCACTCGGTGCCGCGCTCGGCGGGCTCGCGATGGCCGGTTCCGCAGTTCTCGGCGGTGTCACCGTCGGAAGAGCGTTCGTGACGCTGTCGCTGTTCGGGCTGGCGATGTGTTCCTGGTTCAGCGGGTACTTCCTGCTCCGGGCGACTCGCGGAACCGTGCTGTCGATCGATCCCGACAGGGGCCCGGCGTCGATCTTCACCCGAGGCGGCGGTGGCGGCGGCGGGCTGTAGTCCACCGCGGCGGTCCAGACGAGAAGCCCTAAATTGACGCCCTGTCAGAGTTCCCGTATGGACGACTACGATCTGATCACGCGCAACGCCGAGGAGGTCGTCACCGAGGAGGAGGTCGAGGCCCTCGCGGCCGACCCCGACGGCAAGCGCGCGTACGTGGGCTACGAGCCCTCCGGCGTGCTCCACGTCGGCCACCTGCTGACCGCGAACAAGCTGATCGACCTGCAGGACGCGGGCATGGAGGTCGTCGTGCTGCTGGCCGACGTCCACGCCTACCTCAACGGCAAGGGGAGTTTCGAGGAGATCCGCGAGACGGCCGAGGTGATGCGCGAGCAGTTCCTCGCGTACGGGCTCGACGCCGAGCAGACCGAGTTCGTCTACGGCTCGGAGTTCCAGCTCGACGAGGAGTTCGCGCTCGATCTCCACCAGCTCGAACTGTCGACCTCCCTGAATCGCGCCCAGCGCGCGATGGCCGAACTGCAGGGCGGCGACACCGCGAAGGTCTCCCACGTCGTCTACCCGCTGATGCAGGCGCTGGACATCGAGTACCTCGACGTCGATCTCGCGGTCGGCGGCCTCGACCAGCGCAAGGTCCACATGCTCGCGCGCGAGGAGCTGCCCGACCTGGACTACGAGGTCCGCCCGGCGCTGCACACGCCGATAATCGCCGACCTGACGAGCGGCGAGGGCAAGATGTCGTCCAGCTCCGGCGAGACGATCTCGATGGAGGACTCGGCCGAGGAGCTCGAAGAGAAGGTCAACGCGGCCTTTTGCCCGCCGACGCGAGATCCCGAGCCCGACGACGAGGGCAACGAGCGCGAGAACCCCGTCCTCGAACTGTTCCGGTACCACGTCTTCCCGCGCTTCGAGTCGGTGACCGTCGAGCGCCCTGACGAGTACGGCGGCGACGTCACGTACGACGACTACGAGGCCCTGGCCGCCGCGCTCGAAAGCGGTGAACTGCATCCCGCGGACGCCAAGGGGACGCTGGCCGACTACCTTGACGAGCTGATCGCGCCCGGCCGCGAGCGCCTCGAAGAACTGCGAGCGTAGCGACGCCGACACGGCCCCGCTTTCTTCCGACCGGTTGACAGAGCTTGTAACGAGTCCTCCTCCCGTTTCGGCGCCGTTCCTATCGATCTGTGCGGTGAGCACTCATTCACGATGATGAATCGCCACCAGTGTATGATCTTCATAAGTTATAAGCTGAATTTGAATTGGCCAAACCTACTTCTGAACCAACTTCGAGAAAATGCCCGACGAAGGATTTTAGTGAGATAACGTAGTCACGTGTACACGAGGAGGTGTAGAACATGGTCGAGAGAACACCCGATCGACGCCGAACGGAATCGACTGTGACCGACAGCAGCTCGTTCCGGCCCCCCTCGGTGTCGAGAGCCGATATCGTGCTGGCGGTGATTCCGGCCGCCCTGTTCGCCGCGGTGTTGCTCGGGCAACTGCTCTCGATCCCGTTCCAGAGCGCGCTGGTCGGCGGCGCGCTCGTCGCGGGCCTCGCGGTCGGCGACGGCCTGTTCCGAAACCCGCCCCGTCGCCCGCAGTCCGCCTGATCGTTTTCGTCCGGCCGTTCGACGCCGCTGTTCGGCGGTGCGCTCGAAAAAGAGCTCTCAGAGGGCGCAGAGAGGTACTATTCGTCGAGCCAGCTGCCGGCCCAGCACTCGATTTCGTCGAACACCGGACAGAGCGACTGGCCCTTGTCGGTGAGGCTGTAGTACGTCGCGACCGGCGCGTCCTCCTCCATCCGGCGGTCGACGAACCCGAGCTCTTCGAGGTCGTCGAGCACGCGCGAGAGCGTCCGCGAGCTCGCGTCGGTCGACCGTTTCAGTTCGTTGAAACGCTTCTCGCCGTCCTGCAGATCGTGGAGCACGACGAGGCGCCACTGTGAGCCGATCTGCTCGATCGATTCGATGACGGCGCAGGGCCCCTCTTCCTCCTCGGTTTCGGCGGTCGCCCGCTGGAGATCAGATGACATCGGTGATACCTGATTACAGCATTGTCGCCGAACGGATATATAGGTTCGGTTCCTAACCAGGTAACGTGATGATACCACAATCGACGCGTTCGATCGTACCGCGTTCCGACAGCGCCGCGACGACGGGGGTGGCGGCGTGAGCCTCGCGCCGCTCGCCCTCGAGAGCGCCGGCGCAGACGCCGCGTTCCTGCTCGCGCGGGTACTGTTCGGCGGGATTCTGGCGTTCATGGGACTGAATCACTTCCAGAACGCGGAGTCGATGAGCGGGTACGCGGAGATGAAAGGCGTGCCGGCGGCCTCGCTGGCGGTGCCGTTCACCGGCGGTATGTTGCTGTTGGGCGGCCTCGGGATCGCCCTCGGCGCCTTCCCGCTGCTCGCGGCCGGCGCGATCGCCGTCTTCCTGATCGTGACGACGCCGCTGATGCACGACTTCTGGGCGGTTCCGGAGGACCAGCAGCAAGACGAGATGACCGCGTTCCTCAAGAACGTCGCCATGCTGGGCGGCGCGTTCGTCTTCCTCGCGCTCGCGGGCACCGACTGGGCGTACGCGCTCGGCGTCGGACTGTAAGCTGTCGTCGCTTCGGGCGGGTTATTTTCCGCCTCGGGCGACACCTATCCATGCCGATAATTTAAATCGCCGGCACCCCACCGTGGCGATATCGTGATCGAGGTCGACTCGCTTCGGAAGGAGTACAGCGGGTTCGTCGCCGTCGAGGACAGCAGTTTCTCGGTCGAGTCGGGCGAGGTGTTCGGCATCGTCGGCCCCAACGGAGCGGGCAAGACGACGACGCTGAAGATGCTCGCCGGGCTGATCGAGCCGACCAGCGGCGCCGCGACCGTCGCCGGCCGCCCCGCCGGGGAGACGGAGATGCGTCGCAACCTGGGATGGGTCCCCGAGGAGTCGCCGCTGTACGAGGACATGACCGCCCACTCGTACCTGCGATTCTTCGCCGATCTCTACGACGTTCCCCGAAACGTTGCCGACGAGCGGATCACCGAGGCGCTCGACCGGCTCGACCTGGAACACCGCGAGCGCGCCATCGGCGACATGTCCAAGGGGATGAAGCGAAAGGTCGCCATCGCGCGGGCGCTGGTGAACGATCCGGACGTGCTGATCTTCGACGAGCCCGCGAGCGGCCTCGATCCGCTGACGACCAACTACATCATCGACTTCGTGCGCGAACTGAGCGACGAGGGCCGGACCGTCGTGTTCAGCGCACACAACCTGTTCCACGTCGAGAGCCTCTGCGATCGCATCCTCGTGATGAACCGCGGCGAGGTCATCGCGCGGGGCAGCCTCGAAGAGATCCGCGAGCGCCACGGACGCACCGAGTACCGCGTCTACACCGACGTTCCCGTCGAGGGCGCCACGAAGGAGAACGGCCGGTTCCGCCGGGTCGTCGAGTCGATGGACGCCGTCGAGCGCACCCGGGAGAGCGCGCAAGCGGAGGGCGGGTCGGTCGTCGACATCCAGACCCACGAGCCGAGCCTCGAAGAGATCTTCCTGGAGATCGCCGGCGAGTCGCCGCGGGAGGCCGAGGCGTGACGCCCGGGCCGAGCCGGCGGAGCGTCCGCCAACGCGTCCGCGGCGTCGGCGCTCGGTTTCGGCGTCTCGCCGCCGCGGCGCGGGAGTTCGCCGCCAAGACGCTCCGGATCGCCCGCTGGGAGGTGACGCGCTCGGCGGGCACGCTCGACCGGCGAACCGTTCTGCTCGGACTCGCGGGCGTGTTGCTCGTCGGCCTGATCGCGCCCGCCGCAATGGGCGGCAGCGCCGCTCTCGACGAGGGGATCTACCGCGTCGGGGTCGACGATGAGAACCCCTACTACCCCGTCGTCGAGCACAGTTCGGCGTTCCGGCCGGTGGAACCGGACCAAGACGCGTTCAACCACAGCGACATGGAGCTGCTGATCGACGGTGGTACGATCCACTACAACAGTTCGATCGGCAAGAGCGAGGCGGCGCTCTCGGAGTTCGCCGGCGCCGTCGAGGCGTACAACTACGAGATGATGCGCCAGGAACGCAACCAGACCGCCGCGTTCCCCGTCGTCGTCGATTTGCGATACGAGGAGCGACCGCCGATCGACAGCACCGTCAGCGCGCCGGACGGGCAGGACGGGACGACCGGCGGCGGCGCCGGGGACGGGTCGAACGATTCCGGAACCGACGACGGCAGCACGGACGGCGGTTCGGGCGACGGGTCCGGTGATGGAACGAACGGCTCCGGGACCGATGATGGAACGAACGGCTCCGGGACCGATGACGGGAACGGGAGCACCGACGGGTCCGGTGATGGAACGAACGGCTCCGGGACCGATGATGGGAACGGGAGCACCGACGGGGCCAGTGATGGAACGAACGGCTCCGACGATGGCGGCGGTACCGACGGCACAGAGTCGGGCGGCGGCCTGCTGGGCGGCGCACTCGGCGGCGACAGCACCGGGAACTCGCCGGCCGAGATCTCCCCGCCGTTCCCCATGCAGTCGCTCGTGCTCGCCTTTCTGTTCATCGTCCCGATGAACTTCGTCATCCAGCTGTACGGCGGCTCGATCATGAACGAGCGGATCAACCGGCGGGGCGAGCTCATGCTGGTCGCGCCCGTCGGTCGCGGCGCCATCGTGGCGGGCAAGACGCTGCCGTACCTCGCGGCGCTGGCGATCGTCTCGACGGCGATCGCGCTCGCGATCGGCGGCGGCGGACTCGCGGTCGCCGCGGTGGTCCCGCTGGCGGTGTTGTTCCTGTCGGCGGCGTTCGTCGGCGCGATGTTCTCCCGGTCGTTCAAGGAGCTGACCTTCGTCACGGTGACGATCAGCGTCGGGCTGAGCTCCTACGCGTTCGTGCCGGCGATCTTCACGAACGTGACGCCGATCGCGATGATCTCGCCGCTGACGCTGGTCGTCTGGGACCTCCAGGGCGAGGCCGTCACGGCCGCGGAGTACGCGTTCTCGGCCGGCCCGCCGCTGTTGATCGGCGCGTTGCTGTTCGGGCTCGGCGCCGGCGTCTACCGCGAGGAGGACATGTTCAGCCAGCGCGCGGTCCACCTCAAGGCGCTGGACGCGCTGGCGAACTACGCCCGATCTCCGCGGAGCGTCTTCGGCGTCACGGCGCTGTCGATCCCCTTCGTCCTGCTCGCCGAGCTGTTGGCGATCGCGATCCTGTTCGCGCTCCCGCTGGAGCTGTCAGCGCCCGTACTGCTGCTCTCGATCTCGATTATCGAGGAACTCGCCAAGAGTCTCCACGTGTACGCCGGGTTCGCGCACAACCGCTGGACGCCGACGTTGCGCTCGGCCGCGATCGTCGGGTCGGCCAGCGGCGCCGGCTTCTTCGTCGCCGAGAAAGCGATGCACGTCGTCAGCGTCGCCGGCATCACGACGCTCGATCTGGGGCGCATCGCGTTCCCCGAGAGCGCCGCCGGCGTGGACGCGCCGGTCGCCGTGGCGATGTTCTTCCTGCCGCTCGCGCTGCACGCCGTGACGGCGATCGTCTCGGCCGTCGGCGCGCGCCGCGGTCGCTGGCAGTATTCGGCGGCGCTCGGACTGGCGATCGCGATTCACACGCTGTACAACCTGGGGGTGACCCGCTATGTCGCGTGACGGCTCGCCGTGGGGATCGCGACTCACGATCGCGAAGCGAGAGCTCGCGACGCTCAAAAGCGAGAAGACGATCGTGCTCGCGCTGGTGATCCAGCTGTTCGTCGCGGCGTTCTCGTCGTTCCTCGTCGTCGGGCTCGTCTCCTTGTACGACCCCGGCGGCGCCGAGGGGCAGACCGTGACGGTCGGCGTCTCGGGCGAGCAGCGCCACGATCTCGCCGCGATCGCCAACCAGCAGGAGGGCGTTCGACCCGTAGTGTACGATACCGGCGAGAGCGCGCGCCAGGCGTACCGCGACCACGCGGTCGACGCCGCGATGATCGCCAACCAGCGGTCCGACGGGCGGATCCAGGTCGAGACGATCGCGCCCGATTCGGGCGTCGAGTCGACGCTCGTCGTCGTCTCGCTCCAGGAGACGCTCATGGAGTACGAGCGCTACGAGCGGGACCAGCGGAGCGCCCACCTCGACGCCCGACCGCTCGGCGTCCCCGAGGTGCCCTCGGAGAATCCCTACTACGGGTTCACCTACACGGTGCTCGTTCCGCTGCTCGTCCTCCTGCCGGTGTTCATCAGCGGCAGCCTCGCCGTCGACGCCGTCACCGAGGAGCTGGAGCGGGGAACGCTGGAACTGCTCGCGGTCGCGCCGGTGGAACTCCGCGAGATCGTCGACGGGAAGCTGCTGGCGGCGGCTGGACTGGCGCCCGTGCAGGCCGCGCTGTGGCTGGTGCTGCTGTCCGCGAACGGGACGCCCGTGGCGAACGCGCCCGCGCTGCTCGCGGTCGCCGGCGCGCTCTCGCTGGCGGTCGTCTCGATGGGGATCGCGCTCGCGCTGGTCACCGCCGACCGGCGCCAGGCGCAGTTCCTCTACTCGTTCGGTATCCTCACGATCGCCGGGGTGACGACGCTGCTGCCCGAGCATCCGCTGAACACGATCGCGAAGCTGGCGATCGGCAGCCCCGCAGAGACGACCTGGATCGCCGTCGCTGGCTACCTCTGCATCGGGCTGGCGGCGCTCGTCGGCGTCCAGTTCGCTGTCGGGCGCGTCGACGTCGACCGGCTGCTCGGCTCGGCGTGAGGGTGCGACCACTCGCCGCGGCGTGAGGACGCCGCTGCTGGGATAGCCGCGACGCGGCGTCGTGACGCCGCCCCTCGTTCACTCCTCACTCACTGCGAACGTCCTCGGCGACGCGCTGGACGGTCTCGTACTCCTCGTCGCTGTAGGCGATGAACCGCACGTCTGCCAGCGACTCGGGATCGTAGGCGTCGATCTCCTCGCAGATGATGCGGGCACCCTCGGCGAGCTCGAAGCCGGCGACGCCGCAGCCAAGCGCCGGAAGCACCAGCGACGCACAGTCGAGTTGGTCGGCGCGCTCCAGCGAGTTGCGCGTCGCCGATCGGATGCTCTCGGCGGTCGCCTCGCCGCTGCCGTAGTGTGGCATCGCGGCGGCGTGGATGACGTGCTCGGCATCCAGATCGTAGGCGTCGGTCACCGCTACCGCGCCCAGATCGACCGGTCCTTTCGAGACCGCTTCCTCGTTGATCTCCCTGCCGGCGCCGCGCCGCAGCGCGCCGGCGACGCCGCTGCCCATTTGCAGACTCGTCCCCGCCGCGTTGACCAGCGCGTCGGCCGACTGGGCGGCGATGTCGCCCCGTACTACCTCGAGCTCCATGTGCGGGCGTTGTACGGCCCGGCCCACAAACGTGACGCCGACCGGTATTTGTCGTTTGTTGACGGACGACACACATCGCGTCACAACTAAGTACGACAGGGAGAATCTTCGATCAACGATGTCCAAGGAGACCCCGCAGCACGACGACGGGCAGTTCGAGCAGTACGGCGGCAGGCACGTCCCAGAACCGATGGAAGATGCGCTGGAGCAGTTGGCGGCGGGGTACGAGCAGATCGCGCAGTCGCCGGAGTTCGAGGCCGAGTTCCGCGACGTACTGGAACACTACGCCGGCCGTCCCACGCCGGTGTACCACGCCGAGCGGCTCTCGGAGGAGTTCGGCGCGGAGATCTATCTCAAACGCGAGGACCTGCTCCACGGCGGCGCCCACAAGATCAACAACGCCGTCGGCCAGGCGCTGCTCGCCAAGAAGGCGGGCAAGGAGCGGCTGATCGCCGAGACCGGCGCCGGGCAGCACGGCACCGCGACGGCGATGGTCGGCGCGATGTTCGACCTGGATACGGAGATCTACATGGGCGAGAAGGACGTCGAACGCCAGGAGATGAACGTGTTCAGGATGCGCCTGATGGGCGCCGAGGTCAACGAGGTGACCCGCGGCGGCGCCGGGCTGGCCGACGCCGTCGACGCCGCGCTGGAGGACATGATCGAGAACATCGACGACACGCACTACCTCGTGGGATCGGTCGTGGGGCCCGACCCGTTCCCGCGGATGGTCCGGGACTTCCAGTCGGTGCTGGGCCGCGAGGCCCGCGACCAGATCATCGAGCAGGCGGGCCAGCTCCCCGACGCCGCGGTCGCCTGCGTCGGCGGGGGGTCGAACGCGATGGGACTGTTCGACGCGTTCCGCGACGACGAGGAGGTCGCGCTCTACGGCGCCGAGGGCGGCGGCGAGGGGTCGGACTCGAAGCGCCACGCCGCGCCGCTCGATGCCGGCACCGACGACGTGCTCCACGGCATGAAGACCCGCGTCATCGACGACGACGTCGAGGTCCACTCCGTGTCGGCGGGGCTGGACTACCCCGGCGTCGGCCCCGAGCACGCGATGTTCCGGTCGACCGGGCGCGCCGAGTACCGCGGCGTCGACGACGACGCCGCCCTCGAAGCGTTCCGGACGCTCAGCCGCACCGAGGGGATCATTCCCGCGCTGGAGACCAGCCACGCGATCGCGCTCGCCGAGGAGTTGGCCGACGAGCACGACGTGATCCTCGTCAACCTGAGCGGGCGCGGCGACAAGGACATGCAGACCGCCGCGGAGGAGTTCGACCTCGGCGCGTGATCGCGACTTCCGGCCCCGCCCGTCGGTCCCAGCGTGGCCCGCCGACCGCCAGACCTCCATGAAAAAACAAAAATATCTCCGGCCGAAAGCGATATTAGACCGCTTCCAGGGGAGCCACCAATGACAGGGGATTCGTCGTCGGACCCGCTGACCGAGTACGTTGCGCTGCTGCGGGAGTTCGGGCTCCCGCCCGAGGACGTCCGGGAGCTGCACGCCGACGGGAACGCGCCGTCCGACGCGTCGCTGCGGGAGTTCGTCGCGCGCCGCGTCGACGGGAGTTCCCGCGAGGCGCTGTTTTCCGGCCTCGTCGAGACGCTGACCCAGTCCCGGCGCGGCATCAGCGCCACCGCGAGCTACTGGAACTACGCGCCCGAAGTCCACCTCGACGAGGTGTTCGAGCCGTACGGCTGCTCGGTGACGTTCCGCGACGCGGCCCACGGCGGCGACGGCGCCAGCGTCGAGATCGAACTCGAGGACGCAGGCGGGTCGAGCCACACGATGCGCTTCGAGTACCCCGACACGCCGCTGGGCGACGACAACCTGCCGGCGCTGCTCGACGCCGTCGAGCGCGAACTGCTCGCGAGCACGGACCTGACGTTCGCGCTGCTGTCGGCCATCGACCGTCGCTGGCGCGTCGTGTTGCTCGAATCCGACCGGCTGGCCGAGCTCCGGCGTCGCCACGGCGAGCGGATCGAGTTCGCCGGACGCCCGCTGCTGCGGGAGGATCAGCCGCCGGCGTACGCCAGCGGCGAGTCCGCGGCCGCGTACCCCCAACCCCCCGAAACCCCCGGCGAAACGGCCGGAACGGCGCGGACGACGATCGCGGACGACGACGCGCGGGAACCGACCGTCGTGCCGGCCGACCTGGTGGGTAACGGCGACGCGGGCAGCGACGACGTTGCCGAAACGGCCGCTGACCCCGGCGCCGTCCTCGACGCCTCGCCGGCCGAGATCGCGGCCGACGAGGCCGCCGAGACGTCCGGCCGGTCCGGTACCGGCGTCGAAGCGAGCGACGAGGAACTCAGGCAGGTCTTCGGCGATCTCTCCGACGTTTCGCTGGAACCGACCGCGACCGACGAAACCGGCCGGGACCTTCGACCGAACGATCCACCCGTCCTCGAACTCGGGACCGGCGCCGACGACGCGGTGTCCGAATCGGGGTCCCGGGGCGGTCCGTCCGATCAGCGGACCGACGGCGAGGGGGAGGAGCCCGACGCCATCGACGGGCTGTTCGAGGAACTGGAACGCAAAGCGATCACGGGAGACGGCGGCGCGTCGGGCGGCGGAACAGCCGTCGTCGCCGGGGCCGCGAGCCCCGGAGGGCCGACCGCTGACATCGCCGACCCGGGGGTCCGCGGCGAGGACGACGACGAGCCGACGCTGGGAGAACTACTCGCGGAGGCCGACGCCGACGATGCGGATTCCGCCACAGCTACCGGCGACGGAAACGCGGATACCCTCTCGACTGCCGACGGCGCGGACGCGGATTCACTCGCGCCCGCCGACGAGGGTGACGCCCCTGGCGAGTTCGAGTGGCTGAACGATCAGGAGCTGGCCGAGCGGGAGTGACGGCTCGGCGACGTCGAGCGGGTCAAACGGCGCGAAGACTCGGGTCGCTATTCGTAATTCTGCAGGAACTGAGACCGTAAGCGCCGATCAGAGCTGCAACCAGTCCGTCGACACGTCGCCGTCCCGGAGGTGCCAGCGTTGTTCGGCGCCCGCTTCGGCGTCGCGCACCTCCACGACGGCGTCGAACAGCGGTTCGAGCAGGTTCACGTGATCGCTGTCGCGGTCGACGCGGAGGTGGAAGTGGCCCATCCCGTCGACCTGGCGAATCCGCGACGTGACGACGTGGAGCAGGCGAAACAGACGCTCGGGTTCGTGGTCGACGAACAGCGGGCCGAGCGAGTCGAAACAGAGCCGAAGTTCGCCGGGCTCGAAGCCCTCGGCGCGCGCTTCGAGGGCGTCGACGGCGTCGACGACGTCGGCGCCGAGGGCGCTCAGATCGTCGTCCGCGCCGCTCCCGTCGTCGGCGTCGTACCGGACGATTTCGCGCCCGTCGGCGTCGAGATCGTCGGGCGCATAGCCACAGACGCTCTCGCCCTGCGTGAACGCGACCACGCGGTGACGGCCGGCGCAGTCGTCGCCCAGTAGATGTCGACAGACGCCGCTGTGGCCCTCGCTCGAGCGCTGTCCGACCACGAGCAGGTTGCTTCCGTCCCGCTTGAGCTCGGACAACTGCCGGGAGAACGCGGAGCGCTCCGACGCGCCGACCGGACCGTCTGGCATCCTCTCTTTCTTGGAGATTCCATATAATAAGTATTGTGTCATTCTCCGGTGGATCCATTCGAAAACGGCCGCCGTACCGACCGATCCGTGGCCGTCGGACATGTCGGAGCGCAGTTACACGGGCTCCGCAGCTCGAGGGGCCTTCGCCCGCGCTTGAGCACGCTTAAGAGCCGCGGGTTACTTGGCCCGAACATGCAACCACGCGACCTGTCGGCCCACGACGAGTACGTCGCGGGCCGGGGGATCGAGGAGGTCGCCCGCGAGCTCGGCCGGGAGCCCGACGATCTCGTAAAGCTCGCCTCCAACGAGAACGCGCTGGGCCCCTCGCCGAAGGCGGTCGAGGCGATCCGCGAGCGCGCCGAATCGGTCCACAGCTACCCGAAGGCGTCCCACGCCGACCTCGCGGAGCAACTCGCCGAGCGGTGGGACGTCGCGCCCGAGCAGATCTGGCTGGCGAACGGCGGCGACGGCGCGCTGGACTACCTCTCGCGCGCCGCGCTCGAGCCGGGCGACGCCGTACTCGTCCCCTCTCCGGGGTTCGCGTACTACTCGATGAGCGCGCGGTACCACCACGGCGCCGTCCGCGAGTACGCGCTCTCGAAGGACGACGGCTTCGCCCAGACCGCCGAGACGGTGCTCTCGCAGTACGACGGCGAGCGGATCGTCTACCTGACCAGCCCGCACAACCCGACCGGCTCGGTCGTCGCCCCGGCGGACGTCGAGCGGATCGCCGCAGGGACCGACGAGGAGACGCTGGTCGTCGTCGACGAGGCGTACGGCGAGTTCGCCGACGTCGACAGCGCGGTCGAACTCCTCGGCGAGCGCGACGACGTCGCCGTCCTCAGGACGTTCTCGAAGGCGTACGGCCTCGCCGGGCTGCGCCTGGGCTACGCCGTCACGCCCGCCGAGTGGGCAGATGCCTACGCCCGGGTGAACACGCCGTTCGCCGCCAGCGAGATCGCCTGCCGGGCCGGGCTGGCCGCGCTCGACGACGACGAACACGTCGAGGGGACCGTCGAAACGGTCGAGTGGGCCCGCGAGTATCTCGCCGAGACCGTCGAGGCGCCGACCTACGACAGCCAGGGTAACTTCGTGCTGTTCGAGGTCGGCGACGCGAGCGCGGTCGCGGAGGCGCTCAAGCAGAAAGGCATCATCGTGCGCGACTGCACGAGCTTCGGGCTGGACGAGTGCATCCGCGTGACCTGCGGCACGAAGCCGGAGACGCGCCGGGCCGCCGAGGCGATCAACGAGGTGCTCGCTGAACGATGAGAGTCGCAGTCACCGGGACGCCCGGGACCGGCAAGACGACGGCGACCGAGCGCCTGGAGACCGACCTCGACGTGGTCCACCTCAACGAGGCGGTCCGCGAACACGACCTGTACGAGGACGTCGACGAGGGACGCGGTAGCGTTATCGTCGACCTGGAGGCCGCAAGCGAGTGGCTGGGCGACCGCGACGACGTGGTGGTCGAGTCGCATCTCGCTCACCACCTCGACGTCGACCGCGTGGTCGTGTTGCGGTGCCACCCCGAGGATCTCGAGGAGCGCCTGCGCGAGCGGGGCGACGAGAGCGAGGCGTCGATCGTCGAGAACGCCGAGAGCGAGGCGCTCGACGTGATCCTCTCGGAGGCCGTCGACGAGCACGGGATCGAATCCGTGTACGAAATCGACGCCACAGATCGGAGTCCGGACGCCGTCGCCGCCGAGATCGACGCGGTCGTCCGCGGCGAGCGCGAACCGAGCGCCGGAACCGTCTCGTTCATCGAGTACCTATGACCCTGGACCAGTTCCGCCACGTGGCCGATCGGATGCTCGACCCGTTCGTCTCGCTGTCGACGAAACTCGGCGTCACGCCCGACGCCATCAGCACGCTCGCGTTCGTCGTCGCGGCCGCGGCGGGCGGCGCGTACTACCTCGCGGGCGACGCCGCGCTCTGGTACTTCGGCGGCGCGGTGCTGGTGGCGCTGAACGGCTGGCTCGACATCCTCGACGGCGCCGTCGCCCGCGAGATGGGCACCGACTCGAAGGCGGGCGACCTGCTCGATCACGTGCTCGATCGGTACGCCGACATCGTGATCGTCGCGGGACTAGCCGCGGGGATCGATCGCTACGGGATCGGCCTCGCGGCGGTGACGGGCGTGCTGATGACGTCGTATCTGGGAACGCAGTCACAGGCGGTCGGCCTCGATCGCGTGTACGGCGGGATGCTCGGGCGCGCCGACCGACTGGCGCTGATCGGGATCGTCACCGCGATCGCGGCGTTCGTCGACGTGACCCTCGCGGGCTTCGGACTGGTCGGCGTGCTCCTGATCGTGTTCGCCGTCGTCGGCCACGTCACGGCGCTCCAGCGCTTCTGGGGCGCCTGGCGCGCGCTCTCGTAGTCGCGGCGATCGACCGTCGCCGTCGCGGACGCCGCTCCGCCGATCCGGACGCCGGCGCACCTTTTATCAGTGCTGCGAGCCAAGGTCCGACTATATGGTGCAGTGTGAAATGTGCGGCGCTGAGGTGTCGTCGCCGAAGACGGTCAAAGTCGAGGGGGCCGAGCTCGACGTCTGCGACGACTGCGCTGGCTTCGGGACCGAAGTCAAGACCCAGGACAGCTCCAGCACGTCGACGAAGTACTCCACGTCGTCGAGTTCGGGCGGGAGCTCCGGCGGCGACAGCTCCGGCTCCTCGAGCTCCGGCGGCGGCGGTGGCGGCGGGCGCCGCCGCTCGGACATGTTCGACGACATGGACGAGATCACCACCGACTACGACGAGCGCATCCGGCAGGCACGCGAGGACCGGGACCTCTCGCAGTCCGATCTCGCGAACGAGCTCAACGAGAAGGCGAGTCTGATCCGCAAGCTCGAACGCGGCGACACGCTCCCCAGCGACGAGGTCCAGTCGAAGCTCGAGAAGTTCCTCGAGATCTCGCTGTCGGGCGGCGCCGGCGCCGACGACGAGGAGTGGAGCGGCGGCTCCTCGACCGGCGAGTACACGCTGGGCGACGTCGTCAAGCGGAAAGACTAGTCGGGTCTCGCAACCTATTTGTCCGGCCGCGTTGGTTTTTGTGGCATGTTCGTTCTCGTCAACCTCAAGGCGTACCCGTGCGATCCGGTCGAAGTAGCGACCGCCGCAGCAAACGTCGCGGACGATTCCGGCGTCGACGTCGGCATCGCGCCCCAGGCCGCACACCTTCCGGCCGTCGCTGAGACGGGCGTCGAGACGTGGGCCCAGCACGTCAGCCCCGTCGAGCACGGCAGCCACACCGGCTCGACGCTGGCGGAAGCCGTCGCCGACGCGGGCGCGACCGGGACGCTGCTCAACCACTCGGAGAACCGAATGAAGCTCGCGGACATCGACGCCTCGCTCGACGCCGCCGATCGGGCGGAGCTCGAGACGGTCGTCTGCGCGAACAACCCCGAGCAGATCGCGGCCGCCGCCGCGCTCGGCCCCGACGCCGTCGCGGTCGAGCCGCCGGAGCTGATCGGCGGCGACGTCTCCGTCGCGACCGCGGATCCGGGGATCGTCGAGGACGCCGTCGACGCCGCCGCTGCGGTCGACGAATCGGTCGACGTCTACTGCGGCGCGGGCATCTCGACGGGCGACGACGTCGTCGCCGCCGAGGAGCTGGGCGCCGACGGCGTCCTGCTGGCCAGCGGCGTCGCCAAGGCCGACGATCCTCAGGCGGCGCTCGAGGACCTGGTCGACCCGCTGTAGCGGACTCGCTTCTACGGAAAGGAAAGAGATCGCGATCGTCGGATTCGGTACTCTCGCGCGCGGGTTCGCGCGGTGTCGCTCCGACGACGCGCGTTACAGTGAGACTTCGGCCGCTTCCGCGTCGAGGTACCGCTCCTCCCACTCCCGGCGGGCCTCGAGCTCGCGGTGGCCCCGCTGTGTCAGGGCGTAGTAGTTCGTTCGGCGGTCCAGTTCCCCCTTCTCGACGAGGCCCTTGTCGACCAGCGCGTCCAGATTCGGGTACAGCCGCCCGTGGTGGATCTCGCTCTCGTAGTAGTCTTCGAGTTCCTCCTTGATGGCGAGGCCGTGAGGATCGTCCTGTCCGGCGATCACGTACAGAAGGTCGCGCTGGAAGCCAGTTAGATCGTGCATTGCATTCCCCCACATTGTTATCTGACAATGATACTGATAAATGTGTCGGGGATCGCATCAGGAACTCGTTAACTCTTCAGTATAGTTATCTTATCTCCTGACCGTAGGAGCTCGATATACTGGTTCAAAAGAGGTTTTTCGTACATCTCAGGAACTTAGGTTTGTGTAAACATAACTTCTTCATCATATTACTTGTTAGATAGCACCGACATTTCTGCTCCGGTTACTAAGCCCCGTGACCGGTCGGTTCGGAGGACGCTGTGGGGTGACAGTAAACTCGCACCCGAGGCGTGACGCTGGAAGTGAAACTTCCCGGGAACGGCGACGCCCGAGCGCGATCTAAAAAAGTGCGAGCGCGTTACTCGACCCGACCGGAGACCTTCTGGTACTCCTCGGCGACCTTGTCGAAGTCGACGACCTCGAAGAAGGCGTCGATGAAGTCGCCGCGGTCCGGACCGTAGTCGTAGTAGTAGGAGTGCTCCCAGACGTCCAGCGCCAGGATCGGGTGGCTGCCCCAGAGAGCACCCTGGTCGTGCTTGTCGACTTTCACGTTGCGGAGCTGCTTGGCGACGGGGTCGTAGACCAGCAGCGCCCAGCCGCCGGCGGCCGACGCGGCCGCCCGGAACTCGTCTTCCCAGCCCTCGTAGGAGCCGAAGTCCTCCTCGATGCGATCGCGGAGTTCGCCCTCGGGCTCGTCGCCGCCCTCGGGGTCCATGTTCTCCCAGAACAGCGTGTGGAGATAGTGGCCGCTCCCGTTGTGCGTGACGTTTCCGAGCGCACCGGCCGTCGAGGAGTGATCCCCGCTCTCGCGGTTCTCGGCGAGGGTCTCCTCGGCGCTCGCGAGACCGTTGACGTAGCCCTGGTGGTGGGTGTCGTGGTGCCAGGTGAGCACTTGCTCGGAGATGTGCGGTTCCAGCGCGTCGTAGTCGTACGGCAGCGGCGGTAGCTCTGGTTCGGATTGTTCGGGCATGTTCAGGACCTCGTGAAATATATCACCGCGGCGGCTGTTAAACTTTTAGAAGCCAATCGTTGACACGTCACACGATCCCTCGGAGCGCGAACCTGCCGCCGATCCGTTCAGTCGTCGCCGCGGGCCGCCTCGAACGTCTCGATCGCCAGTTCCCGCCGCTCGGCGTGGTCGACGATCGGCGCGGGGTAGTCGGGCGCGATCCGCTCGCGCTCGGCGTCCGCGAGTTCGGGCCAGTCGTGGATTTGCTCCGGGTCGGCGTCGCGCAGTTCGGGGACGTACCGCTTGACGTACTCGGCGTCGGGATCGTAGCGCTCGCCCTGCGTCATCGGATTGAAGATGCGGAAGTACGGCTGGGCGTCGGTGCCGGTCGAGGCCGCCCACTGCCAGCCGCCGTTGTCGTTCGCGGTGTCGTGATCGACGAGCTTCTCGCGGAACCAGTCGTACCCCTCGCGCCAGTCGACGAGCAGGTCCTTGGTGAGGAAGGCGGCGACCAGCATCCGGACGCGGTTGTGCACGTACCCCTCCTCGCGGAGCTGGCGCATTCCGGCGTCGACGATCGGATAACCCGTCTCGCCGTCCTTCCAGGCCTGCAGCGCCTCGGGATCCGACCGCCACTCGATCTCGTGCTCGTAGTCTTTGAAGTTCTCCGAGACGACCTCGGGGTTGAAGTTCAGGACGTGCGCGTAGAACTCGCGCCACGCGAGCTGTGACTGGAACTCCTCGACCGACTCGATCTCGGCCTCGCCGTCCGCGAACGCCTTCGCGTCGTCCGTGGCGTCGTACACCTCTCGGACGCCGATCGTCCCCCACTTGAGGTCCGCCGAGAGCCGCGAGGTGCACTCGTCAGCCGGGTAGTCCCGGCGCTCCTCGTACCGGTAGATGTCGCCCTCGCAAAAGTCGGCGAGCCTGTCGCGAGCCGGCTCGGGACCCGCCTCGGGGATCGACGCCTCCGGTTCCTCGAAGCCGAGATCGTCGAGCGTCGGGAGCGACGGCAGGGTCACGTCCGGCAGGTCGTCGGGCTCCGGCGACGCCAGCGCGTCGGCGTCGGGCGCGGGAAACGGGTCGTCTTTCGCCCGGTCGCGCCACTTCTTCCAGAAGTACGTGTACACCGAGTAGTGGTCGCCCTCGTTGGTCGTGATCGACCCCGGCTCGTGGATGATCGCGTCGTGATAGCTCGCCCGCTCGACGTCGGCGTCGTCGAGCGCCCGCCGAACCGCGGCGTCGCGCTCGCGGGCCAGTCCTGAGTAGTCCTTGTTCCAGACCACTCGCTCGGCGTCGAGCGCGTCGGCGATCGCCGGCAGCACCTCGCGCGGGTCGCCGCGGGCCAGCAGCAGGTCCCCGCCGCGCTCCCAGTACCAGGTGCGAAGCGAGAGGAGCGCGTCGAGCATGAACGCCACCCGCGGGGGCGAGGCGTGGTCCAGCACCGCGTCGTCGAACACGAACACCGGACAGACCGGGCCGTCCTCGGCGGCGGCCGCCAGCGCCCTGTTGTCGTCGGCCCGCAGATCGCGCCGGTGCCAGTGGAGTTGCATACCGGCCTCTGAGGACTCGTGCGGCATAAATCACCGTCACGCCCCGCCGGAACGTCTCTCGCTATCGAAAGCTACAAGCGATCCACGGGCGAATCACCGCCCATGGAACTGCGGGTTATCGAGAGCAGCGACGAGGAGATCTCTATCGAGATCGGCGGGGAGGACCACACGTTCATGAACGTGCTGAAGGGCGCACTGCTGGAGACGGAGGGCGTCACCGCGGCGACGTACGACGTGAACCCCGAGCAGTCCGGCGGTCAGACCGAGCCGATTCTCTCGGTCAAGACCGACGAGACGATCGAACCGCTCGACGCGATCGAGGACGCAGCCGGTCGAATCCGCGACAAGACGACGGCGTTCAAGGACGCGTACGACGCCGCCGCGTAACCGACGGGGATTTCCTTCTGATCGCCGCTACTCGCCGTCGAGCGCCGCCGCCAGCGTTTCGAGTTCGGCCTTTCGGAGCGCGCGGTCGGCGTCGATCGAGTCGTCCAGGGCGTCGACGCGCTCGCGAATCGCCGCGCGCATCTCCGACTTGGCGGGGAACGGCTTCGCACCCACATCGTGACCGACGGTCTCAGCGATCGCCGCGAGATCTTCCTTGGTGAACCCGGCCGACCCCTCGCGCTCGAAGCGGCCGACGCCGACGCGGATTTCGTTGCGCAACTCGTTGACGGTCGGGCTCATAGCCGCACCGGCACCCCGCGTTCGTCCAGAACCACCTTTTTCCGCCTCGGGTGCGCTGACGCGCACCACTCGGCGCAAAAATCTGGGCCAAAAAGCTCCTCGCTCACTTCGTTCGCTCGGAGTACACTACTCATAGCCGCACCGGCACCCCGCGCTCGTCCAAGTATTCTTTCACGTCCCGGATCGAGTACTCGTCGAAGTGGAAGATCGACGCCGCCAGCGCCGCGTCGGCGTCGGCCTCGGTGAACACCTCGTAGGCGTCTTCCGGGCCGCCACAGCCCGACGAGGCGATGACCGGCGTGTCGACGGCGTCGCAGACCGCGTCCGTGAGGGGAACGTCGTACCCCTCCTTGGTGCCGTCCTTGTCGATCGAGTTGACGAACAGCTCGCCGGCGCCCCGGGACTCAGCCTCTTTAGCCCACTTGATGACGTCGATGCCGGTGCCCTCTCGGCCGCCTTTCTTGGTACACTCGAACCAGCAGGACTCGCCGTCGACGTCGAAGTAGTGCTCGCCGCCCTCGTCGAACCGCCGCTTGGCGTCGACGCTGATCACGATGCACTGGCTGCCGAACGCCGCAGCGCCCTCGTTTATCAGCTCGGGGCGTTCGAGCGCGCCGGTGGTGATCGAGACCTTGTCCGCGCCGGCCCGGAGCGTCTCTTTGATGTCCTCGCGCGTCCGGATGCCGCCGCCGACGGTGAGCGGGATGAACACCTCGTCGGCGACGTCTTCGACGACGCCGAGCATCGTTTCGCGACCGTCCGCGCTGGCGGTGATGTCGAGGAAGACGAACTCGTCTGCGCCGGCCTCGTTGTATCGCTTGGCCATCTCGACCGGATCCCCGGTGTATTCGAGGTCCTCGAAATGAACGCCGGTGTACACCGCCGGGTTCCCGTCGTCGTCGAGGTCCACGTCGATACAGGGGATGATCCGTTTCGTGAGACCCATTCTGAACGAATCTACTCGCCCGGGGTATACAAAGGGACCGCTACGGGGCGAAATTAGCCAAGCGCGCGTCCGCGGTCGGTCCGCCGCACGATCACTGGTCGGTCGCCGCACGATCGCCGAACCGCGATCGGCGGCGTCACCCCTCGACCAGCGGCTCCAGTGCGCCGGCGAACGCGACGCCGAGGACGAACCCCGCGCCGTGGGCGTACACGTTGACGAACATGCCGTCGCGAACGGTCTGCTGCGGGAACAGCCCGATCACGAACGTCCCCAGCAGCACCGCGACCAGCGCGACCGGGACGGCCCGCACGGCGACGCGACGCAGCTGGCCGGCGTCGGGACGGAGCGGAACGTCGCCGCCGGACGCCAGTGCGAGCACGCAGAGCGCGGCGCTGACGCCGACCGCGCCCAGCACCAGCGGATCGACGGCGTCGGCGTGGACGACGTAGAACGTCGTCGCGAGCGCGAGCCAGACGAGCGCGCCGGCGAACGTCGCGGTCGACCGGGAGTAGAGCGCCCGCAGCCAGACGAGCAGCGCGACGAACACGAACCCGCCGGTGGCCGCGACGACCGCCGAGAAGCCGCTGCTGGTCGGCGCCGGCCCGGCGTACCAGAGCCGGAGCGTCGCGTAGTTCGCGAGGTTGACCGCGACGGGGACCGCGACGAGCAGCGCGGCCGTGGTCGCGTGGAACCAGCGGCGTCGCCGCGCGCGGAGACAGAGCATGTACGCCATCGGCGCCCCCGCGAGGAACCCGAGCACGTTGTTACGCAGGTGTATCGGCGTCGCGTGGACGTACGCGGCGGTCAGGAACTCCGCAAGCTCGGGATCGGCGTGGTAGAGCGCGAGCCGGGCGCGCTGGTCGGGCGTCGTGAGCGCGTAGACGACCAGCAGCCCGAGCGGGACGGCGAGCAGGACGAGCAGATCCAGCGCGACGGCGTCGCGGCCGTACCCGAGACTCGCGGGACCGGCGTCGCCGTCGCCCAGCGGCTCCTCGGTCGTCTCGTTTTCGGTCGCCACAGTCGTCCTCCGCCGCGGCGTCGCGCGCGGCTATCGGGAGTTCGGTCGGGCGCCGTATCTTTCTTTCCCGGGTCGGGACGCCGTCGGCGACCTGCCGCTACTTCGGCGGGACGCCGAAGCGCCCTCATCGCAGCGGTAACGGCGTCTCTCCGATCGGTCAGGAGAGGTCGTAGACGCGCGCCTCGTAGGGCCGCAGCCGGATCGGCTCCGCGAGGTCGCCGCCCTCGGCGTCGTAGTTTCCGACCAGCAGGTCGGCCTCTCGATCGCCGGCGAACTCGGAGAGGTCGAGTTCGGGTTCGCCGTCGAAGAAGTTGCAGACGACCAGCAGCTCCCCGTCGCCGAGCGTCCGGCGGTAGGCGAACACCTCGGAGTGATCGGACAACAGGAGTTCGTAGTCGCCGTAGACGAAGATGTCCCGATCCTCGCGCAGGTCGATCAGCTCGCGGTAGTAGTGCCAGATCGAGGTCTCGTCGGCGCGGGCGGCTTCGACGTTGATCTCGTCGTGGCGTTCGTTGACCTTGATCCACGGCTCGCCTTCCGAGAACCCCGCGTTCTTCTCGGCGGACCACTGCATCGGCGTCCGGGCGTTGTCGCGGCTGCGCGCCTCGATCTGGTGTCGAACGCCCTCGTAGGAGTCGGCCCACTCGTCGAGCGCGATGTCGACGTGATTGGCCGCCTCGACGTCGCGGATCTCCTCGCGCTCCCAGTCGGCGTTGGTCATGCCGATCTCCTGGCCCTGGAAGACGAAGGGCGTCCCCTGCAGGGTAAAGAGGAAGGTTGCGAGCATCTTCGCCGACTCGCGTCGATACTCGCCGTCGTCGCCGAACCGCGAGACGGCGCGGGGCTGGTCGTGGTTCGAGAGGTAGAGGCAGTTCCAGCCGTCGCCGGCGAGTTGCTCCTGCCAGTCGGTGATGATCCGCTTGAGCTCGCCCAGATCGAGGTCGTCGACGTTCCACTTCCCGCCGTCGCCGGTGTCGACGCCCATGTGCTCGAAGTGGATCAGCATCGAGAACCCCTCGGGGCCGACGTACTCGGTCGCCCGCTCGGCGTCGACGTTGATCATCTCGCCGACGGTCATCACGTCCCGCCCGTCCAGCGTGCGCTCGTACATCTCCTCGAAGTACTGCTCGATGTTCGGACCGTCGACGAAGTGCTCCTCGCCGGTGAGGCCGCCGTTCTCCTCGCCGTCGGGGAGGCCATCGGTCTTGGAGATCAGGTTGACGACGTCCATGCGGAAGCCGTCGATCCCTTTCTCTAACCACCAGTTCATCATCTCGAAGACCTCGTCGCGGACGTCCTCGTTGCGCCAGTTGAGGTCGGGCTGCTTCTCGTCGAACAGGTGGAGGTAGTACTCGCCGCGCTCGTCGTCGTAGGACCACGCCGAGCCGCCGAAGAAGGAGTCCCAGTTGTTGGGCGTCTCGCCGTCCTTCTCGCCCTCGTGCCAGTGGTAGTAGTCGTCGTACCGCTCGTCGCCCTCGCGGGAGTTGACGAACCACTCGTGTTCGTCGGAGGTGTGGTTGACGACGAGGTCCATGATCAGCCGCATGTCTCGATCGTGGAGCTCCTCCAGTAGGCGCTCCCAGTCGTCCATCGTGCCGAACTCGGGATGGATCGACTGGTAGTCGGCGATGTCGTACCCGTTGTCGGCCATCGGCGACTCGTAGACGGGGTTGAGCCAGACGACGTCGACGCCGAGCTCGTCGAGGTAGTCGACCTTCTCGACGATCCCGGGAATGTCGCCGATCCCGTCGCCGTCCGAGTCGTTGAAGCTGCGCGGGTACACCTGGTAGACGACCGCTTCCTTCCACCACTCGCGGTCGACGTCGGGCGCGTCTGCCTCGGTCATAGTCCGGTGGTCCGCCGCCCAGAAGCAAAAGCGGCGCGATACGTCGGGTCGCGTGACAGACGCGTCTCGGAAACCGACCCTCGATCGGGCATCCCGCTCGGCGGGCGAAGACAGCATCGCTTAAGTTCGCACGGCGGAAAATCTCGATCATGACCGATCAGGACGTTCCGGACCACGAAACGGAGGACGTTCACTCGTCCGACGAACCGCACGGCGAGACCGTCGAGGCACCCGACTCGGAGTTCGCCGAGGGCGAGAAAGTCCCGACCGAGGCCCGGACGACCGCTCCCCAGAGCCCCTACGGGATGCGCGAGGTCGGCATCGGCGCCGTCGTCACGGCGGTCGGACTGCTCGTGGCGTTCGTGATCCCGTTCCTGCTGGCCTAACAAAGAACCGACGCGTTCGAGTCCCCGACTCGCGCGTCGATGGGAAGGGCGATAGTCGCCCCGAAACTGAGCCTGTCTTGCTCCGTCGCCAGTCTCCCGGCAGCTTTCGGATTCTTGCTCTTGTAACAAAAATCTTCCGGCAGGTGGCCGCGAAAACAACCTCGACACGCGTAGCACCGCCCCCTGCTCACTACCCGACCAACAGCGTCGCAGCGCCCCAGGCGACCCCGACGGCTGCGGCGCTCAGTCCGAAGTTCCCGACCGCGTGGACCGCTGCGAGTCGCCGCTCGCCCGACTCCCAGAGACGGACCCCAGCGACTGAAAAGGACGAGAACGTTGTGAACGCACCGCAGGCGCCGGTACCGACCAGCAGCGCGGCGTCGCCGCCGACACCGCCGAACACGACAAGGCCCAGCGCGAAACTACCCACGACGTTGACGGCGAGCGTGCCCCAGGGGAACGGATCGGCGGGCAGCGATTCTCCAAGGAGGTATCGCAGGACGGCGCCGACCGCACCGCCGAGGCCCACGAGAACGACCGGCTCCATTCAGGCCACCACCTCGCCGCGGGGGTTCGCGATCGCCCGAACCGAGGCGCGCGCGGCCAGCACGGCGCCGAAACCGGTGGCGTAGCTCGCGAACAGGTACGCCAGTCCCAGCGGCGGCGCCGCCGTCAGCGCGTCGACGACGAACGTGCTGTAGGTCGTGAAGGACGACAGAAAGCCCGTCCCGAAGACGAACCGGGCGCGCTTCGAAAACGAACCGACCAGTCTGTTCTCGTAGACGATCGCCCCTAGCGCGAAGCTCCCGACGACGTTGACCGCGAGCGTCGAGAGCAGCGAGGACGAGATCGCGAGTTCGACGCCGTAACGCGCGGCGGCCCCAGCGAACCCGCCGACTGCGATCAGAAGTATCGTCTCGCCCCGCCCCGGTGCGTTCGTTCGGGACACGTCTCTACCGGCTCGGACGGACGGGGATCGCAAAAGGCGTTCGCAATCGTCGGCGCGGACCGCGGTAGCGCGGCGGATCGCGATCGTCGGGCGGTTCCGGACTACAGTACGACGCCGCGCTCAGGCCCGCAGGACGACGACGTCGTCGACCTCGACGTCGGCGGCGGGCGCGTTGACGTCCTCGCCGGAGACCAGGTCGGTCGTGTCGACGTCGGCGTCGACGGCGACGGACTCCGCGACGGGGCCGAAGTTCAGCACGACGACCACTCGCTCGCCCTCGGCCTGGCGGGCGTACGCGACGACGCCGCCGTGGCTCGCCTCGACCTCGACGGGCTCGTAGTCGCCCTCGTAGCCCAGCGCGGGGTGGGCGTCGCGCGTCTCGATCAGGCTGCGGTAGTGGTCGCGCAGTTCCTCGTCGGCGGCCTCCCACTCGACTTTCTCGCGGCGGGTCTCCTCGGCGATCTCCTGGCCGGCGTACAGCAGCGGGACGCCGGGCAGCGTGAAGAGCGCGCCCGCGGCGGTGAACGCCTGCTTGCGGCCGCAGTCCTCGGCGTAGCGCGTCTCGTCGTGGTTCTCGATGTACAGCAGGAAGCCGGCGTGGTCGGGGAACCCGGTCTCGGCGCGGTTGTCGATGGCGTCGTGGATCGCCGTCGCGTCCGCCGCCCCGTTGCCGATCTGTCGCAGGTTGTGGTACAGCGTCGTGTCGAAGTGAACGTCGAAGCAGAGTTCGTGGAAGTCGGCGATGTAGGGGATCGTCTCGTCGAGCAGCAGGAACTCCGAGTCGTGGGATTTGACGCGGTCGCGGACCTCCTTCCAGAAGCTCGTGGGAACCGCCCAGGCCATGTCGCAGCGGAACCCGTCGACGACGGGCGCCCACTCGTCGACGGCGTCGAGCAGGTGCCGGCGAACCTCCAGGTTGTCGAAGTTGAAGTTCGCGATGTAGGGCCAGTCGAAGTACGTCGCGGGCACGTCCTCCTCGGGATCGTCCCACTCGTACCAGTCGCGGTACTCGGGATCGCCGTCCTCGGCGCGTTTGAAGTACTCGTGTTCGCGCGCGGAGTGGTTGAGCACGAGGTCGAACAGCACGTTGATGCCGTGGTCGTGGGCCTCGTCGACGAACGCCTCGAACTCCTCGCGCGTCCCCAGATCGTCGGCGATCGAGAAGAAGTCCGTGATGTTGTAGCCGTGGTCGAAGTCGTCGTTCTGCAGCACGGGCGAGAGCCAGATGCAGTCGACGCCCATCTCGGCGAGATACTCCAGCCGGTCGGCGATGGCGTCGAACGTCGCGGCCTCGCCGCCCGTGAACGTCCGGACGTACACCTCGTAGAGGGTCACCTCCTTGCCCCACTCCGGGGGTTCGTTCAGCCGCTCGATCTCGACGTCCTCGCCGACCGCGACGCCGACGGTGTCGGCCACGCTGAACGTCTCGCCGAGCGCGACCACGTGGACGCGGCTGTACTCGCCGAGCGCGTCGAGCGACGCTCGGGCCTCGTGTCCGTCCACCTCGAGTTCGTCGGTGTCGAGGGGGTCGCGGTCGTCGGCGTGGAACTCGACGTCCAGGTTCTCGGACGGAACGTCGCTGCTGGGTGCCGATGCGGGCTCGGCCTCGAACACGATCTCGTCGCCCTCGACGCGGGCGAACAGCTGGACGCGCGGACGGCCGCCGCTGTCGTAGCCGGCCGCCGTCGTCGCCGAACCGCTCGCGTAGCCCGAGCGCAGGCCCGAGCCCGACTGGAACCCCGACCCGGAGCGCAGTCCCGACCCGGAGATGCCCGAACCGGACTTCGTCGGGTCGGGCTCCGGCGGCGCGTATGACGCGGGGAACGCACGGATCGTCAGCTCGTGGGTGCCGTCGGGTGCGTCGAGCTCGACCGTGTACGTGCCGGGCTTGTCCGGCGTGAACTGTTCGACCGGATCGTCGCCGAGTTCGGCGACGCTCCGGTCGGGCGCGTCGGCGAGACGCCACTGGTAGGCGCCGGCGGGGTCGGGGTCGCGCGGCGCCAGATCGACGGTCGATCCGACTGCCTCGAACCGAGGGGGGCCTGGATGGTGCATTGTCACCTAGATGGTGAGTGGGAGGGGTCTTTTATTTCCCGATTCCCGACGCGGTACGTTATCGTCAGGCTCTATCATACTGATTCATCAGGTCTGTCACTGGCCATATACGTCGTACTGTCTATGTTACAACAGATCCGCGCGGGTTCGTTACGACGAAACGGCGCCTTCGTTTAGTTATCAGTTCGAACGAAGTCGTCACAAACCCCTCGCTCTGTGAATAGATGGCAAGTTCCGTGATGGCATAGGCAAGTTTATATGCCGCACACGGCTAAGTCGTGACGAACAATTTCCGCCTTCTTTGCAGGCGGGGGACTGGTCTTCACAGCATGACGATGCGCATCGCGATCAACGAGTACAAGCGGGACCGAAGCGACGACTCTCATCCGGGCGAGCGGCCGTCGACCGACGGCCTGTTCTCCGGCGACGAGGGGCGGCTGGTGTACGTCGACCGATCCGGGGCGGTTCGAGATTACTCCGGGTCGACGCTGGACATGCACGGGATCGACAGCTCCCGGTACGGGATCCGGTCGGGCGACGGCGTGACCTGGTTCGACGAGCTGGAGACGACCCGGCAGGCCTACGAAGGCGAGACGACGATGGTCGTCACCCGCCACCAGGCGGACGGCTACTCGATCCACCAGTACGACTACACGCTGGAGAAGGCCCACCTCACCCACCTGGAGCTGCGCGGCGACGTTCCGGAGCGACCGAGCCTCGTCGCCGCGGTGGCCTTCGCCCCCGACGGCCAGACCGACAGCGTCGGACATCTGCACCACGACGACGTGGTCGAGGTGTTCCACGACGCAGAGCACGACTATCTCACCGCCTCGACCGGCATCGCGCGCGCGGTCAGCCAGCGCCGCGACGGGTTCGACGAGCTGCTGGCCGACGACCCAGACGCGCTCCCGACCGGGCAGGGCGCCACCGACGACCTCTCGGACACCGTTGTCGCCGAAGTCCCCCTCGACGACGAGGGGAGCCTCGCCCAGACGACGCTGGTCTCGCTGGTCGCCGATCACGAGGAGACCTCGCGCTCGGACGCGCTCGCGCACGTCCACGCGTTCGCCGACCACTACCAGACGGATCGGGCGATCCGGAACCGCGCGATGTCGCGCAACCGGTTCGACGTCCCGGACGTTCCCCACCGCCAGACCGTCGTGTCGGACCTGCGGACCCTCTCCCTGCTGACGGCGCCGACGGGCGCCCGCATCAAAGGCCCCGAGTTCGATCCCCACCACGTCTACTCCGGCGGCTACGGCTACAGCTGGTTCCGCGACGACGCCGAGGTCGCCCGGCACCTGCTGACCGTCGACGCGAACTTCGGCATCGACCTCGAGGACCAGCACGCCGCCAGCGCCCGGTTTTACGCCGACGCCCAGCTTTCGGACGGCACCTGGCCCCAGCGCGTCTGGGCGCACAACGGACGACTCGCGCCGGGCTGGGGCAACGCCCGCGTGGCCGGCGGCGACAGCGTGCAGTACCCCGCCGACGGCACCGCGAGCGTGCTCGCGTATCTCGCACGCTACCTGCGCCTGGGCTCGCCGGACACCGATCTGGTCGCCCGGATCACCGGCACCGTCGAGGACGGTCTCGACGCGCTCGACGGGATGATCGCCGACGACGGGTTCCCGAAGCCCTGCCAGGACGTCTGGGAGAGCGACACGGGACGATTCACCCACACTGCGGCCTCGATACTGCTGGCGCTCTCGGCGATCGGCCGGGCGCCGGTCGACGAGACGCTGCAGTCGCGAGCGCAGGAGCTGGCGACCGAGGTGTACGGCGCGATCGGCGAGCGCTGGAGCGACCGCGGCGTCTTCGAGCGCGCGCCCGGCGACGACCGGCTCGACGTCGGGACGCTCGTCCTCGTCTGCGCGCACCGCGCGTACGCGGAGCTCACCGACTCGCTCGACGCCGAGCGCGCCGATCGACTCCGGCGGCACGTCGAGACGACCGTCGAGGGGCTCTCGCGGTACGGGGCGGACGGCGAACTGCTCGGCCTCGTCCGCTACGAGGGCGACGAGTGGCGGCGTCGCGGCCAGGACCAGCCGAAGATCTGGCCGCTCGCGGTCGGCTGGGCGGCGTCGGCCAACGCCGACCTCGCCGGGATGATCGACGAGTACGGCCTCGACGCGGTCGGCGACGGGGCGGATGCGGACGGCGACAGCGCGGCGGACTCGCCGGACGCCGAAGCGTCGCCGGTCGAGGCGGCCTTCGAGCGCGCCCGGATGCTGCTGGACCTGATCCAGCCCGACGGTCGCCTCTCCGGACCGGGCGGCTACCTCTCCGAGCAGGTGTTCGACGACGGCCGGAAGGACAGCGCGACGCCGTTCGCGTGGGCCCACGGCCTGCGCTCGGCCGTCGTCGCGCGACTCCACGAGAACGGCGCGCTGGAGTCCTCGGCCGAACTCACCCAACCCAGCGGACCGGCGGCCCACTCGACGTGGACCACTGGCGAGACCTACGGCGTCGGCACGGCGGCCGACCACTGGGAGTCGAACTCCTCGCGCGTCTGGTTCACGCTGACCGAGGGCGCGATGACCGAGCCGCGGTTCCCGCGGGTCGACCTGATGAACTTTCGGACTGTGGACTTCCTCGTCGTCGACGCCGACGACGAGTCGACCTACACCGCCCGGACGCACAACGAGGAGCGCACCGACGACGCCATCGAGACGATCGAGCGCTCGACGCGGATGGTCGGCTCGGAGTCGCCGGTGTACCGCCAGACGATCACCGAGACCGGCGCCGACGGCCACGAGTGGGAGCTCGTCGTCGAGTACGTCACCGACCCCGACAGCGAGTCGATCGTGATGGACGTCGACTTCGCGGCCGACGACAACAACCAGTACGACGTGTACGTCGTCGGCGACGCCGCGCTCTCGGGGTACATCGAGGACAAAAGCGCCGAGCTGGTCGACGAGGGCGACGGCTACGCGCTGGCGGCCTGGGACACCGGTGCCGCCCACGAGCCCGCGTTCGTCGACCCGAACGGCGAACCGTACCAGGTCGCCGCGGCGATCGCCTCCCAGCGGTCGTTCGACTGGGCGACGGTCGGCGAGGCCACCGACGAACACCTCGCGGCGCTATTTAGCGAGGGCGAGGCCGTCGACGGCGAGCCGAAAGCGGGACCGGGCCACAGCGTGCTCGTCGGCCGCGTCGGCCAGCGCGCGACCTCGATCGCCGACACGATCGCGCTCGGGTTCGCCGAGGACGCCGACACCGAGATGGCGCTGACGGAGGCCCAGCGGGCGCTCTCGCGGGGCTACGTCGGCGTCCGCGACGCCTACGTCGACGGCTGGCGCGAGTATCTCGAGGCGGTCGAACTGCCCGAGTCGGTTCGCGACGACCCCGACCTCGCGAACCAGTACCGCGCGGCGGTGATGGTGCTCAAGGCGGTCGAGGACAAGACGTTCCTCGGCGCCGGCATCGCCAGCCCGTGCGTGCCGTGGGGCGACAACGTCGACGCGACCGAGCCCCGCGACTTCGGCTACAACTTCACCTGGGCGCGGGACCTCTACCAGGTCTTCACCGCCCTGGAGACGATCGGCGACGTCCGCAGCGCCACCGAGGCCACGGAGTACATCTACGAGTACCAGCAGCGGCCCAACGGGTTCGTCTCGCAGAACACGTTCCTCGACGGCCGGATCCGCTGGGGCGGCGAGCAGCTCGACAACGTCGCGTTCCCGTCGGTGATGGCCTACCAGCTCTGGAACCGCCACGGCGTCGCGTTCGACGACGTCGGGTACGAGTACGAGCACGTCCGCCGGTCGGTCGAGTACCTCCTGCGCTCGGGGCCGCGGAGCGGCCAGGAGCGCTGGGAGGAGGAGGCCGGCTACTCGCCGTCGACGATCGCCGCCGAGATCGCCGGCGCGGCCTGCGCGGCGCCGCTGGCGGCCGCCGAGGGCGAGCGGGCCGACGCGCTGGCGTACCTCGGGTTCGCGGACTACTGGCGCACCGGCGTCGACCGCTGGTGTGCGACCCGCGAGGGGACCGAACGCCACGACCGGACGCCGTACTACATCCGGGTGTCCCGGAACGGCGACCCCGACAGCGGCGTCAAGCGCGAACTCGCGAACAACGGGCCGACGCTCGACGAGCGCGACATCATCGACGGCGGGTTCCTCGAGCTCGTCCGGCTCGGGATCCGCGACCCCGACTACGACCTGATCCGCAACTCGCTGGCGGTCGCCGACGACACGATCGAGGTCGACACGCCGAACGGACCGGGCTGGTACCGCTACAACGGCGACGGCTACGGCGAGATGGGCGAGATCGAGCCCGACGAGGGCGGCCCGTGGTCGATCGACCGCAACGGTTCGGGGCGACTCTGGCCGATCTTTACCGGCGAGCGCGGCGAGTACGAGCTCACCGCGGCCGCCGCCGACGCCGAAACCGACGACCACGACGAGATCGGCGACTACGAGCCCGCGGAGCTGCTCAAGACGATGCAGCGGTTCGCCAACAGCGGCCGGATGATCCCCGAGCAGGTCTGGGACCGCGAGTACCCGACCGACTTCGGCTGGGAGATCGGCGAGGGGACCGGCGCTGCGACGCCGCTGGCCTGGAGCATGGCGCAGTTCGTGCGCCTGGCCGACGCGCTGGACGCGGGAAGCCCCGTCGAGACGCCGACGTTCCTCGAGCGTCGCTACCGCGAGATCGACCCCGACGGGCCGCCGCTGTCGGTCGACGACGTGGAGCTCTCCGAGGGCGAGGCGACCGTCGCCGGGACGACGCGCGGCGACGAGGTCGTACTGTGGACGGCCGACGACACCGCGCTCGCGACCGTCGAGGACGACGAGTTCGAGGCGACCGTCGAGGTCCGGCCCGGCACGGAGACGGTCTCCGTGATCGCGGCGTCCGACTCGGAGGATCTCGCCGGCGTGGGCACGACGCTCACGAGCGTCCGGTTCGACTGAGGCGTCGCGCTCGACCGCGACGGGTCGGCCGAAGCGTCTTTTCGAGCCAGTTAGTCACACGCGGGCTGACAGTATAATTTATCTGCCGAATTATTGCAGCATCCTTACAATGGGGGACGACGTACACCCTCTATGAGCAGCTTTTCGCGACAGAGCGGAGTGTACCTGCACCCGACGGCGTTGCCGGGGCGGCACGGCGTCGGATCGTTCGGCGAGCCGGCGAAGCGATTCGTCGACGCGGCGGCCGACGCCGGCCAGTCGCTGTGGCAACTGTGTCCCCTGAGCCCCGTCGCGGAGGTCCACGGCTTCTCGCCGTACCAGGCCTACTCCGCGTTCGCGCTGGAACCGCTCCTGATCGACCTCGACGACCTCGTCGAGCGGGGTCTACTCGACGAGGCCGACATCGCGACCGACCAAACGTTCCCCGACGAGCGCGTGGACTACGAGGCGGTCCGCGAGTTCAAGTACCCGCTACTCCGCGAGGCCTACGAGCGGTTCGACGCCGAGGAGCCCGAGGACGTGGCGTCGGAGTTCGCCGCGTTCGAAGAGCGGGTCGACTGGCTCGACAACTACGCGCTGTTCCGCTCGCTCAAGGACCACTTCGGCGACGTCGCCTGGACCGACTGGCCCGACCCGATCCGCTCGCGCGAGCCCGAGGCCATGGCGGAGTACCGCGAGGAGTTGGCCGACGAGATCCGCTACCGGAAGTTCCGCCAGTTCCTCGCCGTCGACCAGTGGGACGAGCTCCACGAGTACGCCGCCGAACGGGGGATCGATATCGTCGGCGACCTGCCGATCTACGTCGCCCAGGACAGCGCCGACGTCTGGGCGAACCCCGAGCTGTTCGAGCTCGACGAGGCGGGCGAGCCGGCGCTGATCTCGGGCGTCCCCGCCGACGCGAACAACCCCGCCCAGGAGTGGGGGATGCCGGTGTACGACTGGGACGCCGTCGTCGCCGAGGACTACGAGTGGTGGATCGACCGGGTCGCCTGGCAGCTGGAGCTGTCGGATCTGATCCGGATCGACCACTTCCGCGGGTTCGACGAGTACTACGCGATCGGCGCCGACGAGGACCCCTCGCAGGGCCGGTGGTACGAGGGGCCGGGACTGGACTTTTTCCGGCGGCTCGAGGACGAACTCGGCGAGCTGCCCGTGATCGCCGAAGACATCGGGTTCATCAACGAGTCGGTCGAGCAGCTTCGCCGGGACGTCGACGCGCCCGGCATGAAGGTGCTCCAGTACGCCGACTGGTGTTCCGAGGACCACATCTACCTGCCCCACACGTTCGACGAGGCCACCGTCGCGTACCCCGGCACCCACGACACCAACACCGTCCGGGGCTGGTACGAGAACCTCTCGGAGGAGCACCGGGACTGCCTGCACTACTATCTCGGCGCCGACGGCGAGGAGATCAACTGGAAGCTGATCGACGCGGCCTGGCACTCTGATTCGGTGCTCGCGGTCGTTCCGGTCCAGGACCTGTTCGACCTGGGCGAGTGGGCCAGGTTCAATTCGCCGGGGACGGACACGGGCAACTGGGAGTGGCGCTGTACGACCGACCAGCTCGAATCGTTCCCGACCGAGCGACTGCGCGAGCTGACGGCCGACGCCGACCGGCTGGAGTAACCTTCACTCGATCGGGGGATTCGAAGGACGTAACGAAGGGCTGTCACGATATCGACAGTCATCTCGCGGATTCGTATTGGTGCCCCGTGCACCGCCCGATCCGGATCCCAGCGCCGGCCGATCCATTTTGAAACGCGATCCGGTCCGAAACCTTCGACGGGAAGAACCGGTGCTCGCTCGTCGGAGCGACAGACTTAACATATAACAGATAGTATAATGAAGACAGAGCAATGTACGACCTGACCGGATTTCAGCGCGACCTTCTGTACGTGATCGCCGGACTGGACGATCCTCACGGCCTCGCGATCAAGGAGGAACTCGAGGAGTACTACGAGAAGGAGATCCACCACGGGCGGCTGTACCCGAACCTCGACACGCTCGTCGAAAAAGGGCTCGCCGAGAAGGGCCAGCTCGACCGGCGAACCAACTACTACTCGCTGACGGCCCGAGGCCGCCGGGAGATCGAAGCCCGGCGCGACTGGGAAGCCCAGTACGTCGACGAGGCGCTGGAAGCCGCCGAAGCCAACTGACGACTTACTGTTTCGCCGCGCCCGACTTGAGATCGCGCCCAGTCGTGCACTCGACGCAGGCGCTGACGTTCTCTTTGTTGTCGCCGAACACGCGCGCGAAGTCGCGGGTCACGAACGAACCGCAGTTGTTGCAGGTGGGCATACGGGAGTACACAGGGGGTGGGATCCGCTTAGTTACTGACCGGGTACGAACAAACGGTGCTGAACGATCGTCGTACAGCTGTGGTTGTCCAAGCCTATCCCGACCTTTCCGGCGGTAACGCAGGCTTACGGTCAGCATTTCGTGCCCGTTACGGGGACGCCCGGCAACGTTCGCTGCCCCGGCGAACACGTTCGGGCCGAACTGCAAAGGGCGCGCAGGCCAACTGTCGACCGGATGGCGGGAACGCAGGCGATCTCTCGGCGCGTCCGCTGGTTCGTCGCCGCGAGCGTCTGCTTTCTCGTGTCGTGGCAGGTCGCCGCGGTCGCCGGGCTTCCGGCGGGCGTCGGCGTTCGCCTCGGCGTCTACGGCTTCGTCCTCCACGCAGTGTTCGGGCAGGCGTACTCGCTCGTCCCGGCGTACTTCGAGGCTGAACTGGACGGCGCCGCGCCGCTCGCGGCGCAGTTTCCAGCGACCGCGCTCGGTACGCTGTTGCTGGCGGCGGACGCCGTACGACCCGCGGCTGAACTTGCCGGGGTCGGGCTCGCCGCCATCGGAAGCGCGCTGTGGCTCGCCGGCGTCGTCGTCTTCGTCGCGACGCTGCTATGGACGCTCCGCGGAAATCTCTCGGGGCGGCGGACGGGAACAGGTGATCACAATGCCCACCGTCGGGAGCTCGATCGCCTCGCCAACGCGTTCGTCCCGATCGCGCTGGCGTACCTGCTCGTCGGCTCGTACGCGACGGCCGCCGGCGCGACGCCGCTCCCGCCGCTGCTCGACGGCTACCCGCCGCGCGCCGTTCACCTGCTCGCCGCGGGCGCCGGCGCGCTGCTCGTGTTCGCGATCGGCTTCCGGCTGCTCCCGCGCCTGCTCGTCGCGACGCCGCCGCGAGCGCTCGCGTGGCTCGTGCTGCCGACCGGCGCCGCCGGGCCCGCGCTGCTGGCGACCGGCATCGGAACGTCCCGGCTGCTCGTCGGCGCCGCGATCGAGGCGGTCGCGGTCGTCGGCTTCGCGCTGGCCGTCGCCGCGCTGCTCCGCCGGTCCGACCGCGAGCGCGTCGGCCGCTACGGCGTCGGGATCGGCGCCCTGGCGGGGTTTCTCGGCGTCTTGCTGGGGCTTCACTTCGCGACCGCGGGGCCGACCGCGGCGCTGGCGGCGGTCCACGCCCGGCTGAACGTGCTGGGCTTTCTCGGCCTGACGATCGTCGGCGTCTCCTATCACTTCTACCCGCCCGCGGTCGGACGGCTCCCGGGCGTCGGCGACCGGCTCGCAGCGGCGTCGATCGCTGCGATCGCGGTCGGGCTAGCGCTGGAAGTCGCGGGCGCAGTCGCCGCGGTCGAGCTGGCGGTGACGGTCGGCCGGTTCGGAGCGCTCGTCGGAAGCCTGCTCGTGGCCTACGTCCTCGCCGCGGCGTTCAGGGCGAGCGCGAACCGGTGACCGCAGCGTGGCGACCGGGTCGGACGGCGGTCACCGCCGCCAGAACGTCGGCGTCAGCAGCACCAGCACGGAGATGATCTCCAGGCGGCCGATCCACATCAGGAACACCATGTACAGCCTCGCGGCGGCGGAAAACTCACCGTAGCTGTTCATCGGTCCGACGGGACCGAAGCCCGGCCCGATGTTGCCCAGCGTCGCCATCGTGACGCTCATCGCCTCCAGCCCGTTCAGCGATAGTCCCGGCGTCCGCAGCGTGTCGAGGTAGATGAGAACCGTCGAGAACGCAAACAGCAGCAAGAACAGCAGCGTGAAGCCGACCAGTCCGGTGATGGTGTCCTCGTCGATGACCGACCCGGAAACCCGGATCGGCCGAACCGCCTCGGGGTGGACCGTCGTGTACAGCTCTCGGTCGACCATCCGGTAGATCACGTACCAGCGGACGATCTTGATCCCGCCGGCGGCCGATCCGACCGATCCCCCGAGGAACATCGCGAACAGGAGTATGGTCTGGGCCGGCGCGCTCCAGGTGTTGAAGTCCATGCTCGCGTACCCGGTCGTCGTGACGATGGCGACGACCTGGAACAGCGCCTGCCGGAGCGCGGGCTCGACCGCGCCGACGATCGGCGCGACCTCGCTCGGCGTCGAGTCGAGACCGGGGCCGGCGTACAGCAGCGCAGCGATCAGCGCCCCGATCCCGGTCAGCGCCGCGAGGTACGTCCGGAACTCCGAGTCGCCGAGCAGGCGCGAGGGATGCCCGTCGAGCGCGTACCACAGTAGCGCGAAGTTCGTCCCGGCGACGATCATGAACGGGATCATCGCCCACTGGACGACCGGCGCGAACGCCTCGGCGCTCCTGGCTTCCGGTGAGAACCCGCCGGTCGGCATCGTCGTCAGCGCGTGGGCGACGGCGTTGTAGGCGCTCATCTCGGGGGCCGCACCGAAAAGGCCCAGCCCGTAGTACACCAGCGCCGCGAGCAGCGTCAGTCCCGCGTAGATCTTCCACAGCGTCCGCGCCGTCTGTGCGATTCGCGGCTTGAGCCGGTCGATACCGAAGCCTGGCGCCTCCTCCTTCATCAACTGGGCGCCGCCGACCGACAGTTCGGGGAGGATCGCGACCATCAGCACGACGATCCCCATCCCGCCGAGCCACTGCGTTAACTGCCGGTACATCATGATCCCTCGGCCGTGGCGGTCGATCGAAATCTCGCCCAGCACCGTCGCGCCGGTCGTCGTGAACCCGCTCATGCTCTCGAACAGCGCGTCGACCGGTTGGGCGATGGTCCCCTGCCCGGCGACGAGGTAGGGCAGCGTCCCGATCAGAGGAACCGCGAGCCAGGTCGCGCCCACGAGCAAGAACCCCTCGCGGTGGCCGAGCTGAGGGTCGGGTTCGAGGCGTTCGAGTCCCTCGCCGACTGCGAGCGCGACCAAAATCGTCACGACGAACGGGATCGGGCTTTCACCGTACCACACTGCCGCAAGCAGGGGGAACGCGAACGGGACGGAGATGTACTTCAGGACGGTCCCGACGAAGCTGAGCGAGGACCTGTAGTCGACGTGGCTCGGCATTGATCCGTGGGTACCGACGGGGTAGTGAAAAAACGGCGTCATCCAGATCGGATCGGCCCTCGAACGATTAGAGCGTCGACATCGGGACGCCGCGGAAGAACACCGAGTCCACCGGTCTCGAGGCGGTATTGGTCTCGTACCATCGCCTTGGCGTGAGCCCTCGGGGGCGAACGACGGACGGTGTCCAGTCCGTGCTGGAAGCACGGTTGACGTGATCTATACGCAACTTTCGATCGCGTAACCGTGGATATCTAGATTAACAAACGGAGGTGTGAGGTCCACATTTAATACCCGCGGCCTCAACCCACCGACCATGGAATCCGCCGACAGGGGCCTCGATATTGAGCACCCCGACGACGCGGTAGGCGGCGAGGACGGGACGCAGTCGATCCTCTATCCGGTGTTCGAGGACCACGACGCGTACACGTTTGAGATCGCCCGCGATGTCGCCGAGGGCGCCGACGCCGGACTGATCGTCCTCGATCTCGTGGAGGACGAAGAGTCCCTCACGGACGAGGCCCACACCGTCGGCAAGCAGCTCTTGCGGTCAAAGCTCGACGAGCATCACGACGTCAGCGTCAGTTCGCTGATCGAGACGACGTCGGATCCCCCAGAGACCGTCGCGAAAATCGCGCAGGCGTACGACGTGCACCTGATCGTGTTCGATCGCCACACGCCGGACGCGCTCGTCGATTCGCTCCGGGGCGACGTCGCGGAGCGCATCAGCGACCGCGTCCACTGCGACGCGGTGTCCGTCGATCACGCGGGCGACGACCGCCTCTCGTCGATTCTCGTTCCGATCGCCGACGGCCCCCACTCCCCGCTCGCCGTGTCGGTCGCCGGCGCTCTCGGGAAAGGGGCGGACGCCGCCGTCGAACTGTTCCACGTGTCCACGGGTGGCGATACCGACCGAGTCGATGAACTCTTCGAACGCGCGCTCGCTCGGCTACCGGACGACGTCGACGCCGACACGTGGCACCTCGAACGCGCGGACGTCGCGGACGCCATCGTCGAACAGTCCGAGTACTACGACGTGACGGCGATCGGAGAGCCACAGAAGAACCGGCTCAAGCGGTTCGTTCTCGGTTCGGTCACCGACGATATCAGCGATCGCGCGGACAACACGGTTCTCGTCTGTCGGCGAAGCGACGGCCAGAAATTCGATATTTGACCGCGAGTCAGAATCCATGTTCCCGACGATACTGAACCTCGTAGGCGCGCCAGAGCGAGAACGGCATCTTTTCGTACTCCTCATAGAATACTGAATCCAATAATGTACATCGTCATCGTCGGCGCCGGGAGCATCGGCACCCCTCTGATCGAGATCGCGACGACGGGCGGCAACAACGTGGTCGTGATCGAAGAGGACGAACAGAAGGCGGAACGTGCGGCAACGGAGTACGACTGCCTGGTCCTCAACGACGACGCGACGTCAAAGGAGACGCTGCTCGACGCCGAAGCCGACCGAGCGGACGCGCTCATCTCCACGACCGATCAGGACGCGACCAACATCATGGTCAGCCTGCTCGCGAAGGAACTCGACGTCCCCCACATCGTCTCGGTCGTCCACAACCCCGATCACATGAACCTGTTTAGCCGGATTGGCGTGAACACGATGCAGAATCCACAGCGGCTCATCGCGGAATATCTCTACCGTGCGGTCAAACGCCCCACCATCGTCGATTACATGCGCATCGGCGAGGAGGCCGAGGTATTCGAGATCCGCGTCGGCGAGGAGGCGACCGTCGTCGGCAAGACCATCCAAGAAGCCGCCCAGGAGGGGCTACTCGAGGATGACATGCTCATCGTCGCGATCGAGCGGGAGGGAACGGATCACCCGATCACCCCGCGCGGGAACACGGAAATTCACGCCGGCGACCTCGTGACGGTGTACTCCGGGCACGGCGCGACGCCCGAGGTGACGGACATGTTCGGCCACTTCGAGGATCACGACGGCTCGACGGACGAACGTTGATATGGCGCGAAATCGATCGGACGGTATAATTCCGACGGACCTCGCGATCATCGCGAGAGACGTCGGGTCGCTGCTCGCCATGGAGGGCGCGCTGATGACGTTCACGTTCGCCGTCGCGCTCCTGTTTACCGAGTGGTACCCCGCGCTGGCGTTTCTCGTCGCCGGCGGCGTCACCGCCGCGGTCGGCCTCGGCGCTCGACGAGCGTTCGCCGACGCTCCCAATCCGCGGATGAAACACGGGATGGTGATCGCGGCCGCGGGCTGGTTCTGCGTCGCCGTTTTCGGGGCGATCCCGTTCCTCCTGTCGGCGTATCTGACGCCGGCGGAGGCCATGCAGTCGTACGTCCTCTCGGCGCCCAGTCCCGAGGACTACGAGGCGGTCACCGTCTTCGGGATGCAGTCGCGCTCCAGCCTGGTGTACTTCAGGAACCCGCTGCACGCGATGTTCGAGAGCATGAGCGGCTGGACCGGCTCGGGGCTGACGATGGCGGTCCACGAGCCGACGCTCCCCCGCGCGATCCAGTGGTGGCGCTCGCTGATGCAGTGGGTCGGCGGCGTCGGCGTGATCGTCCTCACGACGGCGATCCTCGCCCGCCCTGGCAGCGGGAGCTACGCGCTGTACCGGAGCGAGGCCCGAGAGGAGAAGATCCACCCGAGCATCATCGACACGGTCCAGACGGTCTGGAAGATCTTCGTGCTCTACACTGCACTCGCGGTCGTCGCGATGTTTGTCGCGATCTCACTGTCGGACTACGGTTCCCAGTTACCGACGTGGCAAGCCTTCTGGCAGGCGCTCAACCACGCGATGACGGGGCTATCGACCGGCGGGTTCTCCGTCACGGACAACTCCATCGGCACGTACGACTCGACGCTCATCGAGACCGTCCTACTGCCGATCATGACCCTCGGCGCGATCGCGTTCCCGATCCACTACGGCATCCTCGCGAACCGCGACACCAGCCTCCTTTGGGAGGATCTCCAGACACGGTGGCTGTTCGTGCTGTTCGGCGCCGGCGTCGTCGTCCTCTCGCTCCAGAACGCGGTCGCCGTCACCGAGGTGTTCGACCCGACCGACTACGGGGGATTGCAGGCGGTCGGCCTGTCGGCGGCCCAGACGACGGCTATCCGCGATTCGGTGTTCCAGTGGATCAGCGCCCTCTCCTGTACGGGCTTTCAGTCGTCGTCGATCGGCGGCTGGAGCGACGCCGGAAAGTTCGTGCTCACGCTGCCCATGGTGATCGGCGGCGCCGCCGGGTCGACCGTCGGCGGCATCAAGATCATCCGGGCGTACACGATCGGCCGCGGCATCGTCTGGCAGTTCGCGAGGGTGTTCCTCCCCGAAAGCGCGGTCGTCACGGCGACGATCGACGGCCGCACCCTCTCGCGCAACGAGATGGAACGAGAGTTCAGCGAGGCGGCGATCGTCAGCCTGCTGTGGATCGCACTACTCGTCGCCAGCGCGATCGTCCTGGTGAACGTCGCCGGCCCCGACTTCGGTCTCGCTGATGCCGTCTTCGAGGTCGCCAGCGCGCAGGGCAACGTCGGCCTCTCCTCAGGGATCACCGGCCCCTCAATGAACCCCTTCGCCGAGTCCATGTTCGTGTTCAATATGTGGATCGGCCGCCTGGAGATCATCCCGGTGCTGGTGTTCGGCCGTTCGCTAATCTACGGGCTTCACCCGCAGTAAGCGTCCTGGACCCGACGGCCAGTTCGACGACGCATGAAGCTATCGCGTAGCGTGGCGAACTGTCGCCGGCAACCAGTACAGACATCCCACGCGAGCACACAGTTAGGATCTGCGCACGACCGATGTACAACTCGTCACTTCGAGAGGACTCTGCGCTGGACCGGAATGGTCCACCGGAGCCATGAGGATCCGCGTCGACTGGCGCACCAGCTGTAGCCTCGTCGGGACGGTCCTCAAGTGGCTCTCGGTGCCGCTCCTGCTACCGCTCGCGCTCGCCGCGTACGAAGCCGAGGACGTCGTCCCGTTCCTCCTGACGATCGCCGTCACGGTCGCGGTCGGAACGCTCCTCGAACGGCTCACCGACGAGCGGGACCTCGGCAACCGGGAGGCGTTCCTCATGGTTTCGCTCACGTGGCTCTCGGTCGCGCTCGTCGGCGCGATCCCGTTCGTCGCGGCGGGCGAGGGGGCGCTCGCCCACCCGATCAACGCGCTGTTCGAGAGCATGAGCGGCATCACGACCACGGGCGCGACCGCCGCCGTCGACTTCTCGGTCCACTCGCGGGCGATACTGCTGTGGCGTCAGCTCATCCAGTGGCTCGGCGGGCTGGGCATCCTGATTCTCGCGACCGCGATCCTCTCGCAGCTCGGCGTCGCCGGCGCGCAGCTCATGGAGACCGAATCGCAGACTCGAAACGTCAACCGGCTCACGCCGAAGATCTCGAACACGGCGCAGCTCCTGTGGAGTCTGTACATCGGGCTGACGCTCCTGCTGATCGGGATCCTCTACGGGCTCGGGCTAGTCGGCGCCGCGCCGAACATGACGCCGTTCGACGCCGTCGCCCACGCGTTCACCACCATCTCGACCAGCGGGTTCTCGCCCCGCGGGGAGAGTCTGGGCGCGTTCGCGCCGATCGTCCAGTGGACCGTGACGGTATTCATGGCGATCGGCGCGACGAGTTTCGTCCTGATCTACCTGGTCCTGCAGGGCGACTTCGAGCGCCTCCGCGAGAGCGACGAGTTCCGGTTCTACCTCGGCGTTCTGGCGTTCTTCAGCGTCGGCGTCGTCGCGATCCTCTTCTCGGACGGGACCTACGCGGGCGACGTCGAGCGGACGATCCGCCACGGCGTCTTCCAGGTCGTCTCGATCACGACCACGACGGGCTACGCGAGCACGGACTTCAACGTGTGGTCCTCGCCCGCCAAGCACCTCCTCTTTATCTGCATGTTCATCGGCGGAATGGCCGGGTCCACGACCTGCTCGATCAAGGCGCTGCGCTGGCTGATCGTTCTGAAGGGGTTCCGGCGGGACCTGTTCGTCGCCAGCCACCCCTCGGTCGTCAAGCCGGTTCGCCTGAGCGGCGACGTCGTTGACGAGCAGACGATCCGCGACGTCTACGCCTACACCCTGATCAGCCTCGTCTTTTTCATCGCCACCACCGTCTTCCTGGTGTTCGACAGCTCCCGCGTCGGCTTCCAGCTCACCGAGTTCGAGGCGCTGGGCGCCGCGGCGGCGACGTTCTTCAACATCGGTCCGGGGTTCGGGGTCGCCGGCCCCTACGAGACCTACGAGGTGTTCCCCGAGAGCACGAAGGTCGCGATGATCCTCCTGATGTGGATCGGCCGGATCGAGATCATCCCGGTGCTGGTGCTGCTGACGCCGTCGTACTGGCGGTCGTAGCGGCTGTGGAAAGGAGATAGAAGTGCAACTATAGCGTTTGAAATCTAGAAGTGCGCCGGCCGGGACCGAGCGAACGCGAAGCGTTCGCGAGAGTCGGAACGGCTTCGCCGTTCCGGGAGTTCACCGCGCGGAGCGAGGTGACCGTCGGTCGGCAAACGACCGCAGGGAGTGGGCCGACCGGGATTTGAACTCGATGGCGAGACTCGCTGGCGCTCGTCTCGCGTAGTTCAAATCCCGCCGTCCCGCAGATGTCTCTCACGTCCGTTCGAGACAATCATGCGCCGGCCGGGATTTGAACCCGGGCCATGAGCTTGGAAGGCTCAGGTCCTACCACTAGACCACCGGCGCTGTGGCGCGTGCTGTGGCGTGTACTGAAACCGAGCGATCGAACGATCGCCCGGGGGATCGCGCGACCGCGATCCGCCGGTGGGCCATTTAGCCCACACCAGCGTGCGTCCTGTCTTTTACCGCCGCCGGTTAAGGGTGTTTCCCTTTTCCGACGACCGCGTAGCAGTTGCCGCTGGAGAGGAATGCGTCCTCGACCGCGAGATCGCTCGCCGAGAGGTCGGCGCGGAACTCGTCGGGATCGTACACGTGGTAGAACCGCGGAACCGTCTCGCCGCCCGGCAGCGTCCAGTCGACCGTCGTGTCGAACCCCTCCGAGCGGTCGAAGCGGTCGTGGGCCGTGCTCCACGCCGAGACGAGGGCGCGGCCCTCCGGCGCGAGGGCGCGGGCGAGCTCGTCCAGGCTTCGGCGTCGCGCCGCGCGGTCCGGGAGGTGGTGGAGCGTGGCGACGTACACCGCGACGTCGACGACGCCGTCGGCGATCGGCAGCCGCCCGGCGTCGCCCTGCACGAGATCGACGCCGAAGTCGCGCTCGCCGCGGCGCTCCCGGGCGGTTTCGAGCAGCCCGCGGCTGACGTCGACGCCGACGACCCGGTCGACGTACTCGGCCATCGGCTCGGCGTGGCGGGCGTTGCCGCAGCCGAGATCGAGGCCGAGCGCGCCGTCGACGCCGTCGAGGAACTCCTCGACCTCCGGCCAGGGGTACTCCCGGGTCGACGCGAAGTGCTCGGCGATGTCGTCGTACGTCTCGCGAACGCGATCGGGCGCCCGGTCCATGCCGGTCCGGAGTACCGCAGCGACCAAAGTCGCGGCGATCCGGCGGCGACTCTCCGACGCCGCCGGACGCCGAACGCCCAGCGCGCTCAGATGAACAGGAAGGTGAGATACGCGACCGAGAGCAGGACGGCGGCGTGCTTGGCGCCGTCGGCCAGCCGGCCGCCGCTCATCTGCCCGGCGATCAGCCCCGAGAACAGCGCCTGCAGCGAGGTCGTGTGGAAGAAGATCACCGTGTACGCCGACTGGTTGATCGACCCGAGATCCTGCAGGACCTGCGTGATGGCGAACTGGCCGGCCGCGCCGCTGGCCTCGGGCAGCACGCTCTCGTCGGGGAGGTTCGGAATGAGGACGGTGTCGAGCGCGCCGACGATCAACAGGAACACCCCGAACGCGACGTAGACGACCACGACGTACGTTAGCATCTCGTCCTTGCGTGCGCGCTTGAGTCGGCGGTCGGACTTGGCTTGCGAGGCGGCGATCCGCAGCACGCGGGCGAGATCGCCGCTGGCGTTGATCGCGTTCGTGATCAGGGTGACGACCCGCGAGATCGTCCGCGTCCGGACGCGGTGCTCGAACCGCCGCAGCGCCAGCTCGACGTCGGCGCCCCACCGGATGTCCGCCCAGACGCGGTCGAGTTCCGGGTTGAGCGCGCCGAGGTCGCTCTTGCGAACCCGGTCGATGCTCTCGACGACGGTCATGCCGGCCTCGTTGACGCTCGCGAGGCGATCGAGGAAGTCCGGCACCGCCGCCTCGATCGTCTCGATCCGGCGCCGGTGGACCTCGTAGGCGATCGCGAACGTCCCGACGACGAACAGCGTCGCCTGGAGCAGGAAGTCGTCGACGATCAGCCGCAGCGGGACGCCCAGCCGGACGGCCACCGCGAATCGCAGGGCGGTCAGGACGCCGACGACCGGGATCGTCGCCCACAGCAGCGTTTTCGGGCGTTCGACGATCGTCTGGATCGGAGTTCCGAACGTCTCCCGTAGCCACTTGTACTGGCGGTAGAGCCGAAGGCGTTCGAGGTTCTTCGATTGGCGGTCTGACGCCGACGCCGCAGGGACGCCGCTATCGGGACGGGACGTTCCGCCGTCGGAGCGGGTCAGCCCGCCGTCGGAGCGAGTTTCCGCGTCCTCGGCGCGACGCACGCCCGACAGCCGGATCGAGGGGTCGAACGTGGGTTCGAACTGCCCGCCGCCGCTCGACTCGCCCATCGCCGAGCCGAGATAGATGATGAAGGCGACGTTCGCGACCGGCAACAGGACGTAGACCGTGACTCGCAGCAGCGTCAGCGTGTCGGTCATCGAGATGCCGATCACGACGAGGATCGTGATCAGAAAGAGCGGCAGCACCACCAGCAGCGTGACGTACACCTCAGCGAGCGTCGCGAGCTCGTTGAGCAGGCGGTCCTGCTGATCTTCGGCGTCCTGCCGGAACTCGGCGTGTTGCTGTTCGAGGAAATCGGCGAGGCTCTGGCCGCTCTGGAGAACGCTCGAGAGGTTCTCGGCGAACTCCTTGAACTTCGGGCTCGGCGTCCGGCGGGCCATCGTCCGGATCGCGGTGACCATGTCCTTGCCGAACATATCCATATTTCTGACGGCCACGCCGACTTCCGCCGCCGGCTCGCCGTACACGTGCTCGTGGTCGGCGAGGATCCGTAGCACCGTCGGGAACTCCATCCCGCTCCGGGAGAGCGCGTACATGAACGAGACCGTCTCGGGGAGGTTCGCCTCGATGTTCCGCCGGCGCCGCCCGGCGAGGTAGGAGGGGTACCACCACCGGAGGTAGTACGTGGCGACCGCGACGGCGACGGCCATCGCGATCGCCGACCCAACCTGGATCGCAAGCAACGTCGTCCCGGTCGGCTGTGGCTGCCCGAACGCGCCGGCGACGAACTCGACGGTGCTGGGAAGGGTCGCACTGACGGTCTCCTGTGGCGTTTCGAGCAGCAGGACGGCGCCCCACTGGAGGTACAGGCCGGCCGCGGCGCCGACGACCGCCCCGGCGGCGGCGTACAGCAGCGTCCGCGCGGCGTAGATGCGATAGGTCGTCGGAACGTGCGCGGTTCGAAGCCGTCGTTTTCGCCGCTGACGATTCCGCCCGACCCGGTGGACGAAGTCGCCGAACGCGAGCAGGGAAAGCCGAGAGAGCACTCGCTCGACGCGCGTGCTCAGCGGCGCGAGCGCGACCGGCACGAGGACGACGAGCGCGATCGCCAGCGGGACGAGGTCGTACGGCGCCATCTACTCGACCGTCGGTACGGGCGCCGCGTCTTCCTCGTCGATCCGGTCCATCACGGTCGCGGCGTCGGCGTAGTACTCGTTGACCAGCGCCGTGAACCGGCGGTAGTCGGTGACGTCGTTGTCCCGGAGGTACTGCAGGAAGCGGCGGCGATCGCGCAGTTCCGACAGGAGTTCGGCCTGCGTCCAGCCGCGATCCTCCCGGATCTCCTCCAAGACGACGCTGCTGCCGTTGTCGGTGAACGAGTCGTCGTCGCCGTTCCAGGAGTACGTCGTCGAGTAGTCGAGTTCGCCGGTGCGCTGGTCGATCCCCTCGATCTCGGCGACCGTCTTGTTCCGGCGGACGCGCTCGTCGTCGAAGCGGGTCAGCGTCTGGACGCAGAGCACGTCCAGCGACTGGACCATCGCGCGGGGGACGTTGATCGGCTCGTTTTCCAGCCGGTTGATCACCGTCTGGACCGAGTCGGCGTGCATCGTCGAGTAGGTGGTGTGGCCGGTGTTCATCGCCTGGAACAGCGTGATCGCCTCCTCGCCCCGGACCTCGCCGACCACGATGTACTCGGGACGGTGGCGCAGCGCCGACCGCAGCAGGTCGTACATCGTGATGTCGTTGCCCTCGTGGAGCCGCTCGCGCGTGACCGAAGAGAGCCAGTTGCCGTGGTACAGCGTCAGCTCGCGGGTGTCCTCGATCGAGAGCACCTTCGAGCGCGGCGGGATGAACATCGAGATGGCGTTCATCGACGTCGTCTTCCCCGAGGCCGTCCCGCCGGCGAAGATCAGCGACTTGTTGTGCTCGATCGCCAGCCAGAGGTAGGCCATCTGGTCGACGCTGAACGTGCCGTACTCGATCAGGTCGATCGGGGTGAACGGTTCGTCGGAGTACTTCCGGATCGTAAAGGCCGAGCCGCGCGGCGTGACCTCCTCGCCGAGCGCGAGTTCGGCGCGGCTCCCGTCGGGCAGCGTGCTCTCGACCATCGGCTCGCCGACGCTGATGTGGCGACCCGACTGCTGGGCCAGCCGCACGACGAAGTTGTCCAGCGCCTCCTGCTCGAAGGAGACGTTCGTCTTCACGTCGGTGTACTCGTCGTGGTAGACGAAGATCGGCAGGTCGTAGCCGTCGCAGGAGATGTCCTCGACGTGCGGGTCGTTGATGATCGGATCGATCTTCCCGAAGCCGCGGAACGCCCGGTAGAGGTAGTAGAAGAGGCGGTGGAACGTCGCGACGTCGATCTCGGCCCCGTAGCGTTCGAGGTGCTCGCGCAGCTCGTCGCGCAGCACGGCCTCGACGTCCTCGTCGGCGACGTCCGGCCGGTAGACGAGCGGGTCGCGGATGTCCTCGAACAGCAGCTCCAGCAGCTCGTACTCGTCGGCCGCGAGTTCGGGCTCGACGACGTAGTAGAGGTGCTCGTTTTCCTCGTGGTCGTAGTTGATCGAGACGAACGCGAACGGCGCGTTCACCCAGTACCGCTCGATCTCTTCGTACCCCTCCAGCCCGTCGAACGAGACGATCTCGCCGTGGCGGCCCGGCGCGTACAGCTCCCCGGGGACGGTCGATCCCTCGAGCAGCTCGATCGCGCGTCGGAGGCGACGCTTGAGTCGATCGATCCGCGTTTCGGGCGCTTCGTCGTCGCTAGTCGGCCCGTCGGCGCCCAGCTGGATTCCCCGCGGTTCGGTCGTGTCTGTGTCCGTCATGGATAGGTGCGCACCGACCGTAGGGACGCCTTACCGTCGGTACGCTGATGTAACCGTGGTAACGGAGGCAGGACCCTTAAATTGGGCGGCCGGAGCGAAGTGTGGCGACCGGGACGAGGCGAAGCGGGACGAGGCAAAGCGGGGCAGGGCGACAGGAGCGAGACGAGGCGGCCGACTCAGACGAGATCGGCGCGGAGCAACACGCCGGCCAGCAGCCCCAGCACCGCGAGGCCGATCGGGATCGGGACGCCGCCGCCGAAGTCGCCGCTGGTTGCGATGGCGACCGTCGCGGCGGTCAGCAGCGCGGTCGCGACGGCGAGCAGGCCGCCCATCACGCGCACCGGGTGGGCGGGCGAGCGCCTCTCGACGGCGTCCTCGGCCGCGTACATCGCGAACGACAGCATAACCGCCAGTGCCACGACCGCGGCGCCGGCGATCCAGACGTAGTACAGCGTCTCCGAGACGCCCGAGACCAGATCGAGCGCCGCGATCGGATGGCGGAACAGCTGCTGCTGGTCCCGGGGGATCCCGAAGATGTATCGGACCTGCAGGAAGGGAAATCGAAGGAACAGTGCCGACAGCTCGGTGCCCGGAATCGAGGTGTAGGTCACGTTCCAGGGCAACACGGCCGCAAGCCAGGCCGACACGACCGCCAGCTCGCCGGCGTACTCGGAGCGAACCCAGGCCATTATACCAGACGAGCGCGGACCCCGGCGGCTAAAAGATTCCGTCTCGGCGTCGCGCCGGGCCGGCCGAACGCGACGCTTTCAGGCGTTACGTTCATTGCCCGTGAGCCCCAACCTGATTCACACAGGGAATGAGGCGCGATTACTTCACGCTGGAGGTCAGCAACGTCGACTGGGTCGAAGACGACGGCGAGCCCGCGAAGCCGACGGTACGGATCGACTTCGAGGGCCCCGCCTCGACGCTCCGCGAGCGCCTCACAGGAACGGACGACGAACTGCTCGACGCCGACCAGACCGACGTGGCCTACCGGCTCCAGACGTCGCTCGACGACGACGCGACCGGCGTCGTCAGCGTCACCAACCGGATCACCGGCGACTTCGTGCTCGAACTCAACGAGGACGCCGACGACGTGCTCAAGTTCATCCGGGCGGCCCGCCGCTACGGCGAACACGACCCCGACTCCGACGGCCGCTACGGCGTCCGGATCCACATTGAGGGCGACGAGCTCGTCACCTACGATAAGCGCACCTTCCTCGTGTACAACGAGGAGGGGAACCTGCTGCGGAACCACAGCCTCATTCCGAGCGGCGTCGAGCTGTAACGCCGCCCGATCCAATCGATTTCTTCTCTCACCAGTTCGTTTTTGATCGTGGGCTGTGCGGATGGTATCATGGGCATTTCTCGATCGAGTGAAGATCACACCGGAACCGCCCTCGTTTCGGTACTTCTGTCGACCCTGGTGTTACTCACGAATGAGATACTGTACCGATTGAGCCTCCTCGCCGACGCCGACCCCGGTATCATCAACGAGATCGCAGCCGTCATCGGCTGGGTAGCGCTCGTCGCATCCGCGGCGTATCTGCTCGTCGGCCTCCGGACGTACCTTCCCATCCGTGATTTCACGGACGGGCAGTAGTTCACGCCCGGTGTCGTCTAGTTTTTCAGCCCATCTCGTGTCCGTTCGGGTGCATTTACGGTGGTCCGGCCCGGTCGTTTCAGTATGAACCTGTTCGGAACGGCCGGGATTCGGGGCCCGGTCAGCGAGCGAGTGACGCCGGAGCTGGCGCTGTCGGTCGGGCGGGCGGTCGCCACGCACGCGCGAGACGCCGACGCGAACGCGACCGCCCGGAGCGACGCCGACGCCGCTACGGCGTCACGCCCGACGGTCGTCCTCGGCCAGGACGGCCGCGAAACCAGCGACGGGATCGCCGCCGCCGTCGAGGCGGGCCTGGAGAGCGCGGGCGCCGACTGCCGCCGCGTCGGCGTCGTGCCGACGCCCGCGCTGGCGTACGCCTCGCGCGGACGCCGCGGCGTGATGATCACCGCGAGCCACAACCCGCCGACCGACAACGGCATCAAGCTGTTCGACGACGGCGTCGAGTACGACCGAGCGGCCGAACGGCAGATCGAGTCGCTGGTCGCCGACCACCAGCACTCGGCGCCGTGGGACGAGTGGGGCTCGACCGGCTCGACCGACGTGATCGGCGTCTACTGCGACGACGTCGTCGAGTACGCCCGCAAGTTCTTCGGAGCGTCGACGCCGCTCGACGGCCTGTCGATCATCGTCGACTGCGGCAACGGGATGGCGAGCCTGGGCACGCCCCAGGTGCTCCGGGAGCTGGGCGCCCGCGTCGTCACCCTCAACGCGAACGTCGACGGCCACTTCCCCGGCCGCGAGAGCAAGCCGACCCGCGAGTCGCTGGGGGACTTCCTAGCCTTCCTCGCTGACGGCGAGTTCGACTTCGGCGTCGCCCACGACGGGGACGCCGACCGGATCGTGGTCGCAGACGGCGACGGCGAGGTCGTCGACGAGAACACCGTGCTGGCCGTACTTGCGGCGCGGTACGTCCGGGAGTCCGACGCCGCCGACCCCGTCGTCGTGACGACGCCCGACACCTCGGCGCGGATCGACGAGCTCGTTCGAGAGTCCGGCGGCCGCACCGAGCGCGTCCGCCTCGGCGCGCTCCACGAGGGGATGGCCCGGGAGCGAACGGCGGGCGGCCGGGGCACCGAGATCGCCTTCGCCGCGGAACCCTGGAAGCACATCCACCCCAACTTCGGCGGGTGGATCGACGGCATCGTCAGCGCGGCGGTGTTCTCGGGGCTGGTCGCCGAAGCGGGCGACGTCGAGGGCGTTCGAGCGCCCGTCACCGAGCGACCGTACCGGCAGGTCAACGTCGAGTGCCCCGACGACGCCAAGGACGCCGCGATGCGGCGCCTGGAAACGGAGCTTCCGGAGCTGTTTCCCGAGGGCGACGTCTCGACGGAGTACGGCGTCCGGATCGAGCTGCCCGACGCGGCGTGGGTGCTCGTCCGGCCGAGCGGCACCGAGCCGTACGTCCGGGTGTACGCCGAAAGCGAGGATATCGACGCGCTGGTCGACGAGACCGTCGACGCCGTTGGGTCGGCCGTCGCGGAGAGTCAGTAACTGCCGCCGCTCCTTCGTCTGGCCGGTCAGATTCCCCGGACCGTGTCGATAACTCCCATCGACTCCAGCGTCATCCAGACCAGAAACAGTCCGTACAGCCCGAGAAAGCCGTAGGCTTCGAGGTCGGTCAGTTCGAGATCCGTCCGGGCGAACACGACGAACACCAGCGTCGCGAAGGCGAGAAAGCCCATCGTCGGGATCGCCGCGTAGAAGTTGATGGTCGTCTCCCCGGCCAGCAGGACGCCGACGGGGATCGCGACCAGCAGATTGAACGTGTTGCTCCCGAGGACGTTCGTGATGCTGGTGACGCTCTCGCCGGCCTTGGCGGCGTTGATGCTCACGAACGCGTCGGGGAGGCTCGTCGCCGCGGCGATCACGGTCAGCCCCCAGAGGAACGACGGCGTCCCGAAGGCATCGCCGAAGGTCAGCGCCGCACGGACGATCCCCTCGACGCCGACCGCGATCAGCGCGAGCGCGACGGCGAGCACGGCCCACTCCCGACGGTGGTCGACGTCGACGGTCGGCGCGGCGTACTCGCTGGCGTCCTGCTGGTGAAGGAAGACGTAGACCCCGTAGGTCGCGATTGGCAGTACGGCGAGTACTCGCGTCAGTCTCGCCTCGCTGTTGGTCCCGCCGGGGACGTACGTCGCGCCGAGCGCGAACACGATAAACAGCACGAGCACACTGATGATGTAGAACTGGGCGTCCTTGTGGACGATGTCGCGAGTCGCCTCCAGCTCGTCGGTCGAGAGCGCCGAGACGGCCGGGATCACGAGCAGGTTGAAGATCGCGCTCCCGACGATCGCGCCGACGCCCAGCGAGAACTCCTGGTGGACGAGCGTGCTGATGACGACCGAGCTGAGCTCGGGGAAGCTCGACCCGATCGCGACGACGACGGCGCCGTGGACGGCGACCGGCAGCCCGTAGTACTTGCTGAGCCGCTCGGCCGACCGTTCGAGGTACTCGCTGCCCTTCCAGATGACGCCCGTCGCGACGATCGCCAGCCCGAAGGCAACGAGGAGACCGGTCATCGGCCCAACCTACTCGGCAGGGGCTGAAAGGTGTGGGTCATTCGAGACGACGCCGAGCGCCGGCTACTTGTGGCCCGTGCTCGAACACGCTGCCATGACCGATCTGATCGAAGCCGCTCGCGAGGCGCGCGAGGCGTCGTACGCTCCCTACTCCGAGTACGAGGTCGGCGCCGCGCTGCGAACCGAGGACGGCACCGTCTTCACCGGCTGCAACATCGAGAACGCCAACTACTCCAATAGCCTCCACGCCGAGGAGGTCGCGCTGGCCGAGGCGATCCGCGAGGGTCACCGCTCGTTCGACGCGCTCGCGGTCTCGACCAGCGAACTGGACGGCCAGACGCCCTGCGGGATGTGTCGCCAGTCGCTGACGGAGTTCTGCGACGACGATCTGCCCGTCATCTGCGACGAGGGCGAGGACAACAGCGAGTACACGCTGGGCGAACTGCTACCGAACACGATCTCGCGGGACGACCTGAGCTAGCGCGTCAGCGTCGAACTTCGGGGTCGTCGGCGTCGTCACCCCACCCGTCGTTTCCGTCGTTCCAGCCGTCGTTACCATCGTCCCACCCGCCGTTTCCGTCGTTTCTATCGTTCCAGCCGTCGTTCGCTCCGGGGCCGCTCCCCACACCTTGACCGCCGCGCCCGCCGCTCCCGCCGGTCCTGTCACGGCCGATGAGTAGGTACAATAGCAAGCCGAGTATACCGCCGAAGAATGCGACGAGCGCCCAGAGGAGTGCGCTGTGCGAACTGTTCTGCTCTGCGTCGTTGTACACCCAGAATGGGATGACGATCGCGAAGAGGGCAAACATCAGGACGCCGATCAGGGCGACTGCGCCACCTGCGGGCATACGAACGACCTGTTGCTATAGTGCCAAATGTTTTGTCCTCTGCCGCGCCGCGCGTATCGGCGGGGGCACGTATTTCCCCGTCGCGTCACAGTCCCACGTATGAACGACCGCGTCGGTCGACGCCGGTTCTTGGGCGCCGGACTCGCGGGTACGGCGACCGGTCTCGCCGGCTGCGGACAGCTGCTCGGGTCTTCGAACGCCGGCAACCAGCCGCTGATCGACGGCTCGCTGCCGGACTCGGTACGGCTTCGACAGGTCGCCGGCGGCTTCGACGCGCCGCTGGCGCTCGTCGACGTGCCGGACGCCGATCTCCGGTACGTCGCCGACCAGTCGGGCAGCGTCTCGGTCCTCGATTCCGACGGCGTCCGCGACGACCCGCTGCTGGAGTTTGGCAACGCCGTCGAGTTCGGCGGCGAGAAGGGACTGCTCGGCGTGGCGCTCCACCCGAACTTCGAGGAAACCCGGCGGCTATTCGTTCGCTACAGCGCACCGTCGCGCGACGGGACACCCGAAAACTTCAGCCACACGTTCGTCCTCGCGGAGTTCCTGGTCGACGAGAGCGGTCTTCAGGCGCTTCCCGACAGCGAGCGAACGCTCCTCGAAATCCCCGAGCCCCAGTCGAATCACAACGCCGGCGCGCTGGCGTTCGGCCCTGACAACAACCTCTACGTTGCGGTCGGCGACGGCGGCGCGGGCGCCGACGCCGGACTCGGGCACGCCGACGACTGGTACGACGCCGTCGAGGGCGGCAACGGACAGGACGTCACCGAGAACCTGCTGGGGAGCCTGCTGCGCATCGACGTCGACGCCGATAGCGAGCGCGGCGCGTACTCGATTCCCGACGACAACCCCCTGACCGACGCCGACGGACTGGCCGAGCAGTACGCCTGGGGGTTCCGGAACCCGTGGCGCTTCTCGTTCGACGGCGACGCCCTGCTCGTCGCCGACGTGGGACAGTCCGAGTTCGAGGAAGTAAATCTCGTCGAGCGCGGCGGCAACTACGGCTGGAACGTCCGCGAAGGCTCGCGGTGCTTCCGCGCTGACGACTGCCCGACCGAGACGCCCGAGAGCGTCCGCGGCGGCGAGCCGCTCGTCGATCCGGTCGTCGAGTACGCCCACGGCGGCGATCCGGTCGACGGCGTCGCCGTCGTCGGCGGATACGTCTACCGCGGTTCGGCGCTGTCGGATCTGGACGGGCGGTACGTCTTCGCCGACCTGCGACCCGACGGTCGGCTGTTCGTCGCCGATCCCTCGGGGCCGGACGAGCGCTGGCCGATGGGCACCGTCGAGATGGACGCCGACGGCGGGGTGCCGGACCAGATCTACTCGCTCGGCCGCGGGCGGGACGGCGAGCTGTTCGTTTTCGGCATCGAGGCGGGCGACGGGCGGGTGTATCGGGTCGATCCCGCCGAGTAGCGACCGGGTATCGTACCCGGGTCCGGTCGCACGCCGCACCGCGAAACGGCGTCCGGCGACGACCTATTTACCGGCGGCTGACAAACGACCGGACATGACCGACCGAGACGACGCCGAGGGATCAGCGAACGCCGAACCCGGGGCCGACACCGAGGTGCCGGGCGACAGCGAGGACCCGAACGAGGGCGAGCAGTACCACCTCGAAGTCGAGCCGGGCGACGTCGCCGACGCCGTGCTCCTGCCGGGCAACCCCGAGCGCGTCCCGAAGATCACCGCATTCTGGGACGACAGCGAGGAAGTGGGACACCACCGCGAGTACCGGACCGTGACCGGCACCTACGAGGGCGCGCCGATCAGCGTCACGTCGACCGGGATCGGGTCGCCCTCCGCCGCCATCGCCGTCGAGGAGCTGGCCCGCGTCGGCGCGGACACGCTGCTGCGGGTGGGCTCGTGCGGCGCAATCCAGCCGGAGATGTCGGTCGGCGACCTAGTGATCACAACCGGCGCGGTCCGCCAGGAGGGCACCAGCGCTGAGTACGTCCGCGAGGACTACCCCTCCAGCGCCGACCACGAGGTCGTCTCGGCGCTGATCGCGGCTGCCGAGCGGCTGGGCTACGACTACCACACCGGGATCACGATGAGCGCCGACAGCTTCTACGCCGGGCAGGGCCGCCCCGGGTTCGAGGGGTTCGAGGCCGCCGGGAGCGACCGGCTGGTCGACGACCTCCGGGAGGCCAACGTCGCGAACATCGAGATGGAGGCCAGCGCGATCCTGACGCTGGCGAACGTGTACGACCTGCGCGCCGGCGCGGTCTGTACGGTGTACGCCAACCGGGAGACGGGCGAGTTCCGAACCGAGGGCGAACAGCGGGCCGCCGAGACGGCGTCGCTGGCGGTGAAGCTGCTCGCGCGGATGGACGAGATCAAGCGCGAGCGCGGCGTCGACCGGTGGCACGCCGGACTCAGTCTGGAGTGAATTCGATCTCGTGCCGGAACTGAGGCGCGATCGCCGTCAGCGCGACAGTTCCGTCTCCGTCGCTACGATGCGTCCGTCCCGTTCGTCCATCGGGAGACGACGGCGTCTGCCGTCCACCCGCCGACGCGGCCGAACCCCATCCCGAACAGCGAGGCCACGAACACCATCAGTCCACCGCCGAAGACGAAGAAGACGGCTTTGGGGAGTCCCCACGTCACCGTCGTACCCTCCGTCAGAAGGAAGACGAGCAGGCCGAGGATGGCGCCCACGAACCCCGCGCGTATTCCGACGTCGTCCGGGTCCGACGACCGGACCGCGGCGATCGCCCCGCCGATGAACGCCCCGAAAATCATGACGCCGCCGCCGACGGTCGCCTCCGAGTCGGGCAGCAGGTTCAGAACGGCGGTGACCGGTAGCGAAGCTATCGCACCGACGAGTGCGAACCGCCACGTGGCGGAAAGCGCCTCGACGCGGAGCGGAGACTCCATACTTGTTTCCGAGAATCTCCCACAGGATAAATGTTCGCTGGGACGGACGAGAGGAGTTCCTCGGCAGATCAATCGCCGGTATGGAACGTATGCTGGGACGCCGCCGTAGATGCCACCGCCGCTTATTGGCCCGTCTCCCGTTGTGTCCGACGGGGGAGACCACGTGAGCCAGCAACAGCAAGAGGAGCCCGGGGAAGCCGACAGGGAAGAGGGGGTGCCGGACCGCGAGATGTACGGCCAGCAGTCGCCCCAGCAGGAGCGCATGGCCGAGAAGACGCGCCGAGCGAACGAGGACGCCGAGCGTCGGGAGCGCGAGGCCGAGGAGGGGATCGAGACGGCGAGTATCAAGGTGTTCCGGTACGATCCCGAGGTCGAGGGCAAACAGGAACCCCGCTTCGACACATTTCGGGTTCCCTTCGAGAAGGGGATGACCGTGCTCGACGCGCTGATGTACGCCCGCGATCACTTCGACTCCTCGCTAACCTTTCGCCACTCCTGCCGGCAGGCGATCTGCGGGTCGGACGCGTTCTTCATCAACGGCCGCCAGCGTCTGGGCTGCAAGACTCAGATCCAGGCCTTAGAGGAGCCGGTGCGGGTCGAGCCGCTGCCACACATGGACGTGGTCAAGGACCTCGTCGTGGAGATGGAGGACTTCTACGAGCAGATGGAGGCCGTCGAGCCCTACTTCCAGGACGAGGACACGCCGCCGATCGAGGAGTTAGAGGAGCAGCGCCAGAGCCCCGAAAATCGCGAGCACGTCAAGATGTCGACGCGCTGCATCTGGTGTGGCGCCTGCACGTCCTCGTGTAACATCGCCGCCGACAGCATGTATCTGGGACCGGCCTCCGTGAACAAGGCCTACAAGTTCATCATGGACGAGCGGGAGGACGACGCCGATATCACCCAGCACCGCATGGAGATCATGGAATCCGAACGCGGCGTCTGGCGCTGCCAGACCCAGTTCTCCTGTACCGAGGTGTGCCCGAAGGACATTCCGCTGACCGAGCACATTCAGGAGCTCAAGCGAGAAGCGGTGAAGCGGAACCTCAAGTTCTGGTAGCTCGTCCCGAGCGCCGCGACCGTCACTCGGTTCGACGCCGCGCTACAGCGCGTCCCAGGCCTTCCGGGCGCGGTTCCAGGACGTGATGTCGGCGATCCAGCGGGCGGCGATGACCTTCTTCAGCGTCTCGGCGGGCTTGCCGTCGAACGTGCCGAGCGTCTCGAACAGCACGCCGGCGCCGTAGCCGGGGTCGACGTCGGTCGCGACGGCCTCGTCGCCGATCGAGATGACCGTCCCCTTGTCCTTGTGCGTCCAGGTCTTCAGCGGCCGATCGTCGACGGCGCGGGCGACGTTCTCTCCGGCGACCTCCGCGGCCTGCCAGGCGGCCTGCGCGGTCGGCGGCGCGGGGTTCTCGCCCTGGTCGATCACCGCAGAGTCGCCGATGGCGAACACGCGGTCGTCGCTGGTCTCGAACGTCGAGGAGGCAGTAACGCGGTTGTGTTCGTTGTCGAGATCGACGCCGTCCATCGCGTCGCGGCCGGTGATGCCGCCGGTCCAGACGAACACGTCGTAATCGATCGCGTCGCGCTCGTCGAACTCGATGGCGTCCTCGGTGGCCTCGGTGATCGGGTCGTCGGTGAGGATGTTCACGCCGGCGTCCTCGAGCTTCTCGCGGAGCGCCGCCTGGATTTCCTCGGAGCCCGGCGGGAAGATCTCCTCGAGCGCCTCGACGAGCGTGATCTCGATCGGCGCGTTCGTCCTGTCGCGGAACTCGGCGACCTCGCCGGCGCTCTGGATGCCCGAGAGCCCCGCGCCGCCGATGACGACCTCGGCGGGATCGCTACGCGTCGCGTCCTCGGCGGCGTCCTTGACACGCTCGTGGATATCCAGAGCGTCGTCGAGGCTCTTGAGCGTCATCGAGTGCTCCTCGAGGCCGGGGATGCCGTAGTAGGCGGTCTGGCTGCCCAGCGCGACCAGCGCGTAGTCGTAGTCGATCGTCTCGCCGTCGGCCAGCTCGATCTCGCGGTCGTCGACGTCCATCCCGGTCACCTCGCCCTCGACGAACGTCGTCGCGGGCGACTTGATCTCCTCGACCGGGATGGTGATCTTGTGCTGGACCGAGGGATCGCGGATCACGCGGTGGGACTCGTGGAGCACGAGATGGTAGTCCGTATCGGAGACCCAGACGATCTCCGTGCTGCCGTTCAGTTCCTCCTCGAGTTGCTGGACCGCGCCGGCGCCAGCGTAGCCTGCGCCGAGAACGACGACGGTAGCTGTCATGGCTGGTACTCCGCAACCCTGTGATACAAAGCCTTTGAAACCGCAACGCGTGTGGTAGCGGTTGACTCCCACTACGTGCGGCGATACAGTACCGGCGGGGCGACCGCTCGAAACGGTGACGGTGCGAGAACAGAGTGAGGAGATCGAGAGCGATCGAGTCGGCGATCGGACGCCGATGCGGGGACCGGACGGTTCCGGTCGCCGATCAGTGCTCGGGCTCTTCGGCGGGCGCGACCATGTCGTCGATCTTCAGGATCAGAATGTTGGCGGTGTCGTCCTTGCCGTCGACTGTGCCCTCGACCTTGAGCTTCGAGAGCGGCGTCGGGCCGACGACGACGGTGTCGCCCTCGTGGATGTCGCGGACCGATCCCTGGATGTGGATCTCGGCGCGGCACAGCTCGGGGTGGTGGACGCTGCTGAGGTCGATCCCCTCGACGTTACCCTCCGTGACCGGTTCGCCCTCGTGGGTCATGGGAACGGAGGCGGGCTCGTCCATCTGCTGGATGTCGAGCGCCTCGTAGGCGGTCGCGGTCGGCTTGTAGCCGCCCTTCGGACCGGGGACGCCCTCGACGAGCTGGAGCGCCTTCAGACTCTGCATCTGGTTGCGGATCGTGCCGGGGTTGCGGTCGACCTCCTCGGCGATGTCCTCGCCTTTCACCGCGTCCTCGGACTCTCTGTGGAGATTGATCAGAGCGGTGAGAATGGTCTTCTGGCTGGGTGTGAGCTCGATGGATGACATTACTGTTACGTTCGGTGGTGAACGTCTTAAATCCGGCGAATAGGACCACTTTTCGCCCGCGTGATACTGATTTCCACGCACGGCGTCATACGACGATATCGACGAAAACTGTCAGACGGCGTCGTGGACGTGAACGTCGGCGGCGACGTTTTCCGGAAGCGACACCTCGGCGTCCCGATCTTTCGGGCGCGCCGTGATCATCCCGAAAGGGGCGACTTCGTCGATCCGGAGCGTGACGCCGGGATCGATCCCGCGCTCGGAGAGATACCGGAGCACCTCCGAATCCCTGTCGCTGATCCGTTCGACGACGACGCGGTCGCCCTCGCCGAACTCGGTCAGCTTGCGGGTCTGGCTCTCCTCCGGCGGTTCGAGCTGCTCGTTGGGGATCGGGTCGCCGTGGGGATCGACTTCCGGATCGCCCAGCGCCTCGACGACGCGGCGCTCGAACTTCTCGCTGATGTGGTGTTCGAGCCGGTCGGCCTCCTCGTGGACCTCGCTCCAGTCGTAGTCGAGCTGCTCGGTGAGGTACGCTTCGAGCAGCCTGTGGTGACGGACGACTTCGAGAGCGACGGTCTCGCCTTCTGGCGTGAGTTCGACGCCCTTGTACTTCTCGCGGTCGACCAACCCACGTTCTTCCAGCTTGTCGATCATGCTGGTGACCGTCGGCGACGTGACGTCGAGGTACTCCGCGATCTCGGAGGTGCGGATCCGCCCGTCGCGCTCGTCCTGGAGGTGGTAGATCACCTTCAGGTAGTCCTCCATCACGTCGCTGAGCATCATCTCGGCAGCGAGTAGGGAGGGCGGACTTGTATATCTACCGCGGTCGGACGACGCCACAGATAATAAGCGCCCCCTGCTCGTACGACGCTCCATGACGCGAACCGTCCGGATCATCGGGGCGCCGACCGACTACGGCGCGAACCGCCGCGGCGTCGACATGGGGCCTTCCGCGATCAGGTACGCGGGCCTGGCCGACGCCGTCGAACGGACGGGGGCGAACGCCGCCGACGCCGGCGACCTGTTCGTCGCGCGCGCCGAGGAGCGCGACCCGGACGCCGAGGCGCCGGCGGGCGACGCAAAGTTCCTGCGCGAGGTCGAGGAGGTCTCCGAGCGCCTCGCGGAGGAAGTCGCCGAGACCGTCGCCGACGGCGAACTGCCGCTCGCGCTCGGCGGCGACCACTCGATCGCGATCGGCACCCTCGCCGGAACGGGCCGCGACGCCGAGATCGGCGCCGTCTGGTTCGACGCTCACGGCGACTTCAACACGCCCGAAACGTCGCCCAGCGGCAACGTCCACGGGATGCCGCTGGCCGCCGCGCTTGGCAGAGGAGCGTTCGCCGACAGGGAGTGGGCGCAGTCGGAGGGGCTGCGGGAAGAAAACGTCGCGATCGTCGGTCTTCGCAGCGTCGACGGGGCCGAGCGCGAGGCGCTCCGCGAGAGCGCCGTCACCGTCTACACCATGTCGGATATCGACGCGCGCGGCCTGACGCCGGTCGTCGAGGACGCGCTCGACGTCGCGACCGACGGGGTCGAGGGGTTCCACGTCAGTCTCGATCTCGACTGGCTCGATCCCGGAGAAGCGCCCGGCGTCGGGACGCCGATCCGGGGCGGCGTCAGCTACCGCGAGGCCCACGCCGCGATGGAACGGGTGGCGGCCCGCGACGCGGCGGGCGACGCCGTTCTCCGGTCGATGGAACTCGTCGAGGTCAACCCGATCCTCGACGAGCACAACGAGACGGCCGAACTGGCCACTGAACTCGCCGCGAGCGCGCTCGGCAAACGGATCCTGTAGCTTAGGACTGTCCCGGATACTCTTCGCTCCGCGGTGGCTGGTTCTCGGCGATCCGTATCGTCTCGCCGCCTCGGACGACGACGGTACACCCCTGGAAGGTAAATTCGACGCGTACGCGGCTATCGCGGGCGCTGGAGTGCCGTACCAGTGATTCTAGGGCCTCCACGTCGACGCTCTCGTACAGCGTATCCAGATCGCGCTCCGCGACGCCTTTCAGCGCGGCGACGCTCCGGAGTATCGCGCGCGTCAGGGATTCCTCGGGTCCCCGTTCCACGACGACTTCCGCACCGCCGTCGGTCGCCGATCGATCGCCGCGTCCGTTTCGTCCCATTTTCTTACGTAACGCTGCGCAGAGCTTTCAGTTCTGCACCCAACTGTGTAGGTTTTGCCGGCTTTTTAGTTGCGTTCTCGACTTCGACAGAAACCGTCAGCGCCGGTTAGATCGGATTGCACCCGATCAGACGCCGCTTCCAGCGGGCGTCGGTCTGCGGTCCAGCGCCAGCGTCTCCGGATCGAGCAGGTAGTAGCTCTCCCAGACCGGTGCGAGTCCGACGAGTCGCGTCTCCCGGTGCGTCCCTTCGGCGTGGCGGTGGTGGTGCCCGGTCAGACACAGGTCGGGGCCGACGGCTTCGATCACTTCGTCGATCTTCTCGCAGCCGAGCCCGCCCAGCAGCGCGCGGGGCGCTTCGTGCGCGAGCAGGACGTCGACGTCTTCGAGTCGCTTCGCGCGCTCGACGTCCTCGCGCACGAAGTGGCGGCGGCGCGCCCCCGACAGTTCCTCGCGCGACTTCTCGTACTGCGTCGGCGCGTAGTTGCCCGACAGCCCGGCGACGCGCAGTCCCTCGACCTCGGCCGCGGCGCTCGCGAGCAGGGTCGCGTTCGCCGGCGCCGTCGACTCGTCGGTCCAGCGATCGAGCGTCTCGTTCCCGCGCATCCCCTCGATCGCGTCGAAATCCTCGTTGTTGCCCGCGACGAACCACGTCGGGACGGGCAGATCGTAGTGTTCGAGGTCGCCGACGTGGAGCGCTCGATCCGCCCCGGAATCGCGGTACGCCGCCAGCAGCGCCGCGCGGTTCTCGGGGTCGCTCGCGTGGGCGTCGCCGAGCACCAGCATCGTTCGCGGTTCGGGCGCCGCGCCGAAAACCGTTCGTCCCATCGGAACGAAAGACAAATGTTCTGACACGTTCTACGTCGTACTGTGAGCGAGACAGCGACCGACGCCCACTTCCGTGAGACGCAGCGCTTCAGGCAGCCGTGGCTCTGGGGACTTCTGCTGGGGGTGACGCTGCTGGTCGGGGGCAGCCTGTACGTTGAGGGGGCGTCCGGCCCCGGTGCGGCGATCGGACTGGCCGTCGTAGTCGCCGTACTGGTCCTGTTCGCCGTCGCCAAGTTGACGGTCGAGGTTCGCGACGACGGCGTCCGGATTCGGTTCTTCCCTCTCCACCTCTCGGCTCGCCGCGTCCCGCTCGGGGAGATCGAGCGCGCGGAGGCCGTCGAGTACAGCCCGATCAGGGACTACGGCGGGTGGGGGATCCGGTGGACCGGCGGCGGCAAAGCGTACAACGTTAGCGGTAGTGAGGGCGTCCGCCTCGATCGGCGAGACGCGAATGAACTACTGATCGGCTCCCAACGCGCCGACGAGCTGGAAGCCGCGATCGAGCGGGCTCGGTGGTAGGATGACGGGACCGAAGCCTCCCGGCGCCGTCGCGCGGGACTACCCCTCCTCCCGGTGCTCCCGCCACGCGGTGACGAAGCCGGCCACCGCGAAACAGACCCCTGCGATCAGTAGTCCGTAATCGAGGAAGGTCTCGGTGAGAGTGGCGACGACGGTAAGCAGCATTCCGACGGCAGTGTAGGTCAGCGCCGTACTGTCCGCGTCTTCGCCGTCGGTCATCGGGAACTCGTTGTTCGGCGCGTACTGTAAAACAACCGGGAGCGGTACTGTCGAGGCACGAAGTCGGCCGGCGTGTCGACGCCGTAGACGTTGCGACGGCGGCGACTACTCGTCGTCGGCCGGCACGCTTGCTTCTTCGGCCTGCGCGTCGTCGGCGTCAGGCGTCGCGGCGGGCAGCACGTCGACGCTGGCGACGGCGTCGTCGTCCTCGACGTCCATCACCGTCACGCCCATCGTGTTGCGGCCGACGATCGAGACGTCCGAAGCGCGGGTCACCATGATCTGGCCGTTCTCGCTCATCAGCACCAGCCCGTCGTCCTCGGCGACGGACTTGACCGTCGCGACCGGCCCGTTGCGCTCGCCGGTCTTGATGTCGATCAGGCCCATACCGTACCGCGATTGGGTGCTGTACTCGGCGAGCTTCGTCCGCTTTCCGAACCCGTTGCGAGTGACCGTCAGCAGTGCGTTGTCGTCGTCCTCGTCGGTCGCGACGAGCCCGGCGACCTTGTCGTCGTCCTGCAGCTTGATGCCGCCGACGCCCCTGGCGTTCCGACCCATGCAGCGCACTTCGGACTCGTCGAACCGGATCGTCATGCCGCCCTCGGTGGCGATCACGAGGTCCTTCGTGCCGTCGGTCACCTCGACGTCGATGAGCTCGTCGCCGTCTTCGAGGTCGGCGGCGATGATCCCCGTCGAGAGGATGTTCTCGAACTCCTCGCCCTCGGTGCGCTTGACGTAGCCGTCGCGGGTGACCATCGTCACGCACTCGCCGTCCTCGAACTCGTCGGTCGCGACGACGGCGGTGATCTCCTCGCCGTCGTCGAAGTCGATCAGGTTGATCGCCGACTTGCCCCGCGCGGTACGGCTCATCTCGGGAATCTCGTAGGTCTTCAGGCGGTAGACCTGGCCGTGATTGGTAAAGCAAAGCAGGTAGTCGTGGGTGTTCGCGCGGAACACCTTCGAGACCCGATCGCCCTCCTTCACGTCGGCGCCGATGATCCCCTTGCCGCCCCGACCCTGGGGGTCGAACCGGTCGGCGGGCATCCGCTTGACGTAGTCGTCCTCGGTGACGACGACGACGACCTCCTCCTCGGCGATGAGGTCCTCGTGGGTGACCGTCCCCTGATCCTCGATGATGCTCGTCCGCCGATCGTCGGCGTACTCCTCTTTGATCTCGCGGAGCTCCTCCTTGATGACCGCCAGCAGCTCCGACTCGTCTTCGAGGATGGTCTCCAGGCGCTCGATGCGCTCCTGGACGTCCTCGTACTCGGACTCGATCTCCGCGGCCTCCATCGACGTGAGGCTCCCGAGCTGCATCCGGACGATGTGGTCGGCCTGGTCGGTCGAGAAGTCGTAGGCCTCGATCAGGGCCTCCTTGGCGGCGTCGCGGTCCTCCGAATCCTGGATCAGCTCGACCACGTCGTCGACGTTCTCCAGCGCCGTGAGGCGACCTTCGAGGATGTGCGCGCGATCCTCGGCTTCCCCGAGGTCGTACTCGCTGCGCCGGCGCACGACCTCCTTGCGGTGCTCGACGTAGTGTTCGAGCGTCTCCTTGAGCGTCAGCACCTTCGGCTGGCCGTCGACCAGCGCGAGGTTGATGACGCCGAACGTGTTCTCGAGGTGGTGCTCCAGAAGCTGGTTCTCGACGACGTCGGGGTTGGCGCCCCGCTTGAGCTCGATGACGATCCGGACGCCGTTCCGGTCGGACTCGTCGCGCAGGTCCCGGACGCCCTCGATCTTGCCCTCGTTGACGTCGTCGGCGATGCGCTCGACGAGGCGGGCCTTGTTCTGCTGGAAGGGGACCTCGGTGATGACGATCTTATCGTCGTCGGTCTCGTACTCCGCGCGGACGCGGAGGCGACCGCGGCCGGTCGAGTACGCCGAGTAGATGGCGTCGCGGCCGACGATGTTCGCGCCGGTCGGGAAATCGGGCCCCTTGACGTGCTCCATCAGGTCCTCGACGGTCGCCTCGGGGTCGTCGATCAGCTCGATCGTGGCGTCGACGACCTCGCCCAGGTTGTGCGGCGGGATGTTCGTGCTCATTCCGACGGCGATGCCCGACGAGCCGTTGACCAGGAGGTTCGGGAACGCAGAGGGCAGCACGTCGGGCTCGGTCAGGCGGTCGTCGTAGTTCGGCGAGAAGTCGACGGTGTCCTTCTCGATGTCTTCGAGCAGTTCCTCGGCGATGGGGCTCATCCGGGCCTCGGTGTAGCGCATCGCCGCGGCCGGGTCGCCGTCCATCGAGCCGAAGTTCCCCTGGCCGTCGACCAGCGGGTGGCGCATCGAGAACGGCTGGGCCATCCGGACCAGCGTGTCGTAGATCGCGCTGTCGCCGTGGGGGTGGTAGTCACCCATCGTCTCCCCGATCACCGAGGAGGACTTCCGGTGGCTGGACCCGCTGGTGACGCCCATCTCGTGCATCGCGTAGAGGATGCGCCGGTGGACGGGCTTGAGCCCGTCCCTGACGTCGGGCAGCGCGCGGCCCGCGATGACGCTCATCGCGTAGTCGATGTAACTCTGCTCCATCTCGTCTTCGACGCGCACCCGCTCCACGCGGGCGGCGTCGACGTCGCTCGGATCGGGTACGTCTGAACTCATGTAGATTCCTCCATCAGATGTCGACCCACTCTGCCTCGGGGGCGTGTTCCTTGATGAACTGCTTGCGCGGCTCGACGGCGTCGCCCATCAGCACCGAGAACATCTTGTCCGCGGCGGCGGCGTCCTCGATGCCGATCTGCTTGAGCACGCGGTTGTCGGGGTTCATCGTCGTCTCCCAGAGCTGTTCGGGGTTCATCTCGCCCAGGCCCTTGAACCGCTGGACCTGGGTCGGGTTGCCGTCGCACTTCTCGGCGATGATCTCCTCGCGCTCCTGTTCGGTCATCGCGTCGTACGTCTCGCCGCGGTACCGGATGCGGTACAGCGGGGGCTGGGCGGCGTACACGTAGCCCGCCTCGATCAGCGGGCGCATGTGTCGGTAGAACAGCGTCAACAGCAAGGTGCGGATGTGCGCGCCGTCGACGTCGGCGTCGGTCATCATCACGATCTTCTCGTAGCGGGCGTCCTCGATGTCGAACTCGTCGCCGATCCCCGTCCCGATGGCGGTGATCATGTTCCGGATCTCGTCGTTCTCCAGGATGCGGTCGAGCCGGTGTTTCTCGACGTTGAGGATCTTCCCGCCCAGCGGGAGGATCGCCTGGATGTCGGGATTGCGCCCCTGCTTGGCCGAGCCGCCCGCGGAGTCGCCCTCCACGATGAACAGCTCGGAGTCGGCGGGATCCTTCGTCTGGCAGTCAGCGAGCTTGCCCGGCAGCGCCGTCGATTCGAGCGCGCTCTTCCGGCGGGTGAGCTCCTCGGCCTTCTTGGCGGCCTTGCGGGCCTTCGCGGCCTCGACGGCCTTCGAGACGATCGCCTCGGCGGTGTCGGGGTTCTCCTCGAAGAAGGTGCCCAGGCCCTCGTGCATGGTGCCCTCGACGATGCCCCGAACCTCGGAGTTGCCCAGCTTCGTCTTGGTCTGGCCCTCGAACTGCGGGTCGGGGTGCTTGATCGAGATGACCGCGGTGAGCCCCTCGCGGATGTCCTCGCCCTTGAGGTTCTCGTCGAGGTCGCCCAGCAGCCCGTTGTCGGTCGCGTAGTCGTTGACCGTGCGCGTCAGCGCGGTCTTGAACCCGGTGAGGTGGGTACCGCCCTCGCGCGTGTTGATGTTGTTGGCGAACGCGTGGATCGAGCCCTGCAGTTCGTCGGTGGCCTGCATCGCGACCTCGACCTGGATCCCCTCCTCGGTGTCCTCGAAGTAGATGACGTCGTCGTGGAGCTCCGTCTTGGTCTCGTTGAGGTACTGGACGAACTCCTTGATGCCGCCCTCGTAGCGGAACGACTCCGCGGTGTCGTCGCGCTCGTCGGCGAGCGCGATCTCGACGCCGGAGTTGAGGAAGGCGAGTTCGCGGAGTCGGCTCTCCAGAGTCGAGAACTCGAACGTCCGCGTCTCGAAGATGTCGCCGTCGGGCCAGAAGCGGATCTGGGTCCCGGTCGACTCGTCGGGCTCCATGTCGCGGACGCGTTCGAGCTCGCTCGCGGGCTCGCCCTCGACGAACCGCTGGGTCCAGACCGCGCCGTCGCGCCGGACCGTGACCTCCAGTTCCTCCGAGAGCGCGTTGACGACGCTGACGCCGACGCCGTGGAGCCCCCCGGAGACCTGATAGGACTTGTTGTCGAACTTCCCGCCGGCGTGGAGCACCGTCATGATCACCTCTAGGGCGGGCTTGTCGTGCTCTTCGTGCATGTCCACGGGGATCCCGCGGCCGTCGTCGGAGACGCTCACCGAGCCGTCCTCGTGGATGGTCACGCCGATCGAGTCGCAGTGGCCGGCAAGCGCCTCGTCGATGGAGTTGTCGACCACCTCGTAGACGAGATGATGCAGTCCCCGAGAGTCGGTAGAACCGATGTACATCGCCGGACGTTTCCGCACCGCCTGCAGTCCTTCGAGTACCTGGATCTGTCCGGCACCGTACTCCGTTTCCTCGGACATAAAATCTGTCTCGACGTAGGCCACCCGGGTTGATAAAGGTCACGTACGCGCGCGAGCGCGCGAATAGGTAAGCGAACCGTACCGCTACGAGGCCGCGATTACTTCGTCGCGGGCGGGCCGCGAGAAACGGTGGGACGACTTACCGCTTCTGCGTGCTCGCCATCGGGCGTTTGGCGTCACTTACTCGGCGTCGCGACGACGAAACCGTCGGTGAAACGATACGAGTCGCCCGCCGCCGGACGGTCGCAAACGCCGGGGGAGCGGTTCGATTTTCACTTTCACTCCGGTAGCGAATGGGTTTTACGTCCCCCGGCGCTACGGGACCGGTAATGACCTCGTTTCAGTCGACGCTCGGTGACGAGGCGGGGATCGCAGAGGAGCTGGCAGAGAGCCAGCAGGCGATCTCCATCGCCGAGTTCTTCGAGAAGAACAAGCACATGCTCGGGTTCGACAGCGGGGCCCGAGGGCTGGTCACGGCCGTCAAGGAGGCCGTCGACAATTCGCTGGACGCCGCCGAGGAGGCGGGGATCCTGCCCGACATCTACGTCGAGATCCGGGAGTCCGGCGACTACTACACGCTGATCGTCGAGGACAACGGGCCCGGCATCACCAAGGAGCAGCTCCCCAAGGTGTTCGGGAAGCTGCTGTACGGCTCCCGCTTCCACGCCCGCGAGCAGTCCCGCGGCCAGCAGGGGATCGGCATCTCGGCGGCCGTCCTCTACTCCCAGCTCACCAGCGGGAAGCCGGCCAAGATCACCAGCCGGACGCAGGGGTCGGACGAGGCGCAGTACTTCGAGCTGATCATCGACACCGACACCAACGAGCCCGAGATCCGGACCGAGGAGACGACCTCCTGGGACCGCACGCACGGCACGCGGATCGAGCTGGAGATGGAGGCCAACATGCGGGCCCGGAGCCAGCTCCACGACTACATCAAGCACACCGCGGTCGTCAACCCCCACGCGCGCATCGAACTCAAAGAGCCGAAGAACCATTTCAAGGGCGAGCGCGCCGAGGAAGCCGAACTCCCCGACGAGACCGAGGAGATCCGCCCGCATCCCCACGGCGTCGAGCTCGGAACGGTCCTCAAGATGCTGGCGGCAACCGACTCGCACTCGATGTCCGGGTTCATGCAGGAGGAGTTCACCCGCGTCGGGAAGAAGACCGCCGACAGCGTGACCGACAACTTCCGGGACAAGCACTACGGCCGAGAGATGACGTGGACGCTCCCGCGGCCCCACGAGGACGCCGACGTCGCGGAGGCCGTGGCCGACGCGACCAACGGGAAGGGGCCCGAGGCCACCGAGGCGTTCGGCGAGGCGGTCGTCGATCAGCTCGACGACCTCGACCGGGTCGCCCACTACCACGTCGAAGACGCCGTCGCGGCGGCGGCCGACGAGGTCGCCGAGGAGCACGGCGCGACGCTGGGCGACACCGTCCGGGAGAACGCCGTCGATGCGGCGTGGACGGCGATCACCGAGGGTGCGACCGGCGAAGACGCCGATGCGGACGCGGCCGGCGACGCGGCGGACGCCGACGCCGAAGCGACGACCGGCGCCGGCGGACGCCGCGCCGACAGCCTCCACGGCATCGTCGACGAGGCGACGAGCACCCGGAAGGACGACGCGACGGTGCGGGGCGTCGCCGAGCGCCTCGCCGAGAAGTTCGAGAGCGCGGACGACGAGCGCGACCGAGTGACCCGCGCCGAACTTCGCGAGTACCTCGACCGCTCGGTCGAGATGTTCCAGAAGACCGACGACGAGGTGACGTTCGGCGACACGGCCCGCGAGAACGTCGTCGAGGCGCTGTGGACCCGCGCGCGGACGGTCCCGGACGACCCGCCGCTCGTGCGGGAACTGGCCGACGACCGCGACGCCGCCAGCGACCTGCTGGAGGCGATGCGAACGAGCGACATCATGGCGCCGCCGACGAACTGCCTCGCGCCGATCGAGGCCGACCTCGTCGAAGCCGGACTTCGAAAGGAGTTCGACGCCGACTTCTACGCGGCGGCGACGCGCGACGCCGAAGTTCACGGCGGCGACCCGTTCATCGTCGAGGCCGGCATCGCCTACGGCGGCGAGCTCGAAGCCGAGGGCAAGGCCGACGTCATGCGGTTCGCCAACCGCGTCCCGCTGGTGTACCAGCGCGGCGCCTGCGCGACGACCGACGTGATCAAGCAGATCGGCTGGCGCAACTACAACCTCGACCAGCCGGGCGGGAGCGGCATCCCGAACGGGCCCGCGGTGCTGATGGTCCACGTCGCGTCGACGAACGTGCCGTTCACCAGCGAGTCCAAGGACGCCGTGGCGAACGTCCCGGAGATCGAAGACGAGATCGAACTCGCGATCCGCGAGGCGGCCCGCGAGCTCAAAAGTTACCTCAAGAAGCGCAAGTCCCTGGAGAAGCGCAAGCGCAAGCAGGACGTGCTCGCCGACATCCTCCCCGAGATGGCCGAGAAGGTCGCGGAGGTCACCGGCAACGACGAGCCGAACTTCGACGACGCGCTCGCGCGCATCATGAACAACGTGCTCGTCGAGCGCGAGATCAAGGCCAACGGCGCGGGCAGCGAGGTGACCGTCACCGTCGAGAACAACTCCAGCACCAACGAATCGCTCGAAGTGACCGACATCGTCACGGCCGAGCCGACCGACCTCCCCGACGACGCGACCGTCGTCGAGATGGACGGCGAGTGGTTCGTCAAGTGGTCCGCGGACGTATCGAGCGACGACGAAGCGACGCTGTCGTACGCGACGGCTGACGACGCCGAGTTCGACCTGAGCGTCGAGGGCGTCGAAGACGCGAAACTCACCATCAACCAATGAGCAGCGACACCAGTTCCGAGGCCCAGCAGAAGCTGATCGACCTTGCGGCGGAGTTCTACGACCAGATGGACAGCGGGGAGATCCCCGAGATGTCCATTCCGACCCGCACCAAGAGCAACATCGTCTTCGACGAGGACGAGGACGTCTGGGTGTACGGCGAGCGCGAGAGCACGCGCTCGGCCAACAGCATCCGCGGCGCCCGCAAGCTGCTGAAGGCGATCTACACCATCGAGTTCCTCGACAACCAGCTAGAGGAGGACCGCTCGTCGACCCTGCGTGAACTGTACTACCTCTCGGAGTCGTGGGACTCGAACGAGGCCCAGTTCAACGATCAGGACGAGTCCAACCAGCTCATCGAGGACCTCGAAATCGTCTCGGAGGTCACCCGCGAGGACTTCCACATGCGCCCGGAGGAGTCGGGCGCGACGGTGATGGGTCCGCTGCGCCTGCGGGAACAGACCCGCCGCGGCGAGCGCGAGATCCACTGCCAGGAGGACGTCGGCGAAGGCGGTTACCAGATCCCGAACAACCCCGACACGATCGAGTTCCTCGAGTGCGACGCCGACTTCGTCCTCGCGGTGGAGACCGGCGGCATGCGCGACCGGCTCGTCGAGAACGGCTTCGACGAGGAACACAACGCGCTGGTCGTCCACCTCAAGGGCCAGCCCGCCCGCGCGACCCGCCGGCTCACCCGCCGGCTCCACGACGAGCTCGGCCTGCCGGTCACCGTGTTCACTGACGGCGACCCCTGGTCCTACCGGATCTACGGCTCGGTCGCGTACGGGTCGATCAAGTCCGCGCACCTCTCGGAGTACCTCGCGACCCCGGAGGCGCAGTTCATCGGCGTCCAGCCCGAGGACATCGTCGAGTACGACCTGCCGACCGATCCCCTCAGCGACTCCGACATCAACGCCCTGGAGAGCGAGCTGGAGGACCCGCGCTACCAGACCGATTACTGGGAGGAACAGATCGAGCTTCAGCTCGACATCGGCAAGAAGTCCGAGCAGCAGGCCCTGGCGTCCCACGGCCTGGACTTCGTGACCGAGACGTACCTGCCCGAACGTCTCAGCGATATGGGCGTTCTGTAAGGGCGCGCGTCGAATCTGGAGACGACCTTCGGTTTTCTCGTCGGCCACGCACGATTTAACCCCGTCGCGTCCTACACTACAATAGATGTCACCAGATAGCACGGCCGACGACGAGAAGCTGTACGTGATCTACTGGTGCGAGGAGAACGGGTACGCCGGGAGCTGCGATTTCGTCCCCGCCGAGTCGCTTGACGACGCGCGCGAGCGCTCGACGTACGCGAGCGGGAGCGTCGCCCACCAGCGGCTCATCTTCGAGGGAACGTACGGGGAGTTTCGCGAGCACGTCGCCGAGGAGCTCGACGACGAGTCCAGGGACGAGCGGCGGTTCTCGATCGAGTGGGGCTGAGCGCGACCTCGGCCGCGCGACGCCGTACCGGCCGCTGTGCCGACTACGTTTCGAGCGGGCGAAGTCCGGTCCTTGCTCCGGGAACGGCTCGCCGACTTCTCCGTCGAGTTCTGAGCGGGCCGATCGGCGTGATCAGCCCCGAACGGGGACGCGCTCTTCGAGTTGCTCTTTCCGCTCGGCGGCTGCCGCGGCGAGTCGCTCGCCGGGGGCCGCTCGCAACTCGCCGATCAGGGCGCCGACGAGGCCGCCGACCGCCGCTCCGGCGGTGGCTGCCTTGAAGCCGTAGAAGCCGCCGACGGCGCCGCCGATCCCGCCGAAGACCCCGGCGTATCGTGCTCGTAGAACTGCACGCTTGGCGCGATGGACTCGGTCTCGGACCTGCATGGGCGACCGTACGTTCTCGCGGTTCAAGTATTCTCCCGGAGCGACGGGTGGCGGAGCGACCGGAGCGCGGAGTCGCCTACTCGTCGAGCGCCACGGGGATGCCGCGATCGGCGACGTCGAGCGCGAACACTTCGGAATCGGCTTCCAGCCCCGCGAACGTGTTGTAGTGGATCGGGACGACCAGATCGGGATCGAGCGCCGCGGCGAGCTCGGCGGCCTCGCGGCGGCCCATCGTGAAGTTGCCGCTGATCGACGGCAGGAACGCGTCGACGTCCAGTTCCTCGTGGCCCGGCAGCACGTCCGAGTCGCCCGGCCAGAACACGGCGGTATCGCCGATCGTGAGGTGGTAGCCGACGCCGATTCCTTCGGGGTGGTACGGCTCGCCCTGCTCGTCGACGTGCGGGCCGTCGGGCTCGTTGTACGCCGCGATCGTCCGAACGATCACGTCCTCGAACAGCCGATCGGTGTGCTCGTCGACGCGGACGACGTCCTGGGGCAGGTCGTCGAGCGGTTCGACGTCCCGGTCGATCCCCGGCGGGTAGACGGCGTCGTAGACGACGACCGTCGCGTCCTCGCGCGCGACCCGGCGGATGCCGTCGGAGTCGTAGTGGTGGTCGTGGGTCACCAGCACGAGGTCGCCGTCCCGCGCGTCGTAGTCCCGGGCCGGCGGATGGCCGACGCCCTCGGTGTCGGGCGTCCACTCGCCGGTCAGCGTGCCGTAGCGGCCGGGGTCGAGGTAAACCACGGTCCCGTCGCCGTCCTCGATGCGGACGGTCGCGTAGCCGAGCCAGTCGATCGTCAGGTCGCCGCGGCTGATCGTCATGCTCGGTGATTCGGGCTCCCCGGATTCAAGGGTTCGGTTCGCGATGCGACGTGACGCCGACGCTCCCCGACTACTGTCTGTCGGCCAGCCGCTCGACGCGCTCTAACGTGTCGACGTCGTCGGGATCGAGGTCCTCGCGGACGCCGACGAACCGCGGGAACCGGAGCGCGTAGCCCGACGAGTACGTCGGCGAGGCCTGGATCTCCTCGTAGCCGACCTCGAACACGACGGCCGGTTCGACGTCGACCTCCTGGCCGTCCTCCGCCCGGACGTGGGGGTCGAGCAGCCCGGTCAGCTCTTCGAGCTCCTCGTCGGTGATCCCGGTCGCGACCTTGCCGATCGTCTCGTACTCGCCCCGGTCGTCGACGCGGGCCGACAGCAGGAACGTTCCGAGGAACGTCGCGCGCCGACCTTCGCCCCACTCGGCGCCCGTCACGACGAGGTCGAGCGTCTCGACGTCGGGCTTGCGCTTGAGCCAGTTCTTCCCGCGGCGCCCCGGCGAGTACGTCGATTCGGGGTTCTTGAGCATGATCCCCTCGTGGCCCGCGTCCAGCGCGTCGGCGTCGATCGTCTCGATCTCGTCGGGATCGTCAGAACGCCAGAGCTTCGAGAGCCCCTCGACGTCGGCCGCGGTGTCGTCCGGCGCCACGCCGCCGTCGTCGAGCACTCCGGCGAGCCGCTCGTGACGCTCCGCGAGCGGCGCGTCGAGCAGATCCTCCCCGTCCGCGTGCAGGCAGTCGAAGAAGGCGGGACGAACCGCGACCTCCTCGCGGGCGGCCGCGACGTCGTGCTTGCGCCGGAACCGGCGCAGGACGTTCTGGAAGGGTAGCGGCTCGCCGTCGTCGTCGATCGCCACGACCTCGCCGTCGAGGATCGCGGGGACGTCGATGCGCTCCTCGGCGAACTCGACGACCTCGGGGAGCGCGTCGGTGACGTCCTCCATGTTCCTGGAGTAAACGCGGGTGAGCCCCTCGGGTTCGTGATGTAGCTGGACGCGCGCGCCGTCGAATTTCCACTCGACTGCGGCCTCGTCCCAGTCGTCGAGCGCGTCGGTGACCGCCCCGGCCTGCGCGAGCATCGCCTGGACCGGGCGGCCGATCTCCAGAGTGAGCTCCGCGAGCCCGTCGACGCCGTCGTCGCGCGCGACCGCGGCGACGAGGCCGTAGTCGTTCGAGACCTGCAGGGCGCGCTCGACCTCGTCGACGGGGACGTCGAACGCCTCCGCGACGGCGTCCCGAACCGCGCCCTCGCCGACGCCGATGCGCATCTCCGAGAGAACGATCCGGACGAGATACTTCGCTTCCTCGGGAGAACACTGATTGAGCAGCCCGAATAGGAGGTCGATCTTGGCGTCCTGACTCCCCTCGCCCTCGGTTTCCGCGAGCGTTTCCAGCTCCTCCGTAACGTCCCCCACCGTGAGGTCCTCGCTACCGCCGCCAGCACCGGCGCCGAACGCTCCCAGCCCGGTCTGGCCGCCCAGATCGTAGCTCGCCGCGACCTCGCCGATCTCGCCGCGTTCCGCCAGCTCGTCCTCGACGTCGTCGGCGTCGACGTTCTGCCCGGCAGCGCGGGCGATCGCCTCGTAGAGGTAGCTCGGTCCGACGTCCAGCGTCGTCGAGTCGTGGTCGGGGAACACCCGCCCCTGGACGAACCGCGCGACGACGGGCAAGTTCTCGTCGGCGGCGTCGAGCAGGTCGGTGACCAGAGCGACGACTTCGAGGTCGGCCGGTTCGGCCTCGATCTCCGCGGCGCGCTCGGCGAACTCCCGGAACTCCATCGCACGCCGGTACGTCGGTGGGGTCAATAAACGATCCGGACCGTCTCCGCCCCCAGCGTCGATTCAAAGGGTTTCAAGGGTGCGCTTTCGTCGCAGTCGTCGGTTTCAAGGAACTCGGCCGCGCAGTGAGCCACACACATGCCGGAGGCCGACCTGGCGGCGGCGGTGGACGACGTGCTGTCGATCGATCCAGAAGAGTTCCAGTCGGCCGTCGACGCCGACGCGGAGGTAATCAAGTCCGAGCTCCGGGACGGCACCTTCGACAACTCCCAGGCGATCGTGGGGCTGGAGTACGAGTTCTACGCGGTCGCCAACCCCGCCGACGACCCCTGGACGACGGGCGCCGAGGACGGCGGGACGCTCAAGCGCGTCCCGCGGCGGCTGCTCGAACTCATCGGGTTCGAGAAGGAACTGGGGCTGCACAACGCCGAGATGACCGTCAGCCCGCAGCCGCTCAACTCCTACGGGCTCGCAGCACAGGAGGCGGAGGTCAACGCGCGGCTCTCGGCCGCCCAGGAGCGCACGCGCGCCGAGGGGATGCAGCTGGTCAGCGACGGCCTCTGGACGATCCCGCCGGAGGGCGAGAGCGCCCGGAGCTACCTCACCGACAGCATCGAGGACCGGGGCGTCCGGATCGCCTCGAACATGAGCGACTCCGTGCGCTACCACGCGATGGCCAACACCGAGGCCGCAGACGACGTCGGGCTCCGGATCGACGCGCCCCACGTCAGCCTACAGGGCGACACGGTGATGCCAGAGAGTGTGATCACGTCGATCCAGCCCCACTATCAGGTGCCCCAGGCGATCGACCTGCCGACGTACTTCCGGTACGCCCTGCGGATCGCCGGGCCGCTGCTCGCGCTCGGCGTCAACTCGCCGTTCTTCCCGCCGGACCTGTACGACGCCGACGCGACGGCCGAGGATATCCTCGCGGACGGCTGGATGGAACACCGGATCAGCGTGTTCGAGACGTCGCTCAACCCGCCGGACGCCGATATGGGGGAAGGGAAAGTCCGGTTCCCGCACGATCTGGAGCACGTCGAGCAGGCGGTCGACCGGATCGCCCGTGACGACACGCTCGTACCGATGCCGGTCGATCCGGGCAACGGGTTCGACGACGAGTTCGCCCACTTCCGGCTCAAGCACGGCACCTACTGGCGCTGGGTCCGGCCGGTGTTCGGCGGCGGGACGCGCTCGCAGGCCAACGCCCGCATCGAGTTCCGCCCGCTGCCCGCCCAGCCGACCGTCAGCGACTCGGTGGCGTTTCAGGCCGCGCTGGCCGGGCTGCTGGAGAGTCTCCCGCGGGTCGAACATCCCGTCGCCGACCTCGACTGGGAGGACGCCCGCGAGAACTTCTACGCGGCGATGCGAAACGGCATCGACGCCGACCTGCAGTGGATCACCAACTCCGGGGAGGAAACGACCGACCGGGAGACGCTGTACGCCGACCTGCTCGACCACGCCGCGGACGGCCTGCAGCGCCGCGGGCTCACCGACACCGAGATCGAGGAGTACCTCTGGCCGCTCCGCCAGCGCGCCCGCCACGAGCTGACGCCGGCGCGCTGGAAGCGCCGCGAGGTCAAGCAGCGCCTCGACGACGGCGCGAGCTTCGAGGACGCGGTGTACGGGATGCAGCGCCGGTATCTCGAACGCCAGCACGACTCGCTGATCGGCGGGAGCTTCACGGACTGGCTCGACGACCGGGAGTGGTAGCGATCAGAGCAGGTCTCGCGGCGAAGCTGCCCCGGCGTCCTGTAGCTCTGAATCGAACGTAACGAGGTCGGCATTCAGGACGCTTGCTGCGACTGGTCCCGTTTCGGGCTCGTCGGTTACAGCAGCCACGAGAACGTTCGTGTCGAGAAACAATCTCATGTCCGATCGCGTAGTTCGCGGACCTCTTCGACCGAATCGACGTCAAGTTCCGCCGCCATCCCCCGGAGTCGATCACCGAGTGGTTCCCGATCTTCGTCGCCCTCGTCCGAACCGACGAACTCGGATACGTCGCTGACGTAGACGCCCATATCCTCGGAGACGGACGCCACCGATAAAAACAGTCCGCCGACAGTCGGCGGTTGTGATCAAGGACAGCACCACAAGCGTCAGCAGGACTTGGTAATCGGAGGCATCTTGAACGATCGGCTCGGCAACCAGTAGTGGTAATGATGATTGTAATTTCTGATGGCTAAATACAAATATTATTCAGTCATGGATTGAATTTGAGGATGGCTCATATTATACACACCAATTATTAATACTCTAATATTTTTCAAACCAATAATTATATCTGATGGCAATATCTACCAATAATGGATGTCAGATAGTGACCATTCATCACGGCGCAGATTCCTTCAAGGAACCACCGTAGCAGCAAGTAGCCTATTCGGTGTAGGTCAAGTGTACGGAAAAAATATAGGACAACCCGATGAAATAGACATTCCAGTAGTTGTGTCTGGAGACAAAGTAGTGGAGACGGCTACTGTTCCATTCAAATGGTGGCAGCACGAACAGAGAGTAATCCGTCTTCAAGAGCAGCTTGTTGACCGGCTTGGCGATACTCCAGGCATTGTGAGTGTTGGAGTCGGTACACAATCCAGTACAATCGGTGGAAAGAAAGTTAGCCATCTTCGGGTTGGACGTGATTCGGAGGCCGACATTTCTACAAATATGCCAACCCGTGTAGATGGTATTCCAGTTGAAGTTCATTCTCCAGAAAAAACTGAACTACATTCCTGTGACGATAGCTGGGATGATACAAACACCTATGACCCTGTCGAAGGCGGTGTAAGACTTGATGGGTCACACTCATCATGTTGTGCAGTTCGGTACACAAACGATGATGGGGAAATTCTGAACTGTCTTATGACTGATGGACACTCCTATGATTGCTCCTTCGAATCGATAGACGACACAGTTGAACAGGAAGGCCAGAAAATTGGCGAGATCGAGGAAATTCGGCCAGCTCAGGACTGGGCCATTATTCGATTGACCAATGATGCTGACATTTCTTTTTTCTCGAATAATATTGCAGGCAGTTCACCTAAAGCGAGCGGTTATGTGTCACAACACGGACTACATCAGTTAAAGAGCAATGATACAAAAGTTTTTAATAGAGGCGCAAAAACCACGCTCACAAATGGCACTATAACTGGTTATGATAAGCAGCTTCCGTACACATCTGGATGCGAGGGATCAAATGACTATGAAAACTACGTTCGGTTGACTACCTGTACATTTGGTGGAGACTCCGGAAGTATCCACTACCATGAATATACCAATTACAGAGGAGATAAAAGGGCAGCAGTCATCGCGCCGCATAAGGGTGGCGGGGACGATTATTCAGTTGGATGTGCAGCGTATCGAATTAGAGAATCCAATGATATTGAATTCGGAGAATAATCATATAATTATGCATTATAATACATACAATAGTTTATAAATATGGCAGAGAGATCACGAAGGAAAATCCTTCACCAAGGTAGTCTTATTGGAACTATGCTTCTCATGGGCTGTAGTAGAAATACTGACTCACCCAACTCCAGCAACAATGCCTCACCTATCGGTTCCTGTGGCGAAAGCCAAATCTTTGACCCTCCAAAAGAAGCCTCTAATCCAGAAGGGGGTTATCCGGTAGTCACTACATCGGTGTCCACATCAACCAATACCGGAAAGATCGGCGCAGCATCTCGATGCATTCGGTCATTTTCATCTTCGTCACCAGCTCGAATCTGGATAGCATTAGCGAACCTCGGCGACGATCCGATCACGCTGGGATTCGGTGCACATCAGCCCTTGACGCGGTACGCAGCTGAACACAGAACCGCTGATTTTTCAATCTACGTTGTTCCATCAAGGTTCGAGAACGAAGGGAAACATCATTCAAACGGGAATGACACTACAAGTGATCAAAACTTCGGGTGCTGGAAGCTTGATGAGTGGGGATACGATAGCGAGGTGAACAATGTCACGCTGGACCCGTGCGAAATCATCAAGGGGACCTACGCACTCTTCGCATCTGCTGGCAACGGTGGTTGTCTAATCGACGGAACCTATCGAGTCGATGAGAACCTTAGTGGGCCTAACGGTCAGGTGGAGGCGAGTCTCTCGCTGAGCGTCTCCGTAGACCACGGCTGAGCGTTCGACAAGTCTCTCAATTTTTGTCTAACGGTAACCATCCCGGATCACGACTATCCGATTTAAGAATCCTCGTCAGTACTATAGTCCCCCCGTCCAGTATGGGTGGTATGGTCACGTTCCTCTCCGGTGGCACCGGAACGCCGAAGCTTCTCGACGGTGCCGCGATATCCTTCTCGCCCGACGAGACGACGGTGATCGCGAACACCGGCGACGACGTCGAGCTCGGCGGTCTGCTGATATCGCCCGACGTCGACACGCTGATCTTCCAGGGCGGCGGCGTGCTCGACCGCGAGGACTGGTGGGGCATCAAGGGCGACACGACCCGCACGAACACCGCGCTCCACGACATCGGCGAGGCGATGGGGCTCGACGAGGGCCCGAAATTTCTCCCCGAGGAGAAACAGACCGAGGGCCGCGACATCGCGCAGTGGCGCCGCTTCTCGGGCGCGATGGAGTTCATGGAGATCGGCGACCGCGACCGGGCGGTCCACATCACGCGGACGAGCCTGCTCGATCAGGGCCACACGCTCTCGGAGGTCACCGACGAGCTGGCGAAGGGGTTCGGCCTGACGATCGACCTGCTGCCGATGAGCGACGACCCGGTCGCCAGCCTCATCCACACCGACGAGGGCGTCATGCATTTCCAGGAGTTCTGGGTCGCCCGCGGCGGCGAACCCGAGGTCGACAGCGTCGAGTTCCGCGGCTCCTCGAGCGCCGAACCCGCGCCGGGCGTGCTCGACGCCCTCTCCGAGGACGTCGTGATCGGCCCGTCGAACCCGGTGACGAGCATCGGGCCGATGCTCGCGGTGCCCGGGATCTCGGATACGCTGTGGGACACCAACGTCGTCGCCGTCTCGCCGTTCGTCGAGGGCGAAGCGTTCTCGGGACCGGTCGCCCAGCTCATGGAGGCCGTCGGCGCCGAGCCGAACTCCGCGGGCCTCGAGACCGCCTACCCCTTCGCCGACGCGCTGGTCGTCGACGAGGACGACGACACGGAGTTCGACGTGCCGGTCGTCAGAACCGACATCGAGATCGACGACCGCGAGGACGCCGCCCGCGTCACCAAGGCCATCGAGGCCGCCTTAGAGGAGGTCCGGTAGGCCGTGTTCGGCCCGCGCGTCGCGATCGCGAGCCTCAGCGGGCGTTCGGATGCGGCGTGGGCCGAAGCCGCCGCCGAGCACGTCGGCGCCGCGTTTCTCGGCGGCATCGCGCTCGACGAGCGCTCCCGGCGGGCGGCCCGCGATCTCGTCGCGCGCGACCGGGAGGAGTTTCTCCCCGAGGACCCCCTTGCATTCATCGATGCCGAACTGGCCGCGCTCGAAGCTGTCCCGATCCGGCCGGCGTTCAACGTCCGCAGCGCGACGGTCGAACCCGTTCGCGAAGCCGCCGAAATCTGTGCCGAACGGGGCGCCGTTCTGGAGATCAACGCTCACTGTCGGCAGGACGAGCTGTGCGCCGCGGGCTGCGGCGAGGCCCTTCTTGCCGACGCCGACCGGCTCTGCGAGTACGTCGCCGCGGCGTCGGGGACGGGCGCAAGCGTCAGCGTCAAAGTTCGAGCCGAGGTCGACGGCGTCGACTTGCCCGCGACCGCGCGCCGGATCGACGCCGCGGGCGCCGACGCGATCCACGTCGACGCGATGGACTCCGAGCCGATGATCGGCGACGTCGCCGACGCCGCCGACCTGTTCGTGATCGCCAACAACGAGGTCCGCGACCGGGCGTCAGTCCGAGAGTACCTGAACTACGGCGCCGACGCCGTCAGCGTCGGGCGACCGAGCGACGATCCGCGAGTGCTCCGGCGCGTCCGGCGGGCCGTCGACGAGTGGTTCGAGGGCGGAGAGCGGGATCACGGCTCCGGGACTACCACGACCGAGTCGGCGTCGACGCCGGAGCCGCAATCCTAAGTGCCCGCGGCGTCGACGTTTCTACAGACGATGCGAACGCCCGCCCAGAACGCCGAGCTCGCCCTGTTGCTGGAGGTCGCCGGGACGCCCAAGCCCGGCAACGTCGACCGGAAACGCGACCTGCCCGACCTCCGGTTCGAGCACTTCTTGGCCGGCGCAGTCGGTGCGCAGGACGGCCTCCGGGCGGCCGGCCGCGGCGATCCCGTCGGGTCGGCGTTCGAGCGGTCGGTCGAGGGGATGGCCGAGCAGCGGGGCGGGAACACGCAGTTCGGCGCGCTGCTCCTGCTGACGCCGCTCGTCCGCACCGCGGGCGACGACGAGATCGAAGAGTTGACGCCGGAGGCCGCGGCGGCGACGGTCGCGGCGACGACCGTCGAGGACGCGGTCGACTTCTATCGAGCGTTCGATCACGTCGACGTCCGCGCGGGCGATCCGCCCGAGGATATGGAACCGCTCGATGTCCGCCGCGGCAGCGACGCCGCCGACGCCGTCCGGGACCGCGGGCTGACCCTGCAGGAGCTGATGGCCGAGAGCTCGGAGCGCGACGGCGTCGCCCGCGAGTGGACCGACGGTTTCGAAGAAACGTTCGCGGTCGCCGATCGGATTGCCGATAGCGACGAACCGCTGCCGGCCAGAGCGGCCGACGCGTTCCTCTGGTTGCTCGCGCGGCGTCCCGACACGCACGTCGCGAAGAAGCACGGCGCCTCGACGGCCCGGAGCGTGATGGTCCGCGCGCAGGAAGCCCGCGAGGGCGGCCCGGACCTGGTGGCCGCGTTCTCCGAGTCGCTCGTCGAGTCGGGTATCAACCCGGGGACGACCGCTGATGTCGTCGCCGCCGCCCTGTTCGTCGCGCTCGAACGCGACGGACTGGAGGTGTGAGCGTGGACGACGACGGAGTCACGGGACGGGACGACATCGAAACCGGGGCCCGGACCGTCGAGTGGCCGGTCGAACTCCGGGGAGTCACCGAGTCGGTCGTCGCGACGCTCGGCCCGAACGGCCTGTGGAACGACGCCGCGCTGGGCGTGCACGCCGGCGATCCCGCCACCGCCCGCACGTACGGAAACACGCGAACGCGGCGGAACTTCCACCGGGAGGGCGAGGGGTACGTCCAGTTCGTCCGCGAGCCGCTGGCGTTCGTCGAGAGCGCGCTCTCGATCCGCGAGCGCGAGGAGCCGATCATGGACGCCGCCGACGCCTGGGCGCGCGTCGAGGTCGAGCAAGTCGACGCCGGCGAGGATGGATCGACTCGCTGGGAGGAGTGGGAACTTCGGCCGGTCGAAGCCGTCCGCCGCGAGCACGAACCGGCGACGACGAACCGTGGCTACTACGCCGTGATCGAGGCGACCGTCGCCGCTTCGCGACTTGACGTCGACGCCTACGACGCGGCGACGCTGCTCGACCGGCTCGCGTACTTCGCCGAGGTCGTCGAGACCTGCGGCGGGGAGCGCGAGCGCGCGGCGTTCGACCGGCTCTCGGAGCTGACCGGCTGGCGCGACCGGCTGTGAGCGCGCCGACGAGAGCGGCCGTGCGCCGGTGGCGAGCGCCGGTCGCCGCCGATCGGCCGTCGAACATCGAACCCTTTTAGGCGCCGGTCGGACAACGATTCGAACATGCCAATCAAACCTGGGTACGTCAAGAAGACCGGTAACATCCTGCTCGAGCGATACCCCGACGCGTTCTCGGACGACTTCGAGCACAACAAGGACGGCGTCGACACGCTGACAAACATCGAGTCCAAGGACGTCCGGAACCGCGTCGCCGGCTTCATCTCGCGGAAGAAGAGCGGCAACGCCGCCGAAGCGTAAGCACGTTCTCGCCGTTCTGTCGTCGATAGATCTCTGATAGCGGCTGCGCCGGCCAGTTCGAGCGCTACGCGGCGCCGCGCTATCCAAACCGTTTTTGCTCCCCGATACCACTCCTACCACAATGTCAGTACGAGTCGGTATTCTCGGAGCGACCGGCGCGGTCGGACAGCGCCTGATTCAGCAACTCGACCCCCACCCGCAGTTCGAGATCGCGGCCCTGACCGCGAGCGAATCGAGTGCGGGCCGATCCTACAGCGACGCCGCGAAGTGGCGCGTCAACACGCCGATTCCCGAGGACGTCGCGGAGATCACGGTCTCGGCGACCGATCCCGACGAGGTTCCGAACGACGTCGACCTGATCTTCTCCTCGCTGCCCTCCAGCGTCGGCGAGCGGGTCGAGCCCGGCTTCGTCGAGGACGGCTACGTCGTCTCCTCGAACTCCTCGAACTCGCGGCTCGCCGAGGACGTTCCCCTCGTCATCCCCGAGGTCAACCACGACCACCTCGACCTGATCGAGGTCCAGCGCGACGAGCGCGGCTGGGACGGCGCGCTGATCAAGAACCCCAACTGCTCGACGATCACGATGGTGCCGACGCTGGCCCAGCTCGACCAGTTCGGCCTCGAAAAGGTCTTCGTCTCGACGCTGCAGGCCGTCTCCGGCGCTGGCTACGACGGCGTCACCTCGATGGAGATCATCGACAACGTCCTGCCCCACATCGGCGGCGAGGAAGAGAAGATGGAAAGCGAGTCCCGGAAGCTGCTCGGCGAGTTCGACGGCGCCGAGCTCAGCTGGCACGACGTCGACGTCTCGGCGTCCTGTAACCGCGTCGCGACGCTGGACGGCCACCTGGAGAACGTGTTCGCCGAACTCGCCGAGGACGCCTCCGCGGCCGACGTCGAGGCCGCGTTCCGCGAGGCGCCGACGATCGACCTCCAGAGCGCCCCCGACGAGCTCATCAAGGTGTTCGAGGACCCCAACCGGCCCCAGCCCCGCCTCGACCGCAACGTTGCCGACGGCCAGGGCATCGCGACCGGCCCGGTCCAGGAGACCAGCGACGGCGTCCAGTTCGACTGTCTCGCCCACAACACGATCCGCGGCGCCGCCGGCGCCAGCGTGCTGAACGGCGAGCTGCTGGTCGAGGAAGGCTACCTGTAAGCGTAGCGCGCCGTTTTCCGAACGGCCATCCGGACACCGCTATCTTGACACTTTTCTGAATCGTAACGGCGAGCGTGTCGAGCGACGGGCTCTCGACGCCGCGGCGGGGACGCTCGTCGTCGGTGACGCCGAGACCGATCTGGACGCCGTCGCCGAGGTCCGGCGGATCGATCTGGGAAGCCACGCCGTCCTCCGGCTGTCGTACGCCGGGCCGAACGATCTCGGCAGTCCGAGGCTGGTCATCGTTCCGCTGTCAGTCGCCGATGCCGCGGTCGCCGCGGTTCCAGAGGACCCAGGCGCGAGCGAGGAACCGCCTCCGGCCGCCGAGCGCGCCGCACTGATCGGCGCGGCCGCCGTCTTTCTGGGACTGGCCGCGGTGCTCGTCGTCGGGCGCGGGACCGAGAATGCGGCCGCGCTCTACGCGTTCGCGGCGATGCCGGGGTCCGTCGGCGCGCTGCTGGTCTACCTCGCCGCGTGACGGCGAAGAAGTTCGACGATCTGAACGGCTACAGCGACACTTCGTTCTCCAGTCCGTCGTACTCGCCCGTTTCGGCGATCTGTCGGACGTTTCCGGCGACGATGTCGGCGAGGCGCTCGTAGTAGTCGGGCGTGTGGCCGGCGTGGTGGGGCGTGATCTGGACGTTTCCGAGATCCCACAGCGGGTGGTCCCGGGGCAGCGGTTCGGGATCGGTCACGTCCAGCGCGGCGCCGCGGATCCAGCCCGAGCGCAGCGCTGTCAGGAGGTCGTCGGTGTCGACCACGGGGCCGCGGGCGACGTTGACGAGCACGGCCTCGGGCGGGAGCGTGACGAACTCCTCGCTGCCGATCAGCCCCCGCGTCTCGTCGGTCAGCGGACAGGCGAGTACCAGATAGTCGGTGCGCGCGAGGGCCCCGTGGAGGGCGTCGTCGTCGAAGCCGATCACCTCGTCCGTCGGGCCGCCCTTCTCGGGCGTGTACCGGACGCCGATCGTCTCGACGTCGAACCCCTCCAGGCGCTCGACGACGGCCTGCCCGATCGCGCCGAGGCCGACGACCGTCACTGTGCCGTCGTGCAGTTCGTGAGCCTTGTAGTGGCGCCACTCGTTGCGGCGCTGGCGGCGGAACCCCTCGTTGAACCGGCGGGTAAAGGTCAAGATGTTGCCCAGCACGTGCTCGCCCATGTTCGGGCCGTGGACGCCCGAGGCGTTGGTCACCGTGACGCCGTGTTCGCGCAAGCGGTCGAGCGGCAGGTGGCCGACGCCGGCGTACGCGCAGGCGAACAGTTCCATGTTCTGGGCCCGATCGAGCAGTTCCTCGTCCAGTACCATCCCCGTCACGATCCGGGCGTCTTCGATCTCCTCGCGCTCGGCTTCCGGCGTCCGCGCGAGCGTGACGTCGCTGTCGGGCAATCGTGTGCGGAGCGCGTCGGCGTACTCCTCGACGGGAATTCCGTGGGTTCCTTTCCGTAACACGAGCACGTCGTGATCGCTCATGTGCTCGTGATCGGTAGACGGCGACATAAGTCCGGGTCCGGGGGCGAACGCTGCTGGTATCGGCGGCCGGCGACGGACGTCGGCGTCGACGGCGATCGGCGCATCCGATCCGGATCGGCGTCGAGACAGGTCAGCGCGTCCGAGAGGCACCCCTGTCGTTGATAACTCGCGACGAGCATAGGTACGTATGGTAGCTGGCCAGGTAGTCCTGACCGTCCTTATGGGACTCTTTCTCGTGGGCGTCGCCGCGTGGCTCGGACGGCAATCGGACTGGCGACCGTCGACCGTCGGCGGCGGCGCGGTCGAGGAGGATCGCCGCGAAACCGCGGAGAAGCCCGGCGGCCTGATGCGCTGGTTGACGACGGTCGACCACAAGGATATCGGGATCCTCTACGGGCTGTTCTCGGTGACGGCGTTCGTCGTCGGCGGCCTGATGGTCGTCGTGATGCGCCTGGAGCTGCTCCAGCCCGGCGAGACGATCATCGCCGCCGCGACGTACAACGCCCTGCTGACGAACCACGGCATCACGATGCTATTCCTGTTCGGGACGCCCTTTATCGCCGCGTTCGCGAACTACTTCATCCCGCTGTTCATCGGCGCGAACGACATGGCGTTCCCGCGGATCAACGCCATCGCGTTCTGGCTGCTGCCGGTGAGCGCGGTGCTGATCTGGGGCGGCTTCTTCCTCTGGCCGATCGTGGAGAACGTCGCGCCGGCCCAGACGTCCTGGACGATGTACCCGCCGCTGTCAACCTCGAGCACGGCCCAGGGGACGCCCGCCGGCCCTACGGGGGTGGTTAATCCCGGCGCCGACATGATGATGCTGGGGCTGCACCTCTCGGGGATCTCGGCGACGATGGGGGCGATCAACTTCATCGCGACCATCTTCACCGAGCGCGGCGAGGACGTGGGGTGGCACAACCTCGATATCTTCTCGTGGACGATCCTCACCCAGTCGGCGCTCATCGTCTTCGCGTTCCCGCTGCTGGGCAGCGCCCTGTTGATGCTACTCTCCGACCGGAACTTCGGGACGCTGTTCTTCGCTCCCGAGGGCGGCGGCCCCATTCTGTGGCAGCACCTGTTCTGGTTCTTCGGCCACCCCGAAGTGTACATCCTGGTGTTGCCGCCGATGGGGATCATCAGCTACGTCCTGCCCCGCTTCGCGGGCCGGAAACTGTTCGGGTTCAAGTTCGTCGTCTACTCGACGCTCGCGATCGGCGTCCTCTCCTTCGGCGTCTGGGCCCACCACATGTTCGCCTCCGGCATGGACCCGCGGATGGAGGGCGCCTTCATGGCCGTCTCGCTGGCGATCGCCATCCCGAGCGCGGTGAAGGTGTTCAACTGGATCACGACGATATGGAGCGGATCGATCACGTTGACTGCGCCGATGCTGTTCTGCATCGGCTTCATCTCGAACTTCATCATCGGCGGCGTCACCGGCGTGTTCCTCGCCGCGGTGCCCGTCAACCTGATCCTCCACGAAACCCACTACGTGGTCGGGCACTTCCACTACATCGTGATGGGCGCCATCGGCTTCGCGTTCTTCGCCGGGTTCTACTACTGGTTCCCGCTCGTGACCGGGCGGATGTACCAGCAGCGCCTGGCGAAGTGGCACTTCTGGCTCTCGATGGTCGGGACGAACGTCGTGTTCTTCGCGCTGGTCCTGCTGGGCTACGCCGGGATGCCCCGCAAGTACGCCAACTACGACGTGCCGGTCGGGCCCCAGGAGCTGTTCATCAACCTCAACCAGATCGCGACGCTGGGGGCGCTGGTGTTGTTCGTCGGCCAGCTCGTCTGGGCGTACAACTTCATCTCTTCGGCGTTCGAGGGGCCCATCGTCGACGACGACGACCCCTGGGACCTCGACGAGACGGGGATGAAGACCCGCGAGTGGGACTGGTTCCGCGAGAACCGGATGCCGATGTCCGGCGGCGGGCACGCGATCGCGTACGACGGCGGGACTGAACAGGATGCCGATGCAGAGGTTACGTCAGACGCTGACGCACAGGCACCGGCGGACGCCGATGCGACGACGGCATCGCCCGACGAAGATCCGCTATCGACCGACGCGGACGCCGAAGCGCGCGAAGCTGACCGAGACGCCGACGAAAACTAGCCTACTCGCCCTGAAAGTCGGGCTCCTCGTCGCCGAAGAACGCCTCGTGGCCGCGCGCGTAGTCGTCGGTCCCCGCGAGGCGCGCGATCGTGTCGGCCTCCGCCTCCAGGTGCTCCTCGAACGTCCGCCCGTGGCTGTTCGCCATGAGGCGCTTGGTGGCGCCGAAGGCGCGCGTCGGGCCCGAAGCCAACTCGTCGGCGAGTTCCGCGAGCCGGTCGTCCAGCGAACTCACCGGGACGACCTCGGTCGCCAGCCCGTAGTCGACGGCGCGCTCGGCGTCGATCGGCGCGTCGAGCAGCGCGATCTCGCGGGCGCGCCGGTGGCCGACGAGTTCCGGCAGGAGGTACGTGATGCCGCCGTCGCCCGACAGTCCGAGCCGCGGGTAGGCGTACTCGAAGCGGGCGTCCTCCGAGACGACGACGAGGTCGGCGGCCATCGCGAGGCCGAAGCCCGCGCCGGCCGCGGTGCCGTTGACGCCGGCGATCACCGGCTTGGGCGCAGTCGCCATGTGCCGGATCGCCGTGTGAAGCCGCGACGCCAGCGCGCGCAGCCGCCGGCCGTCGGACTCGTCGCCCTCCAGGTCCGTCAGGTCGGCGCCGGTGTTGAACCAGTCGTCGGCGCCGGTCAGCACGACACAGCGCACGTCGTCGTCCGAGTCGGCGAGTTCGATGACGGCGTCGCGCAGGTCCCCGGCCATCGCCTCGCTCAGCGCGTTGTACGCGTCGGGCCGATCCATCCGGATGTAGCCCACCGCGCCCTCGCGCTCGACCTCGACGTGCTCGCTGCCGGCCTCGAAGCTGTCGGATTCCATGCGGGTACCTGCGCGGCCCACCCTGAAATAATCTAGCGCGGATCGACGGGATTCCCGTCACTCGGGGGCCGCCGGAACTGACGCGTCGACGAACGACCGCAAGCTATCGGGACATTAATATCGCTGGCATGGACCCTTCGGTGTATGGAGCGGTACGACGTGGCCGTCGTCGGTGGCGGTCCCGCGGGGACGTGTGCCGGCTGGGAGGCCGCCAAGGGCGGCGCCAGCGCGGTGGTACTGGAGAAGGGCGTCCCCCGCGAGGATCGCGACGGACTCGGTCCGGACTCGACGGACGCAGCGGGGATGCTCGACTACTGGGTCGACATCATGGACATCGACTACGAGCGCATCCCCGACGAGGCGATCCTCCGGGAGCTGTCGGGCACGGACTTCGTCGGCCCGAACGAGTCCGTCTCGCTCGACACCACCGGGATGGCGTCGAGCTACGACGGGTTCGGGTTCACGTTCCAGCGCGCCCGGATGGACGACTGGCTCCGCGAGGAAGCCGAGAGCGCGGGCGCCGACTACCGCGTCGGCGTCAGCGTCACCGACGTGGAGACCGACCTCTCGGGCGACCCGCGCCACGTCCTCGGTCTGCGCGACGGCGAGGACATCGGCGCGAAGTATCTCGTGCTCGCGGACGGCCCCCAGCGCCAGGTCACCAATCGCGTGCTCGATCGGTTCCTGCCCGACGACGCCGACGTCACCGACTACGTCGGGACGACCCACGCCAACCACATCGCCTATCAGGAACACCGCGAGGTGCCAGAGGACGTGTTCGAGGACGACCGACTCAAGTTCTGGTGGGGGTACATGCCCGGCGAAACGGCCTACCCCTGGGTGTTCCCGAACGACGGCAACGTCGCCCGCATCGGGCTGACGATGCCGATCGGGATGGACATCGACGAGGTCGAGAACCGCGATGACTACGCCCTGCTGGAGCCCGAGGACGACGGCATCCCGTCGGGAAGCGAGTACATCCGACGCCTGCTAGAACGCGAGTACGGGGACCGGTACGACATCGAGGAAGACTTCCCGCTCGTCGAGGATCGCGGCAAGCGCGGCGGCACCGAGACGTACGCCATCTCCTCGACGCGCCCGATCGACTCGCCGACCCGCGCCGGCATCGCGGTCGCCGGCGGCGCGATGGGTACGACTTCGGCGTTCCACGAGGGCGGCTACCACGTCGCCGTTCGATCGGGGCGGATCGCCGGCGAACTCGCCGCCAACGACGAGCTCCGGCGCTACAACGACGCCTGGAAGGACGCCATCGGCGACGAGCTCCTGCGGAACGTCACGTTCGCGGACATCGTCGCGGAGTACGGCCCGGCGGACTGGGACCGGACTTTCGGCGTCGCCAACGACCTGCTCGCGCCCGAAGACGATCGGCTGCTGCGCTGGCAGCTCCGGTCGGGACTCGCGGGGCTGAAGGTCGTCGGCGAGTACAAGTGGCGGAAGTTCGGCTACCGGGACGGCAAATACGTCCAGCTCCGGGAGTCCGAGTACCAGCTGTAGGCGTCGATCGAGATGCGGGCCACCACGCTGACGAAACTGGTCGGCCTGTCCGCGATCCTGGTGGTCGGCGGCTTCGTGACGATGGGGTTTTCGCGGCTCGCGATCGGCTACGATCTCGCGCGAACGCTCGCGGCGCCGCTGTTTCTCTCGGGCTTTGCGATCGCGGTCGGCCTGTTCGCGTTCGGCGTGCTCTGGAAACTCGGCGTCGTCGCGATCGAGGAGTGACGCCGAAGTGGCGGTAACGACGCCGTCGGTGCTCGTGGCGACGCCCTTTTTTGGCCCCCTCGCCTACGTCCGACTGCGTACCTCAGTCCCCGCCCGAGCACGTCCGCCAGGACGCGATGACAGCGCGGAGAACCCGGGTGCGCGACACGCAGTTGCTGACCTGGTCGAGCGTCGCTCGACCCGCCCGGCACGAGGGTTTCCCGGTTGACAGGGCCTGCCGCCCGCGGATGATACCGGTCGTTAGTGTTCCGGGCGACAACCACTCATTTACCGGTATAAAATCGCGTATCCCGGCTTCTATTGGCCGTATACGGCACAATTCGTTTATAACCAAAATGAGCTGAGTATCGGGATGAATACTAACGACATTATCGATAATCTCAGGAGGTGCGTGTTCGATGCCTCCGCGTGATTACGATGATCGCCGGGTAGAAGTCTACTTCGGGCCGTCACACAAGGTTGACGTGACAAAGGAGGAGCTGGCTGAGTTCATCATCGAGGAGATGGCTCTCGAACGGTCAGATGGTGGGCCAAAGTGGACCGAAGGTGTGGCCGAGCTCGTCGAACTCGGGATGGAAGCCTTTGAGGAACAATATGGAGATGATCCAGAGTATGCGGAGGAGATCGCGAAGCTGAACCAGAAGCTCGATGAGTACCAGAGCGAGATCAGAGAGATTTCGATTTCCCAGGAGGAGCCAGTTGACACTCTCATTCAAGCATCTAAACTAACCAGGCGTGCCCAAGCTCGTATCCTCAAAGTCTTGTCCGAAAATGCGAGAGAGGACGATGGGATGTCGCTGTTTGTCGATTTAGCGGAAGTAGCCAGAGAGGCGGATATGGAGTATAGTGCTGTTTCGCACTACACTCGTTTACTTGATCTGGGTGGGTTCGTTGATCGAGACACATACGGACAAAAGGCAAAACTGAACCATAGAAATGCATTTGAGAAATTTTGTGAGACAAGAATGGTCAACCCTGAGTCAATTTAAACTGAATTGAGGTAGTTCCTTAGTCTTGAAAAAGCCCGGAGAGTAGTCTTTTTACATTATCCACTCTTGACAGAACGTTTGTGGTTGTCTCAGTCAGGTCATCATCAAATTGAATGATGTTGTCTTCGGTAGAGATGATGTCTATCACATCCTCTGTTGTCAGTTCATTCCGCTCGTAAGCACACAGCATTTTGTAAAGCTCAACTGTTGTTAGTAACTTGAATCCCCTTTCATCAAGTTCATCAGTGAAGTTTTCAGTATTCAGACGACGATCCTCCGGATCGCTCTTACGATCATGATTGACGATCAGTAGCCCAGTTCGATTTGTCCCATAGCCTTCACTCTCGGCGTCACTGAGATGACGATCAAGTTGGGAAATTTTCCCGTGGCTGACTCCCCCATCTGTTCCTGTTATCTCAAGAATATACGTTTCCGAATCAAGCGGAATTCCGCCATCACGGTGGCCAGATTTCTCTGGGTCTACACTTAATCCCATATGTCGAAGTACTCCCCTTACTGTGTCTTCAAGTGAATCTCCTGTGTCAAATAGGATCGTACGAAACTCTCTTGAGTTTCTTATTGTATCTTCAAGTGATGAAATCTGACTCTCAATATCGTTGATCTCCTGTTCTACCTTGTTATGATTGGGTAGTTCATAACTGTCAACCCATCCCGGAACAGAGTCAAGATCAAATTCAAATAGGTGAGTTAGTGTCTGTCTGACAAAACCATCAAAGTCTTGGCTTTTCTTTTCTGGAACGAGGTATACCGCACCGGGCGAAACTTGGTCCTCGCTCTCATCTATTAGGCGGACCTCAGCGGCAATAGCACGGTTGACATTGTCCACGGCGATTCGCCAAAAATCAAAGTGTGGACCATACTCTCCCTTAGTCGGACTTCTCAGTGCTTTTGGCCCCCCTTTTCTCGGTCGAGGGTCAAGATATGGGTCCCAAGTAAATGTTTGTAGTTGTCCGATGTCATTGATTACAATTTCCCAATTAAATTGGTTCCCGAAATACCAATCCCACTCATCATCAACAAGCTCAATCAAGTCACCATTTTCGTCATCACTGGCATCTATTCCAAATGGGAGCCATGAGAGTAGGTTTGCTTGATACTTCTCATCGTTCCCGTCGTGGTCTTCTCCTTTGAAATACGGTGAAAGTTCCTCAGGTAGTCTGATTACGACGTCATTCCCCGCCCCGATAAATTGAACAAGATCACGCCGGTCCGGGAATGTCACTGATTCTTCCCAGCCAAAGTAGGGGTGGGCAAATTCATGAGCATGTAACTGAAGATCCATCAGGTCGATGAACGCATGTGTATGATTTTTAATATTATCTGATTCGTCCCAATCGACATGTGTGTCAGCTATGGAGCAATCAGGGCCCTTGACCAGAATCCGTCTCATTACTATAATTCTGTCTCGTGAATTTGCTTAGTCGTTTGGTCATATCGACAGGTGTCGGGTTTGTGGGCGTAAATCATTATAGCGGCAAATCCAGCAAAACGACTGTCTATCGGGGTGATTTAATACCGACACGTCGACCCAACCAGCCAGTCACGGCGGCCACTACGGCGGCGATAAGAAAGCCACTGGCCAGCATACTTGCAAGTAATCCCCCTTCAAGTAACATTTCTCTTGTAATCAGAGGAGGAGAAACGGTATATGCATAAGCAAGTGAGGCTATCGGAACAAGAACCAAGGCTACTATCCCAACACCAAGACCGACCAGTAACAACTGAACGCTGGTACGATCTCGAGCGAAACGAAGAAGTGGATACTGAGCGGTAATCGGTTCCCTTACATCCTGTTTGAGCCACCAGAGTCGATCTCGTCCAGGCTTTCGAGTCCCCAGAATATCTCGGCTCGCAAGGTCTTTCAGTCGTCTACGTACCTGTCGGTCGCTCAAATCGACTCTCTCAGATACTTCCGTCGTTAGAAGGACTTGGTGCTCCGCATACGAGAACGCATCAATAATCGGTTTGTCCTGTGTTTTTAGACTCGCATCAAGATCAGATATGGCCTCAGAATCCTCACTTTCCAAGCTCATTGGTCGATGTCCCCTTGCGGACACTGGCTCTGTCCGGTTACAGACACAGATTTTGGATGTCTTTTTGCGGTCATCCTCTTGCCCCTATAATTCCCTGGCACGTCAGTTAACATACGCAATGAGTCGAGCCACTGTCAAAAAGACTGGCACGATCGAGGAGGATAGTAGTACAGAATCAGAGTCAGTAGTCCACCTGAAAGGGGAGATTCACAGTAGTCGCGGAGACCACGACAAAGAACGGGAGTTGATGAAGGATGGTATTGATGCTCTCGTTTTGGAAGGAACAGAGAACACTGGCGACTATGGGGTTACTGAGGGCTGGTTCCAACAGGCGATAGCGGGGATGTTCTATATTCTGAGCCCACTCTATGTTTCGAAGGAAATTCTCGTCGACTTCGCTGAGCTACAAGGTGCTAATGTGTACTTCACGCGGGAGAGTGACGCGGAGGTACTACGGAATGCCCCCTTAACGATGAGAGTGATTTCCGCCTCGTTGTATTTCCTTCTCCTACCGAGTAGCGTGATTGTCGGACTAATAACGGGGGACTATCTCGCTGGTGCTGGTTTCTTGGCCGTGAGCTTCTCTGTGCCGGTTCTTCTTCTCAGGTTCTACAATATGGAGTTCAACTCAGGCGATCAGAATCGGGACGAGGTTATGGCTCAGAAAATCGCTGATGCGGCTGAGGAGAATGATACGGTACTTGCGGTTGTCGGAGCGGGGCATGCTGATGGTATAATTGACGCGCTACCGAAAACCCTGAACGTAACCTATCATCCGCCGGAATACGGTAGAGCATCCAAGGAGCATCTCAAAGAGATTCTCATTCCATTGTTCCAGACGTTCTCTCTCCTCCTAACTCTCTATCTGGCCATTCTTTGGATCATCGTGACTCTTGTCGGTTTCCTCTGACCAACCCAAGAACGAGCTCTTGAAACATAATTAAAATGTTGTATCGTGGATTGGAGGGTTGATCGATTATTTGTATGAATCCTGTGTATGGCATATTGTGCGCCAACTACCAGAATTTTGGTATTTATCGATAATAGAGGATAATCCCGGGCGATACACTTTCACATAATACTCACAAGAGCGCGGATCGGCTCGAGTGCGGAGTCTCACCTGATGCTATCCCATCGTAACCGCGTCATTTCGGAGCAAAAAACTGCGCAGGCGGCACAGAGTAGTCGACGCTTCGTTGTGCTTCTCACCCGCTCAGGAGTTTGGATCGAACGGATTCGGGAGCTTGGTGTCGGCCCCCTGATCCACGATCAGTTCGTCGAATCCCGAGACGTCGTTGCCGATCAGTTTAGTGTTCTCCGCGGACGAGTACACGAGGATGCCAATGTCCCCGTCAGTAGCGGAAATCGTGTTCTGCCGGACACCGGTGTTCTCAGTATCTAGCACGAGGACTCCGTAGTGGGCGACGCCGTTCTCGCCGGGATCGGCCTCGCTGACCTCGACAGCGTTGTGGATCGCATTGTGCCTGTCGCCGCCCCACAGGGCGATGCCGGCGTCGTTGTTTCTAACCTCGTTTCGCTGGATGTTGATGCTGTCCCCTGGCTGATAGAGGATGATCCCGGATGACTGAAAGTTATCCAAGTCCCACCAGTGGTCTTCGACGGTGTTGTCGCGCACGTCTCCGGTCGCATCGCCGCTAATTTGGATCCCGTTCTCGGCCCATCCGTCGGATTTTGGGCCCAGGCCGGTTACGTCGTTGCTCCGTATCGAGATGTCCGTTCCGCTCCCCTCAGCGAGAATTCCGACTCGGTGGCCTCCGTTCAGTGTATTGTCTTCGGCCCGACCGGTAGCACCGTCGGCGACGCCTATTGATAGGAACTGTTTGCCGAGTGCATCGTCCCCGTCCACGGTGTTCGACCTCACGTCAACGTCACCACCCTCAACTCTGATTCCGAACGTCGGACTCTCTGGAACCTCGTCGACTGAGATCTCGTTGTTCGAGATCTCGCCGTCGTAGCCGTCGTTGTAGATGATGTACGCACCCTCTCCGCCATCGTAACCGACTCCATTATCGACTGTAATCTCCTGGTCGGAGATCACGAAACCGTCGTCGGTTGCGACGATAGCGCCGCTACCTGTCTCTTCGGCGTTGACAAGCCCTCCGTCACCGTTTCCTCTCCCGTTACCGTTGCTGTTCCCCCGGCCGTTCCCGTTCTGCACGGCGGACCCCGTTCCGAGCGTTCCGAACCCGGCGAGGCCGACGGCCGTGCCGACGAACGTTCTACGATTCATGGTATTTTCGACGAGTGCATATACCACGGCGACTGATCGGCTGAAGTAATTAGTTGCTAGTCATGTTTGTAATATACTACAGGCTGAGGCGTTTCCATCGCTTTATGAATATTCCAAGACGTTTGTCGGCCGGCTTCAGTCCGTTGACGGCTGGCAGCAGGTGATCTCACTAGTTACGGCCGGTTGCATTCGGAAAGAGACGACAGAAGTGAGGCGCCGCACGTGGCCGTCGAACGAGAAGTATCGAGGGCGCTTACTCCAGGTCGAACCGGTCGTGGCTCATGACCTTGTGCCAGGTGTCCACGAAGTCCTCGACGAACTTCTCCTCCTCGCTCGCGTAGACGTCGGCCAGCGTTCGAAGCCGGGAGTTCGAGCCGAAGATGAGGTCTACGCGACTCGCTTCCCACTCGACCTCGCCCGTCTCGCGATCGCGTAGCTCGTACAGTTCCTCCGAGCCGTCTGCCTGCTCCCACTCGTAGTCCATCGAGAGCAGGTTGACGAAGAAGTCGTTGGACAGCGTCTCGCGCTCGTCGGTGAAGACGCCGAGGTCGGAGTCCTGATAGTTCGCGCCCAAGGTGCGCAGCCCGCCGACCAGCACCGTCATCTCCGAGGGCGTCAGGTCGAGCAGGTCGGCGTGGTCGACCAGCAGCTCCTCGGCGGGGCCGTCGTACTCGCCGCCGAAGTAGTTGCGGAATCCGTCGACTTCCGGCTTGAGCGCCTCGAAGGACTCGACGTCGGTCTGGTCCTGCGTGGCGTCCGTCCGGCCCGGCTCGAACGGAACCGTCACGTCGTAGCCGGCGTCGGCCGCAGCCGACTCAACGGCGGCGTTGCCGCCCAGCACGATCAGGTCGGCGATCGAGACGCGAACGTCGTCCGAGCGCGAGTCGTTGAACTCGGCCTGGATCTCCTCGTAGGTCTCCAGCACGGTCTCCAGTTCGGCCGGCTCGTTGACCTCCCAGCTACGCTGGGGCTCCAGCCGGATGCGGGCGCCGTTGGCGCCGCCGCGCTTGTCGCTGTCGCGGTACGTCGACGCCGCCGCCCAGGCGGTCTTGACCAGCTGCGAGGTCGATAGCTCCGAGTCGAGGATCTCTTCCTTGAGCTCGTCGACCTCCTCCTCGCCGATCAGGTCGTAGTCGGCGTCGGGGAGCGGGTCCTGCCAGATGAACGTCTCGTCGGGGGCGTCAGGGCCGAGGAACCGCTCCTCGGGGCCCATGTCGCGGTGGATGAGCTTGAACCACGCGCTCGCGAAGGCCCGCAGGAACTCCGGCGGGTTCTCGCGGAAGGTCTCGATCGTCTCCCGGAACTCCGGATCCCGCTTGAGCGCGAGGTCCGTCGTCATCATCATGGGGGAGTGCTTCTCCGAGGGGTCGTGGGCGTCCGGGACGGTGTCCTTCGCTTCCTCGTCGACCGGCTCCCACTGCTTCGCGCCGGCGGGGCTCTCGGTCAGCTCCCACTCGTAATCGAGCAGGTTGTCGAGATAGGACGTGTCCCACATCGTCGGCCACTGGTTCCAGGCACCCTCGATGCCGCTGGTGGTCGTGTCGGACCCCTTGCCGGAGTCGGGCCAGCCGAGACCCTGCTCCTCGATGGGGGCGGCTTCAGGTTCGGGACCCATGCCGTCGCTCTCGGCGCCGTGGGACTTGCCGAACGTGTGTCCGCCGGCGATGAGGGCGGCGGTCTCCTCGTCGTTCATCGCCATGCGGCCGAACGCCTGGCGGATGCGCTTGGCGGACTTGAGCGGGTCCGGATCGCCGTCCGGCCCCTCGGGGTCGACGTAGATGAGGCCCATCACGGTGGCGCCGAGCGGCTCGTCGAGCTCGTCGTCCTCGTCGAAGCGCTCGTCCTGAGGCGCTTCCCACTCGTTCTCGGGGCCCCAGTAGACGGCCTCGTCGGGCTCGTACTCGTCCTCGCGCCCGCCGGCCCAGCCGAGCGTCTGCATGCCCATCGACTCGAGGGCGGTGTTCCCGGCGAGCACGATCAGGTCGGCCCACGAGAGCTTGCGGCCGTACTTCTGCTTGATCGGCTCCAGCAGTCGGCGCGCCTTGTCGAGGTTCCCGTTGTCGGGCCAGCTGTTCAGCGGCGCGAAGCGCTGGGTGCCGCCGGACGCCCCGCCGCGGCCGTCGACGGTGCGGTAGGTGCCGGCGCTGTGCCACGCCATCCGGATGAACAGCGGCCCGTAGTGGCCGTAGTCGGCCGGCCACCAGTCCTGGGACGAGGTCATCAGGTCCTTAAGGTCGGCTTTCACCTCCTCGAGGTCGAGCTTCTGGAACTCCTCCGCGTAATCGAAGTCCTCGTCGTACGGACCGACGTTAGCGGCGTTCTGATCGAGAATCTCCAGGTTCAACTGGTTCGGCCACCAGTCTTGGTTGGTCTTCGTCATTTGCTATTTCACTCGACCGCTACTTTCCGCTACTCCCAAAAAAACCTGTGGAATCGCGAATGAGGGTTCTCGGTAACGGTAGAATAATGTGCCGTAGCGGCCAGTGGAATTTCCGATCGTTCGCCCTTCGCCTCGCCGATCCAGAAACGGTTTGTTCGCGCCGTTCCCACCTACCGGTATGAACCAGAGCGCAGTCGCCGACCTCGGCCCGGACGACCGGTCAGCGCTGTTCGATCGCGACGCCGGCGTCGCCGCGGTGCGCGAGGATGTCCGCGAGATCGTCGACCGGGTCCGCGAGGAGGGCGACGTGGCAGTCAGAGAGTTCTGCAAGAAGTTCGACGACGTCCAGGTCGGGAGCTTAGAGATCACCGACGAGGCCGAGCGCGCCTACGACGAAATCGATGACGAGCTCCGCGAGGCGATCGACGCGGCCGTCGCGAACGTCCGCGAGTTCCACGAGGCGCAGGTGCCCGAGGACTGGCGCGAGTCGTTCGACGGGCGCGAGCTCGGTCGACGGTTCCGACCGATCCAGCGCGTCGGCGTGTACGCGCCCGGCGGCACCGCGGCCTACCCCTCCAGCGCGATCATGGGCGTCGTCCCGGCGAAGGTCGCGGGCGTCGAGCAGGTCGCCGTCGCGACGCCGCCGGCCGAGCAGATCAACCCCGCGACGCTGGCGGCGATCCACGCCGCGGGCGCCGACACCGTCTACAGCGTCGGGGGCGCGCAGGCGGTCGGCGCGCTGGCCTACGGCACCGAGTCGGTCAACCGCGTCCAGAAGATCGTCGGCCCGGGCAACCGCTGGGTGACCGCCGCCAAGGCCGAGGTTCGCGGCGACGTCGACATTGACTTCCTCGCCGGGCCGAGCGAGATCCTCGTCGTCGCCGACGACACCGCCGATCCCGAGTACGTCGCCGCCGACCTGGTCGCGCAGGCCGAGCACGACGAGAACGCCTCGGTCGTCGCCGTCACCGACGACGCCGACCTCGCGGACGAGATCGCCGACGCCGTCGATCGGCAGGCCGACGGTCGCGAGCGCGAGGACGTGATCCGCGGCGCGCTCGACTCAGACGCCAGCGGCGTCTTCCACGCCCGCTCGATGAGCGAGGCGATCTCGTTCGCGGAGGCGTACGCCCCGGAACACCTCTCGATCGTCGCCGAAGACGACGAGTCGATTCTCGACCGGATCGAGAGCGCGGGCAGCGCGTTCCTCGGCCCGTACACGCCCGTCGCCGCCGGCGACTACGCCAGCGGCACCAACCACGTCCTGCCGACCGGCGGCGGCGCGAAGCTGACCGGCGGGCTCTCGGTCGACACGTTCGTCCGGTCGACGACCGTCCAGCGCCTCGATCGCGACGCGCTGGACGATCTCGGCGACACGATCACGACACTCGCGGACGCCGAAGGACTGGAAGCCCACGCCGAGAGCGTCCGGCGGCGTCTGGACGACGAGTAATTCATCGAGCGGGGACGACGTCGTCCCGACCGAACTCCTCGTCGCAGTCCTCGCACCGATACCTGCCGATCGCGATTTTTCTCACCGTGTGCACCCGCTCGCAGGTCGGGCAGGCGATGTCCACGACGACCGTCATCGGACGAGTATCACCGCCCGACGAGCATGAGCGCGTCGGCGCTCGGCCGGGCTGCCCGGCGGCGGCGCCGACAGTCTCGAAACGCATTTTTGCCGCCGGTATGAGATGCGGATAATGCCCACCCTGACGCGACGCCGGTTGCTCGGAGCCGGCGCGGCGACGGTCGTCGGCGGCGTCGGCGTCGAACTGCTCGCCGGTCCCGCGCCGACGTTCGACGCGTGGGAGCCCGCCCCCGACGCGTGGCCCGCCGAACGCCGCGACTCCGCCCGAACCGCGGCGGCGCCGGAGATGAACCCGCCGACCGGCGAGCCGTCGGTCGAGTGGACGGCCGAAGTCGAGAGCGCGCCGAACGAGGGCGTCACCGCGCTCGTCGTCGGAGACGGGACGGCGTTTCTCGGCGGCGACTTCCGCATCGCTGCCGTCGATCTTGCGGACGGCAGCCGGCTGTGGGACGCCGACGCCCCCGCGGAGCATCTCTGCTATCGGGACGGCGTCCTGTACTGTGTTAGCATTATTCATGGGGGCGGGCTCGTCGCGCTGGACGCGGCGGACGGCCGGACTCACTGGACGTTCTCGGAGGGCGGCTCAACTGACGTTCACGACCTGCTCGTCGTCGGTGACGCCGCTCTCGTAGGAACACACGGTCAACTCGTCGCACACGACGCACGGGACGGCACTGTCGCGTGGCGGCTAAACGTCGGCGGGAGCGGCAAGGTCCACCCGGCGGTGGCCGACAACACGCTGTACGTCGGCGGGCCGGGCCCGTTGGCCGCGTACCGATCGCGCGAAGGCTGGAACGCGGTTCGCGAGGCGACGCCGCGCCGAACCGAGCGAGACCGGTCGCACGGGCCGCCGTTCGTGACTCATCCTGTCGTGACCGACGACAGCGTGTACGTCGGCGGCCACGTCGATCCCTTCGAGGAGATCACCGGCGCTGCGTTCTCCCGTTCGGGGCTCTCCCACCGCTGGAACGGACCGACCGGCAACGGACTCACCTCGCCCGTACCGATCGACGACGTCGGCGTCGTCCGGATCTACCACCACGGCGATAACCAGGAGTACGAACTGGTCGGCGTCGATCTCGACGACGGCGAGACGGAGTGGTCGATCAATAGAAATGCTCAGATAGCGCCCCCGGTCGGTGCGGGCGAACTGGCGTTCACGTGTAGCGCCGACGGCGCCGTGCTGGCGATCGATCCGGGGACGGGCCGGATCGTCTGGGAGACGACCGTCGACGGGTCGACGCGGGCCGTCGTCCCCGCAGGTGAGCGACTCCTCGTCGCCGACGCGTCTGGGACGGTCCGGTGTCTGCGATAAACCGGGTCCCGGCAGGTACGCTCGGCGGCGTCACTGTTATCTACGTGACCGCACTACACGTACCCATGAGTACTGACGCCGCGTCCGGCGGGGAGACCCAGCCGTCGATCGAGATCACCGAGGCGGCCGCCGAGCGTGCGCTGGGGCTGCTCGAACAGGAGGAGATGGACACCGACGAGGCCGGGCTTCGCCTGTTCGTCCAGCAGGGCGGCTGCGCGGGGCTCTCCTACGGGATGCGCTTCGACGGCGAACCCGACGAGGACGACACCATCTACGAGCACCACGGGCTGCGCGTGTTCGTCGATCCCGCCAGCATGAACTACGTGGAGGGCAGCGTCGTCGACTTCGAGGAGGGTCTGCAGGCGGAGGGGTTCCACGTCGAGAACCCCAACGTCGTCAGCGAGTGCGGCTGCGGCGAGTCGTTCCGGACGTAGTCACTCCTCGAGCTGGAACGCGACCACGACCTCGGCCTGGTACTCCCTGTTTTCCGCCGACGCGATCTCGACGCCGAGCTCGTCGACCTCGGCCCAGTGGATGTTGTCCAGCGTGTCCTCGGCCCGGTCGAGCGCGTCGTCGGCCGCGTCCTCGAAGCTCTCCGTGCTCGTTCCGATCAGCGTGATCTTCTTGAAAACCATGACAGTTACCGGTTTCGCGCGGACGAACTTAATGGTACGGAGTCACACGGCCGATCCGGACCGCGAGCTCAACGTCGGGTGCCGCGATCGGGTTGCGTGACATCGCCCGATCAGTTCCGGGTGACGAGGTTGCCGCCGTCGCTGTAGCGGAACCCGGCATCGCGGAACACGTCTCTGGCTCGTTTCTGGTCGACTTCGCCGTTTTCGCCGGGGAACGGGCCGAGATTCCCACCCTCGCCCCAGGCGAACTCGTCGGCGAGGTAGTCGGTTCGCAGGAGCGGTGTGTCCGACGGGTCGGCGTGGCCGTACATGATCTCGTCGACGGAGTACTGCCGATCGATCAGCCGCGCGACGGCGGAGCGGAACTGGTAGTTGCCCATCGGGTGGCGGCGGGTGTTGAACCCGAGCATGTAGAACTCGCCCTTGTCGCCCGACAGCAACTCGACGCCGTCGGCGCTTTCGGCACCAGCGGCGTGTTCGGGCTGGATCGGCGACGAGCTGATGTCGATGCTGTCGTCTCCGACGCCGCTGATCAGCAGGAGCGACTGTTCAGTTATGTCGAACAGAATTTCCTCGAACGCGCCGTCGCCGGCGAACTGGTCGTACCGCTCGTCGAGATCCCGCCCGTCGAAGAGGAAGTGGTCCCCGTTTCGCGAGAGCAACAGCCGGTTCCCGACGTTCGCGTTCTCGAACCGGTAGGGGCCACAGCCGATCGCCGACTCGTTGTCCCAGACGAGCGCTCGGGTCATGTACTCCCGGACCAGTCCGGTTCGCTCGATCCAAATGTGTCGCGGCAACAGCGGCACCGTCAGCGACCGGATCGCAACATCCCGCGTCGCGTCGCCGAACGACAGTTCGATGTCGTAGTTCGACGGCGTCGACGTCGAGGTCACGGCGCTCGACTCGCTGCGGAACCGCGGCGCCGGAATCGGCGTCGACTCGTTGCCCATCGCGGTGTCCTGCAGGAACTGGTACGTGAACTCGGCGTCCGTTGCGTCGAGGCGTTCGCCGTCGTGCCACCGAAGGTCGTCTCGGAGCGACACGCGCACCGTCATCTCCTCGGCGTCGTCGACCCAGTCGACCGACGCCGCGAGCCACGGGAGATACTCGCCGTCGACTCGCTTGACCAGCGGTTCGTACAGGAGGCCGAGCATGTCCGTTCGGCTGTGGTGCGCGACCGCGAGCGGGTTCCGGTTACGCGTGATCGAGCCGCCGAGGTGGCCGACGCGGAGTCGGTCGACGTCGGGGTTCGCGGCACCCAGCCGGAGGTAGTCGTGGGCCCCGATCAGGCCGCCCGGCGTCCGTTCGAGGTTCAGATCGGTGCTCGCGACGGAGAGCTGGTCGGGGTAGGCGAGCACCGTGAACGGCTGTCGTTCGAGTAACTGCGTCTGCAGGTCGGTCACGGTCCCCATGCGTTCGTCGCCGGTCTGGGTCTTCTGGGTCTCGAGCAGATCGTCGACGGCCGGCTCGTTGAAGCCGAAGGGGTTCTGCCAGCCGGCCTCCTCGCTGAACGTGGTGTGGAGCAGTCCGCGGAGTTCGTCGGGGTCGCTGACGCCCGGATGCCGAGCGATGAACAGGTCGAAGTCCTGCTCCATGAGCACCGTGCGCAGCAGCGAGCCTTCGCTCTGGGGCTCGTAGCTCGCGTCGATTCCGGCGGCTTCGAGGTTCGTCTCGAGCTGACGAGCCATCTGGGTGGCCGCGGTGTCGACGTTGGCGGGGACCGTCGCGATGGTGAGGGAAACGCTGTCGGGGCTGGACCAGGCAAACCGGGAGAGGGCGTTCGTACAGCCCGCGGTCGATCCGAGCGCCGTGGCTCCGAGCGCCGCGAGCATCTCCCGCCGATTTGGGCCGGAGCGGGGAGAGGGCATACACCCTCTTTGTTTTCGGGGCGACTTACAAGTTACCGAATGGATCTCGTTCCGAACTACCGTGTCCCAAAGAAGCGGTCGGCGTCGCTTCGCGCCTCTCGTAGCGACACTTAGGCGCTAGCTCCCGCTGCCGGCGGGGCGCGGACGACCTCGTAGTCGTCGTTCGCGACGGAGATGATCGCCCAGTCGTAGTCCGGATCGGTGCGCACCAGTCGTCGCCTGACTTCGTTGGCCTGCGAGCGCCTCGTCACGAAACAGCGAAGGCCGCCCGACTCGGGTGGGTCGTCGGGCTCCGGCATCGTCGTCACCCGCACCGCCTTCCAGTCGCGCTCGGCCGTGAACTCGGCGCCGTCCCCCGAGACGGTGTACCCCAGGCGGGTGAAAATCGATCTGGCCTCGTCGTCCAGTTGGGTGCTAACAGTACCCATTCGGTAGTCGCTACGCCGGCCACCGTGATAAAGTTACCCACGGTCGATAAAACTGCTAGAAAGGAAACACGCTACTCGTGGGCGGCGTCCCACTCGGTCGGCTTCCGGAGGTTGTCACAGCGGTTGCACTGGATCCGGCCCATCGCGTCCATCGCGTTGTCGACCGTCTCGCACTCCGCGCAGAACCAGCCGTAGCGGCGCTCGCGGTCGGGCGTCACGTAGGCGACGTAAAACGGCGCCTTCGAACCGCGATCGCCCTCGTCGGTCGCGACGTAGACGGTTTCGCCTTCGGGCGTCGTGTGCGTCTTCATACGGGCCCGTAACGAGTCCGGGAGGATAGGTGATTCGACACGGGACGACGCCGATAGTGCGGCGGTGAGGCTCGACATCGATCGTCCCGCCGTGCGACGCCGCGGCGGCATCCCGCAGCGCGGGGCCGTCGCACGTCGCCGATCGACCCCGGTCGGGTCGTAGATATATTAGTCGCGGCGTTCTCACTACCGGTGTATGGCCCTCCGGATCCTCCACTACTCCGACGTCGAGAACGCCTACGACGCGCCCGAGCGTATCGGGCGCCTCGCGGGCGCGATCGGCGAGCGCCGCGACGCGGAGACGCTGCTGGCCGGCGCCGGCGACAACACCGCCCCGGGCGTGCTGTCGCTCGTGACCGACGGTCGCCAGGCGCTGGACTTCTTCGACGCGGTCGAGCCCGCGGTCGACACGTTCGGGAACCACGACTTCGACCACGGCTACGACGCCCTCCGAGAACTCGTCGACGACTCGCCCCAGACGTGGGTCGCGGCGAACGTCGAACTCGACGGGCGGCGCTTCGCCGACGACGCCGGAGCGGAGCCCTGGACGGTCGTCGAGCGCGGCGGCCACGAGGTCGGCGTCGTCGGCGTGACGACGCCGACGACCCCCTCGATCACGCCGACGGCGTCAGATCTCACCGTGACGGAGCCGGTCCCCGCCGTCGCGGACGCCGTCGCCGCCCTACGCAAGCGAGGCGTCGACTACGTCGTCGTTCTGGCCCACATGGCCGACGACGAGCGGATCGCCGCCGAGTGCGATGTCGACGCTGTGCTGGGCGGGCACACCCACACCGAACGCACGGCTCGCGTGGACGGCGCCGTCCTCACGCGGCCGGCCGCCAACGGCGAATCGCTCTACGAGATTTCCTTCGACGGCGGCGACCCGACGGTGACCCGCCATCCGGTCGACGACGCGCCGGTCGACGCCGAGGTGGCCGCTACGCTCCGCGAGCGGAAGGTCGCCGCTGACCTGGAGACCACGGTCGACACCGTCGAGCGCCCGGTCGAGCGCACCCACGAGACGGCGTTCCGCGGCGAGAGTCGGATCGGCAACTTCGTCGCCGACGCCTACCGGTGGAAAAGCGGCGCCGACGTCGGGCTCCAGAACAGCGGCGGCATCCGCGCCGGCGAGCCACTGGCGGGCGAGATCACCGTGTCGGACCTGATCAGCGTCGTTCCCTTCGAGGAGCCGGTGGTCGTCGCGGAGGTCTCGGGGGAGGAACTGCGCGCGATCTGCCGGCAGGCCAGCGGATCGACGGTCGAACTCGGCGAGCCCGAGTGGTGGCACGCCCACGTCAGCGGCGCCGAGATCGTCTGGGACGGCGCCGACGCCGCCCTGGAGGCCGTCCGCGTGGACGGGGATCCCGTCGAGCCGGGCGCGACCTACACGATCGCGACCTCGGAGTACCTGCTCGGGACCGACCACGAGTTCCCGACGCTCGAACCCGGTCACCGCGTCGACACGCTGGACATCCAGTACGACGTGCTCGTCGAGTACGCCCGCGAGCGCGGCGTCGACCCGGAGCTAGAGGGACGGATTCGTCGGCTCGGCCTCGATTCCGACCGCCGGGAAGCGGAGAGAGACGCAGACACTGGGACGGCAACTGACGATAACGCTGCGACGGCAGCCGACGCGGCGACGCCGACCGACGCCGCTGCTGCGGAGCAACCGGACGCCCGGAGCGCGAGCCGATCCGACGCCGCGGGTTCGCACAGCCTGGCCGACGACGAGTGACCGGCGTGAGAGCCAACACTTACGCCCGACGCAACGCTGGGATCGAACGATGAGTCACGTCGTGGTTCCGGTTCGGTACCCGCTGACGAGCCACTCGAAGAACACGCTCGCGAAGGCGATCGAGATCGCCCGCGAGCGGGACGCCCAGCTGACCGTCCTCCACGTCGACCTGTACCACGACAGCCACCACGTCACGCGCTCGGAGCTGAAGCAGTCGGTCGAGTCGGCGTTCGACGTCCCCGAGAAGATGCGCTACGCCGTCAGGAAGGCGTTTCTCGTCGAGGAGACCATCCTGGAGGAAGTCGCCTCCGAGGACGCCGACGTCGTCGTCATCGGCCACAAGCAGGCCGGGCGCTGGCGCCGGATGATCCGCAAGCTCGTCGACGATCCCGACGTCGAGAGCTACCTCCGGCAGCGCGTGGACTGCGAACTCGTCACCGTCCGGGCGAACTGAGCCTGCCGCTCTGTGGCATTCTTACGTGCGGCGTCGCGACGCCGTCACTCCGTGTCGGCGTTGGTCGACTCCGCGTTAGCGTCGGTCGACTGCGCGGCGGCGTCGTCAGACTGCGGAACGGCGTCCGGCGGCTCTTTCTCGGTCTGGGCGGCCGCGTGGCCGCCGCGATCGGCCGCGCGGTGCTGTTCGGGCGGCGCTTCCGGCCCCTCCGGTCGGGGGCGCCTGTGGGTCACCGCGACGTCGGCCTGCCCGCTCGTGTCGTCGAACATCAGGTGGGTGTGGGGGTAGGCGATCTCGACGTCGGCGTCTTCCAGCTCGTCCCAGAGGTGCTCTTGAATCTTCGAGCGAGCGACCAGCAGCTTGTACGGCTCCTGCAGCCAGTAGCGCAGCGTCAACAGCACGCCGTGGTCCGCGTACTCGTCGATGTAGCAGGTCGGCGCGGCGTTGTAGCGCGCGCTGCCGACCCGGATGCCCGGCCCGCCCGTGATCACGTTCTCGACCTGGCGCGCCGAGCGCTCGATGATCTTCCTGGCCTCCGGGATGTCGCTCTCGTAGGTCACGAGGATCGACAGCGACTGGCGGGTCCGCTCGTCCTCGGCGGAGTAGTTGATCACGTCGCGCTCGCGGATCGTCGAGTTCGGGACGACGATGAACGTGTTGTCCAGCGTGAACATCTTCGTGTAGCGCAGCGTGATGTCCTCGACGAACCCCTTCCGGCCGCCGTTGTTGTCGGGCAGCTCGATCATGTCGCCGATCTCGAAGGGCTGGTCGGCGAGCACGAACAGGCCGCTGATCACCGACGCCACGATCGGCGCCAGGATCACGGCCACCACCGCCGAGAACACGGTCACCGAGAGCAGGATGTTGCCCGGCTGGAACCCCAGGATCTGGACGGCGATCCCGATTGCGACGAGCAGGACGCTCGCACGAATCCCTCGGAGCACCGTCTGGGTGATACTTGGCCGTGCGAACTGCCGGGCGATCATCCGGCCGGCCGAGCGAACCACCAGCTTCGAGACGTACCAACCCGCGATCACCACCAGAATCGCCTCGGCCCACTGCCAGACGATGCTCGGCACGGGTTGGGCGACGGCGTCGACCACGGGAGCGACCCTCGGGGGCAACTGCGCGAGGCCGAGCGTCCCGAGGTCAATAGTCATACCACGTTCATCCCTCCCGGTTCCGAATAAGGGTTGCGCCCGGACGACGGCATCCTCGCGCTGCCGATACAGCCGTGCCGACTCGGAGATCCGTTCTCCGGGTCGGTGGAGTTACACGCCTCGCCGTACTCCATCGAAGTATGGACGAACACACCCGCGACCCGACCGTCGAACCGCCAGTCGGGAACCCGACCGGGTGGCGCCCCGAGGGCGCGGTCGACGACGTCGCCGCGATCGGCGGGCCGGGCGCGTGGGAGCACGCGACCCTGCGGCGCGCGGTGGTCCACGGCGTCCGGCTCTACAACGCCGGCGAGTTCCACGAATCTCACGACTGCTTCGAGGACGAGTGGTACAACTACGGGAGCGGCACCACGGAAAGCGCGTTCGCCCACGGGATGGTTCAGGTCGCCGCGGGCGCGTACAAGCACTTCGACTTCGAGAACGACGACGGGATGCGTTCGCTGTTTAGAACCGCGCTCCAGTACCTGCAGGGGGTTCCCAACGACTACTACGGCGTCGACCTGCTGGACGTCCGGACGACGCTGACGAACGCGCTGAACGATCCCGCAGTGCTGGACGGCTGGAAGATCCGGTTGGACGGCGAGACGCCGACCGCCGAACCCGAGGACTTAGAGTACGCCGAACGGCTGTGAGGCGTTCGTCAGTTCACCCGCTCTCTACTACCCCGGCCCGAAGGCCGCGATATCGGCGCCCACCGTCGCCAGCGCGTCGGCGGGGTTCGGGTCGCTGTCGGCCAGGTGCGTGTACCGGTGGTCCGGGACGCTCGACAGCGCCGCCGCGACCGCCTCGCTGTACGTCTCGACGCCCGATTCCGTCGGATCGTCGCCGCCCCAGACGTCCCGGATGACCGTCATCGAGTCGATGCGCACCTCCAGCGCGCGCGGCTCGTAGCGAGCCAGCAGTTCGGAGAGCCCGAGCTGCAAAGCGACGTACTCGGCGGTGTTGTTCCCTGCCCGGGAGCCGACGGGGCGACCGAGGCGAGCGAGTTGCTCCTCCGCGGCGTCCATGATAACAGCGCCCGCTCCGGCGGGGCCGGGATTGCCGCGCGAACTGCCGTCGACGTAGAGGACGAACGCGTCGCCCGTCGGTTCGGGAACGGGCGGCCGGTCGAGCCCGGACTCCAGTAGCCGATCGAGCGCGCGGCGCAACTCGTCCGGGTCGGTCGCGGGGTCGAAGAGGCCGCCGTAGCCGGGCACGGCGTCGTCGATGGCGTCCGTGGCGGCCGACATCTCGTAGCCGACGCCCGCGAGCACCTCGTCGACGAGCGCGGCGAGCGGCGAGAGGTGTTCGGCCGGGAGGCGATCGTCGGTCACGTCGCGCCACCCATCGGGCACCGGATACGGGACCTCACGCCCCCGCTCCGTGGTCTCGTCGGCTGGTCGCGCCACTCCATGTCGGTCGTCGGTGGTCGAGCGAAATAAAAGCACGCGCCCGGCGACCGATCACGGCTCGACGCCGCCCTCCAGCATCGCGTCGTACAGTTTCGACTGAGCGGCCGCGAGATGCTCGGTAAACGTCGATCGCGCGATGTCCAGATCTTCCGCGACTTCGCTGGCGTTGGCCCCCTTGGGGTACTCGAAGTAGCCGAGTTCGTGAGCGCGCTTGAGCACGCGGCGCTGGCGCTCGGTCAGCGCGGAGCGATCCACGACGACGGCGTCGGACTCCTCGCCGTCGTCGCCCCGTGAGAGCGTTCGGAGGTGGACGCCGTCGAACGCGTCGTCGAGCGCGGCGACGACGGCCCGCACCTCGGCGACGTCGGCGGCGCGGAACGAAATTTCCAGCCCGCCGTCTGCCGCGCTGATGTCGGCCAGCGGCGGCCCGGTGTGCTCGACGAGGTCGCACGCGCAGAGCTCGTCGAGCTCGCGCTCGAATCGGTACACCGTCCGATCGCCCTCGCTGGCGATCGGCGTCGCGTCGACCGACACCTCGGCGTCGCCGTCGACGGCGAACTCCTCGGACACGACGCCGTCGCGACCGCCCGTCGCGCGGTCGATGCGGTCGATCCGGGCGTCGGCGTCGGCCGACGCGGCGGCGACCGGGCAGTCGCCGGGCGATTCGATCTCGATGCGTGCGCGCACGCCGCCGTTCATACCTGTCCCTGCGTTCTGGGGGCGTAAAAACCGGGCAGCGGATTTTCACGCCGCGGGAATCGTCGTCCCATCGCGGCGGGGAACATGTTCGGCAGGCGGCCTACCGACGGCAGGCCCGTAGCCGACGGCATGGTCTTCGAACCAGTCGTCGCGTCGGACTCCCGCCGGGCCGCCCGCGGCGACCGACGCCGCCGTCGCCGCCGCGTCGCAACAACAGACCATTTATGTAGACAAACCGACGATGGTCGATAGGATGGTACGGGATCCATTTGCCGACGAGGACATCCCCGACGTCGAGGAGCTCCTCGGGGCGCTGGAAGATCCCGACTGCCGGACGATCATCCGGCAACTCGAAGAACCCATGACCGCGAGCGAACTGTCCGACGAGTGCGAGATTCCGCTGTCGACCATCTACCGGAAGCTCGACACCATGTCGGACGCGACGCTGCTCGACGAGCTGACGGAGGTGCGCGGCGACGGCCACCACACGACGCGCTACGAGATCGCGTTCGACGAGGTGCGGCTCGTCCTGGAGGACGACCGCAGCCTCGAAGTCGACGTCAGCCGTCCGGCGCGCACGGCCGACGAGCGGCTCGCGGACATGTGGTCGGAGGTGAGCAAGGAACTATGAGCCCACACTCAACGGCGGGATCTGCGGTACTGCTGGGGATCGCGGTCGTCAAAACGCTGATACTGATCACCGGCGGGGTCATCACGTACTTCGCCTTCAGAGCGTATCGGCGCACCGACAGCAGATCGCTCGGAGCGCTGGCGCTGGGGTTCGGCCTGATAACCATGGGGACGTTCCTCGCGGGGGTGATCGCCGACGTGATCGGGATGTCGCTCGCGGTGGGCGTCCTCACCGAGAGCGTGCTCGTGCTGGCCGGCTTTCTCGTGATCGCGTACTCGCTGTACACGCGGTGAGCGCCCGCGCATATTGGCCCTCGGTCTGCGGCATTTTTACTTAAACGAGTTCGCCGTATCGGTCAGTTCGTCTGCCTCGGTAGCCGTTTCGCTTCACATTACAGTCGTTTAAGTGCAAACGCCGAGCCGATTCCTACGACGTGAGAATCGGCTTCCCCCGTTAACAGTGTCCGACGGCTACGCTCAGGTGGAGACAATGACAGATCGAACGGACGGCGTTTCCCGACGGCGGTTCGTCAGTATCGCAGCGGCGTCGGCCGCGGTGCCCGCGCTGGCGGGCTGTACCGGCGGCGGCGACGAGGCCGAGCCCGCCGACGGGAACAACGACGACGGAAGCGGCGACGGAAGCGACGGCAGCGGCGATAGCGGCGACGGGAGCGGCGACTCGGGTGGCGGCGACGGCTCGACCGTCATCGTCGGGCCGGGCGGCGACTTCACGTTCGATCCCGAGGAGCTGACGGTCTCGACGGGCACAACCGTCACCTTCGAGTGGGACTCCGACTTCCACAACGTCGTCCCGACTTCCCAGCCCGACGACGCCGACTGGTCCGGCGAGACCGAGACGTTCAACTCGGGCCACACCTACGAGTACACGTTCGAGGTCGCCGGCACCTACGAGTACGTCTGCGAGCCGCACGAGGGCTCGGGGATGGTCGGCACGATCGTCGTCGAGTAACGTCGATCTCGACGCGACCGCTTTTCTGACAGGTATTACTGCCCCGGCGCCGTAGGGTCCGGTATGAGCGACGTCGACACGCTGGAGGACCTCTTCGAGCACGAACTGGCCGGGCTGTACTACGTCGAGACGGAACTGATCGACGTGCTCGACGAGCTGGCCCTCGAATCGCGGAACGACGAGATCAAAGCGGCGTTCGCCGACCACCGCGAGGAGACGCGGGAGCACGCCACCCGGCTCGAAGACGTGTTTCGCGCGGTCGGCGAATCGAGTTACACGGTCCGCAGCTCGACGCTCGACGGCCTCGTCGAGGACCGCCAGCGGGTCGTCGAAGCGACGAACGATCCCGACCTGGTCGACTCCCACTCGGTCGCGATCGGCCGCCGGATCGAAGCCGTCGAGATCGAGGCCTACGAGTCGCTGCTCCGGATGGCCGAGGAACTCGACTACGAGGAAGACGTCACGGAGCCGCTCGAAAAGACGCTGGACGAAGAGGAGGACGCCAAAGAGAAACTGAGCGCGATCGGGAAACAGTCCCGGTTCGGGAAGCTGCTGGCGAAGATTCGCTGACAAGGCGTCGCAGCCGAGACGCCGAGCGGCCTTACCCCGCTCCCGAAGCTGTTTTCGTCGCCGAGCGAGAGCGTCCGGACGTGCACGTCCTCGTCAACGCGGCGATCAGCGCCGACGGGAAGCTCTCCTCGCGCCGCCGCGAGCAGATCGCGATCAGCGGGCCCGAGGACTTCGACCGGGTCGACCGCGTCCGGGCCGACAGCGACGCGGTGATGGTCGGCGTCGGGACGGTGCTGGCCGACGACCCGAGCTTGACGCTCGACGCGCCGGAGCGTCGCGAGCGCCGGATCGAATCCGGGAAGTCCGCGAACCCGGCCCGCGTCGTCGCGGATTCCCGCGCGCGGACGCCGACCGACGCGCGGGTTCTCGACGACGAGGCGACGACCTACGTTCTGGTGGCCGACGCCGCGCCTGCCGAGCGCGTCGCGGCGCTCCGGTCCGCCGGCGCGGAGATCGTCCGCGCGGGTGAGGACCGGGTGGCGCTCCCGGCGGCGCTCGAACAACTGGAGGCCGCGGGGATCGATCGGCTGATGGTCGAGGGCGGCGGCGAACTCATCTTCTCGCTGTTCGAGGACGGCCTGGTCGACGAACTGTCTGTGTTCGTCGGCCCGAAACTCATCGGGGGGCGGGACGCGCCCACGCTAGCCGACGGCGAGGGGTTCGTCGAGGAGTTTCCGGCGCTGACGCTGGAAGACGTCGAGCGGCTCGACGACGGCGTCGTGCTCACCTGGATCGCGTGACCGCCGTCGGCAGAAAAGGGCGCCGCGATTCGGCGTCGATCAGTGGTCGTGACCGGTCATCTCGCCGAAGGTCTGGCCGAACCGCTCCTCGAAGCGGTCCAGCGTCGCCTCCTCGATCGCTTCGAGCTCCGGGCCGGCCTGGCCCTGGCCGTGGTGGACGGCGCCGTGAATCCGCTGCGCGCAGCTGATCAGCGCGAGGTCGCCGACGATCTGGGCCGAGGACTCGTCGTCCTCCTCGGCCAGCAGCTCCAGCATGTCGGTCGGGATGGACAGCTCGTCGCTCGATCCGTCGTCGGACTCGATCGTGAACGTCGTTTCGTCGGATGCCATACCGTCGCTTCGGCATCGCGGCGTAAAAGGAGGGTGTTCTCGCGCCGTCGAGCGTCGGAGACGAATCCGCGAGTCGACCGATCAGTCGTCGGACTCGGCCAGCGCGGCGTCCTCGGTCGACGCCTCGGCGTCGCCGGCTTCGGCCCGCTCCTCGAGGTACACGTCGGCGTCGATCGCGGCCTTGCAGCCCATGCCGGCCGCGGTGACCGCCTGCTGGTAGTGGTAGTCGACGACGTCGCCGGCGCCGAAGATGCCGGGCACGTCGGTCTGGGTCTGGCCGCCGCCGAAGCCGCCCTTGGTCTTCAGGTAGCCGTCCTCGTCCATCTCGACGCCCGTTCCTTCGAGGTAGTCGGTGTTGGGCGTGTGGCCGATGGCGTAGAACACCGCGCCGACGTCCATCTCGAACTCGTCGACCTCGTACTCGGGATCGTCGAGCTTGTCGGTCGGGTGCCCCTCGGGGTGCTCGACCAGCGTGACCTCCTCGACGCCGGCCTCCTCGCTGCCGTGGAGTTCGGTGACCTCGGTGTTGCGCAGGATCTCGATGTCGTCCTCTTCGACCTGCTCTTTCACGCGGTCGACCCAGTAGTCCTCGGCGCGGAACTCCTCGCGGCGGTGGACCAGGTAGACGGTGTCGGCGAACTTGGTGAGGAACGACGCCTCCTCCATCGCGGCGTCGCCGCCGCCGACGACGATCATGTCTTCGCCGCGGAAGAAGGCGCCGTCGCAGGTCGCACACGTCGAGAGGCCGTAGCCCATCAGCTCGTCCTCGCCGGGGACGCCGAGCGTCCGCGCGCTCGCGCCGCTGGCGGCGATCACGGCGTCGGCCGTGTACACGTCGCCGTTTTTCAGCTCGACGCGGAACGGCCGCGAGGAGTCGTCGACCGACTCGATGACGCCGTTGATCAGGTCGGCGCCGAACTTCCTGGCCTGCTCTTTCATGTTGTTGACCAGTTCGGGGCCGCCGATCCCCTCGGGGAAGCCGGGGTAGTTCGCGACGTCGGTCGTCAGGGTGAGCTGGCCGCCGGGTTCGTCGCCCTCGATCACCAGCGGGTCGTTGTTCGACCGGCCGGCGTAGATCGCGGCCGTGAGGCCGGCGATCCCGGTGCCGGCGACGACGAGCTTGCGGTGCTCGACGATTTCGCCGTCATCGTCGTCGTCGGCTTCGCCGCCTCCGTTCCGATGCTCCTCCGGAGCATCGCTCGCGATCCCGAGCTTCTCGTCGAGCTCGCCGGTCTCGTCGAGATCGCTCGTGTCGTCCCAGCCGCCGATCAGCTCGTCGTCGACGAACACTTCGGGCGCGGTCTTGCGGCCGTCGGCTCGCTCGACCATCTCTTCAAATAGCTCGTCGTCGCCCGTCACGTTGTACTCCTCGTAGTCGACGCCCTTGGCGTCGAACAGGTCCTTGGCCTTCTCGCAGTACGAGCAGTTTTCCTTCGTATAGATCTCCACCCGTGGCTCGTCGCTCATGCCAACACGTTGCTACGCTGGGGGTATTTAGCTTGTGTTGTTGTGCGGTGGCGCCGCACTTCGGGCGCGGAACAAACGCTCCAGACGCACGATAACGGGACGCATACGTCCAACGAGCGATCGGCGAAACGAGCGATCATCGGCGGCGTCGACGCCGTCGACGCTCGGGCTCCCGACGACCCGCCAGTCGAAGCGCTTTCCCCCGCGAGCGTCCACCACACTCGCATGGCCGCCGACATCGACGAGAAGACCGACCGCTACGAGGGCCTGCTCGCCGAGGCGCTCGACGCCGCCGAGATCGCGCCGGCAGAGGAGACGCCGCTGCACGACGCCGCGCTGGAGTGTCGCGAGATGGCGGCGTCCTACCTCGAAGACGGGCGGCATTTCCGCGAGAACGACGACCTCGTGAACGCGCTGGCGTCGTTCTCCTACGGTCACGCCTGGCTCGACGCCGGCGCCCGGATCGGCCTGTTCGACGTGCCGACCGAGGGGCATCTGTTCACGGTGTGACGCCGGTCGCGCCGCGCGCCACCTTCTTCGGGATTGTTAAGTAGTGGCCCCCGCAAGGTGTCGGTCACATGAGCGCAGGGGTTACGATCTCCTCGACGTCGGATTACGCCATTCTGGGCTGCGGGAGCGTCGGCCACGTCGTCGCCGAGGAGCTGGTCGAGCAGGGCAAAGACGTCCTCATCATCGATCGAGACGAGGGACGCGTCGAGGCCCTGCGCGATCAGGACCTGAACGCGATGACCGCCGACATCCGCGACGACTCGATCGTCGAGGAGATCGCCGACCGGGAGGTCGTGTTGATCATGTCCTCGGACGTCGAGGCGAACAAGGCGGCCGTCGAGCGGATCCGCGAGGACGGCGACGACCAGTTCATCGTCGTCCGCGCGAGCGACCCCGTCTCGGGCGACGAGCTGAGCGAGCTGGGCGCCGACGTCGTGATCAACCCGTCGTCGGTGATCGCCGACTTCGCGCTCCGGTCGCTGGAGTCGGGCGAGCTCGAACACAAGGCCCGCCAGCTCTCGGACGTGATCGAGGAGTCGCGCGACCGGATGGCGATACTCACCCACGACAACCCCGACCCCGACTCGATCGCCAGCGCGACCGCCCTGCAGGCCGTCGCCGCCCACCTCGACGTGGAAGCCGACATCTTCTACATGGGCGACATCGGCCACCAGGAGAACCGCGCGTTCGCGAACCTGCTGGGCATCGAGCTCAACGACTGGGACGAGGTCGAGGACGTCGACCAGTACGACACGATCGCGCTGGTCGACCACGCCAAGTCCGCCGAGTTCCAGGTCGACCTGGACATCGACGTGCTGATCGACCACTACGAGCCGGACGTCGACTACGACGCCACGTTCGTCGACGTGCGCCCGAACATGTCCTCGACGTCGACGATCATGACGAAGTACATTCAGGAGTTCGACATGAACGTCGGCGAGGAGGTCGCCACCGCCCTTCTCTACGGCATCCGCGCCGAGACGCTGGACTTCAAGCGCGACACCAACCCGGCGGACCTGACGGCCGCCGCCTATCTCTACCCCTTCGCGAACCACGACACCCTCGAACAGGTCGAGTCGCCGTCGATGTCGCCCGAAACGCTCGACGTGCTCGCCGAGGCGATCACGAGCCGCGAGGTCCAGGGGAGCCACCTCGTCTCGAACGCCGGGTTCATCCGCGACCGGGACGCGCTGGCCCAGGCGGCCCAGCACCTTCTCAATCTGGAGGGGATCACCACGACCGGCGTGTTCGGCATCGCCGACGACACGATCTACCTCGCCGCGCGCTCGAAGGACATCCGGATGAACATCGGCAAGGTGCTCCAGGACGCCTACGGCGAGATCGGCGAGGCCGCGGGCCACTCGACGCAGGCCAGCGCCGAGATCCCGCTGGGCATCTTCACCGGCATCGAGACCAACGAGGAGAACCGCGATACGCTTCTGCAGTTGACCGAGGAAGCCGTCAAGAGCAAGCTGTTCGACGCGATGGGCGTCGAGAGCGGCGACGGCTCGAACGGCGGGTAGCTCCCCGTCGTGTCTACCGAGTTGTAGCCAGCGATTGACTTCGGCCGACGCTTTCTGTCGCGCGCAGTCGTCTGACGGCGTCGAGCGACGTCCGTCGCAGCATCGGTCCGCGGTGCTGCCAGAAACGTTATATGAGTCATCGAGAGAAAGCTACGAACGGCTACATCGATCGCCGCTCGCGAGGGCCCCATGACACTGACGAACATCTACACGCTGACGCTGCTCCCGGTCGCGGGAATCAGTCTGCTCGTCGCCGTCTACGGGTGGCGGAGTCGGTCCAAACCCGGCGCCGTCCCGTTCGCGGTCTTCAACCTCGGCGCCGCGGTGTGGGCGACGGCCGCCGCGTTCGCGGCCGCGAGCGACGGCGTGACGTGGTCGTACGTCTGGGTGTACTCGCAGTACTTCGGCATCCTGCTGGTGCCGACCGCGTGGTTCGCGTTCGCGCTCGACTACACCGGCCGCGACAAGTGGCTCACGCGCAAGTCGGTCGCGGCGCTGGCGATCGAACCGCTCCTCGCGCTGGCGCTCGTCTGGACGTCCCACCGCAATCACCTCTTCTACGCCCACGACGAGCTGTTCGCCGCCGGCGACGTCACGACGGTGTTGCTGCTGCCCGGGGTCGGCTTCTGGGTCCACGTCGCGTACAGCTACGCGCTGGTGGTCCTCGGGACCGCGATGCTGGTCCACCTGATGCTGACGGTGCCGGACCGGTACCGATCCCGGACCGTCGCGGTGCTCGTTTCGATCGCCGCGCCGGGCGCGCTGAACCTGGCCTACATCGCAGGTCTGATCCCGATCCCCGTCGATCCGACGCCGTACGCTTACGCCGTCTCCGGCGCAGTCTTCGTCTGGGCGCTCTTCGAGCGGGACCTGTTCGAGGTGCCGCCGATCGCGCCGACGGTGGCCCACGGCGTCGCGTTCGAGCAGGTCTCCGACGGCGTGCTCATCGTCGACGCCGGCGGCCGCATCGTCGACTACAACGCGGCCGCCGGCTCGCTGCTCGACGACGGCGTCGACCAGCGGGGCGAGCCGTTCGTCGAACTGTTTCCGTCGCTGGCGGAGCGGCTCGAGCCGCTCGACGGCCCGGTCGAGACTGTCGACGAAATCGCGTTCCCGGTCGACGGCCACGAGCGGTACTTCGAGGTCACGTCGCGACCGATCGAGCGCGGCCGGCGCCACCAGCTCGGGCGGCTGATCACGTTCCACGACGTCACCGACCGGCTGCTCCGCGAGCAGCGCCTCGACGTGCTCCACCGCGTGCTGCGCCACAACGTCCGCCAGGAGACCAACAAGATCCTCGGCCACGCCGACTTCCTCGAGGAGACGGTCTCCGACGACGACTCGCTCGATCACGCCGACGCGATCGAGTCGGCAGCGCGAGATCTGGTCGACTGGAGCAACCAGGCCCGGTCGATCGAACGGACGCTGGCGCCCGCCGACAGCAGCGACGCGCCGGTCGACGTGGTCCGCGCGATCGAGTCGGTGCTCGACGATCTGGAAGGGTCGTACCCCGACGCCGAGATCGACACCGACCTCCCCGAGGCGGCGGTCGCCAGCGCCCACGTCTCGCTGGAGGAGGCGCTGTTCGAGGTCGTCGAGAACGCGCTGGAACACAACGACGCGGCGACGCCGCGCGTCGGGATTTCGCTCGAACGCGACGGCGAGTGGATCGAGCTGTCGGTCGGCGACAACGGCGACGGGCTCCCCGAACCAGAGCGGGTCGTCCTCGAGCGGGGCCGCGAGACGCCGCTCGAACACGGGAGCGGGCTCGGCCTCTGGCTGGTCAGCTGGACGGTCCGGGCCTCGCGGGGCTCGCTCGACATCGACGTCGACGGGGGGACGACGATCACGATGCGGCTTCCGCGAGCGGAGAGCCATGATGATGCGGCGTCCGGCGAGGTCGACGACGCGGAGCCGATCGAGGACGTCGATCCCGACGCCGACGCGATCGGCGACGTGGACGATCCACTACGGGACGGGTCGAGTCCGACCTGACGGCTGCGATCGACGGCGCGGCGGCGTGTATCAGGTACGGGTGATTGGTTCGTCGCGCCAGAGTTTATTTCAACCGACAATCCAAATCGTAACACAGAGCGTCCGCCATGTCGTTCCCAACCATCGAAGCCGACGACGCGTTTCCCGACTGCGATGTCAGCACGTCCGCGTCCGTCGAGTCGCAGATGTCGCCCGATTCGCCCGCTCTAGTCGAACTGTGCGTCCGAAACGAGGCGTCCTCGTCGCGGCGGTTCACCTTCGGCACGCCGCCGCCGTTCCACGGCATGAAAAACGAATCCGGACTGGCGGAGCTGTTCATCATCCCGCCCGAGTACGAGGAAAACCACGCGCCGAAAGAGCACTTGCTGATCCCCGACTCGCCCGAAGCGGACGGGTGCTGGCGGGCCCACACGCGATTCGTCGGCTACGACACGACGCGCGGCGTGACGATCGACCCCGGCGAAGCGTTTTGCACCGAGTACGTCCCGCTGATGCAGCCGCGCGAGCAACGGTGCTTCCCGTCGGGGACCTACGAGTTCGAATCGCGCGTTCGCTGGCGAGAAGACGGCGAGTGGTTCGGCCCGCACGACTGGGAACTCGAACTGACCGTCGAGGAGTCCTGAGTCGGACCCCGACCTACGTTTCGCGGGCTGTGGGACCGCGCGTTAATCGTCGGCGCTAATCAGCGCCGAGATCGAGGTCTCGCGATAAAACGCTCGGCCGACCGCTCGCGGGTCGTTCCTCCCCGCTCGCGTTTTCGCGGTTCTCGCTCGGTTGCACTCGCTCCGAACCGCGCGTCAGTCGTCGGCGCTGGCCGGCGCCGCCTCGACGTCGATCTCGCCGGCGTCGAGTTCGGCCTCGACCTCGCGGGCCGCCTTGACCATGTTCTCCATCTTGCCGTAGGCGACGTCGCGGGGCAGCAGCTTGACGCCGCAGTCGGGCGAGACGACGAGGCGCTCCGGCGGAACGACCTCGAGGCCCTTCTTGATGTTCTCCTTGATCTCCTCGACGGACTCGGCTTCCGCGACGTGGACGTCGGTGACGCCCAGTGCGAGGTCGGCCGTGAACTCGGGGTCTTTGAACACGTCGAGCTGCTCGTAGTCGCCGTTGGCGAGTTCGAGGTCGAACTCGTCGACGGGGAACTCCAGGATCTCGGGGTAGATGCGGAAGTAGTCGCCGTAGCAGACGTGCAGGCCGATCCGGACCTCCTCGGGGATGTCGTCGACGATGCGCTCGAGGGCGTCGCCGACGATCTGGTGGTCGTCCGGCGTCGTCGCGAGCGCGGGCTCGTCGATCTGGATGTAGCGACAGCCGGCGTCGACGAGCTTCTCGATCTCCTCGTTGACCAGGTCGGCGAGATCGTTCGCCAGCGCGGCGTCGTCCTCGTAGGCCTCGTTGAAACACCACGACGCGAGCGTGTAGGGGCCGGTGATCGGCACCTTCACGGGCTTGTCGGCGACGTCGGCAGTGAACTCGTACTCGTCGACCAGCCAGGACTCGTCGTACTCGACGTCCTCGACGACGCTTGGCTTGTCGAACGTGTTGTGGCCCCAGACCTTGACGGGGCCGTTGAACTCGTAGCCCTCGATCCGGTCGGCGAAGAACTCGACCATCTCGTTGCGCCGCATCTCGCCGTCGACGACGACGTCCAGCCCGGAGCGCTCGTGCTCCTCGGTGATCAGGCGAGAGGCGTCGTCTTGGGCCTCCTGCCAGTCGTCCTCGTCGACCGTGCCGTCATCTTCCTCGTACAGGTCCTGCATCCGGTTGAGCCACTTCGGCTTGGGGTAGGAGCCGACGACGGTCGTCATGATGAAGTGGTCGTTCGGGTGGTCCGCAGGCTTGAACTGATCCTTGTTCTCGTTAGTCATGCTTTCACCTCCGCGATGTCGGCCGCTTCGCCGAGCGCCTCGAGCTTGGCCTCGAACTTGTTGACCGGCAGGTAGAACAGCTCGGTGTTCGAGGTCAGGTAGGCGCGCTCGAAGTCGGCGCCGGGGGTCTGGTCGTCGATCCACTCCACGCGCTCGCGGATCGTCTCGGGCGTCTCGACGAGCGTGTTCTGCCCGTCGACCAGCCCGAGCGCGACGTCGTCGGTCGCGCCGTACTCGTTGATGTTGTAGATGTTCTGCTCCTTGTTCGCGACGAAGTCGAAACCGACCGCGTCGACGTCGGCGTCGAGCAGGTGGGCGTACACCTTCTCCTCTAAGGCGCCCCAGTAGGGCTGGACGACGACCTCTGCGTCAGCGGCGGACGCCACGGCGTCGATGGCCTCGGACGCTCGTTCATCTTCGCCGTCCTCCGGCGCGTTCTCGACGAGCGAGGGCTCCAGCAGCGTGAGCGTCTCGACGTCCGGGAAGGCGTCGACCTCGCCGGCGAGGAACTCGCCGATCGCAGCGAGGAACTCGGCGTCGTCGCCGTAGTGCTCGTCGGTCGCGAGGTCGGCCAGCGAGTACGGGCCGGGCAGCACGGCCTGGAGCGACTCGTCGGTCAGCTCGGCGGTCGCCTCGAGCTCGGCGGCGACGTCGCCGTCGAAGTCGAGCTCGTCCTGCACCGCGGGGTCGCGGTAGAAGTTGTTGTTGTCGTAGTAGCGGACGATCCCGCGCGTCTCGACGCTGTCGTGGACCGCCAGCGGGTGGGCCAGCATGTCGTCCCAGCGCAGCTGCCCCTCGACGATCCGGTCGAGGCCGGCCGACTCCTGCACGCCGACGACCTCCTCGCGGGCGCGCTCGTACGCGTCGACGATCTCCTCGCCCTCGTCGCCGCTGATCAGGTCGTGCTTCTGCCGGCCTTTGAGGTCGGCCAGCTCTTCCTTCGCCCAGTCCGGCAACGGATAGAGGCCGGGGGACGTCGCTACGAGTTCTGTCATCACCACTGGCTACGAAATGACGGGCTTTAATATTTCCTATTCGGATTAATGCTTCGCAGTTATTCGCGGGCCTGTTCCGTAGGAGACTGTTTATCTCGTGGCGAAGCGAACGCCGGCGCATGGAACAGAACCCGGTCGAGGATAACTTCGTCACCCGCTTTCTCCTCGGGGCCGCCGTGATCTTCGCGATGTCGATGGGCGGAGCGGCGGCCGCGGAACTGTTTCGGAGAGTGGGGATGCCGTACGGCGCCTGGGTGGGGACCTTAGTCGGTGCGATCGCAGCCTTCGTCGCCTTTGCGATACTCTACCGCCGCTACGACGAGTCGTTCGAGGCGGCGTGAACCGTCCGAGTCGATCGCTCACCGGACCAGCTTCAGCACGGTCAGCGTCTCGAAGGGGTACGACTCGTCGCGGAGCGCCGCGGCGCTAAAACCCGCGGCGGCGGCGCGCTCGACGACCTCGTCGACGCCCGTGAGACTGCTGACCAGCAGGAAGATCCGGCCGTCCGGCGCGAGCACGCGCCCGACGTCGTCGAGAAACGCCTCGATCACCTCGCGGCCCGTCTCACCACCCGACAGCGCGATCTCCATCCAGTCGTCGCGCTCAGCGAGTTCGTCGACCGGCAGGTACGGCGGGTTAAAGAGAACGACGTCGAACGCCGACTCGGGAAACGGCGTCGTCAGGTCGGCGCGCACGACGTCGAGGTCGCGCTCGCGGGCCTGCCGGCAGGCGTGTGGGTTGAGGTCCGAGGCGAGGACGCTCGCACCCGTCTCCTCTGCGACGCGCTCGGCGACGTAGCCCGACCCGGTGCCGACCTCCAGCACCCGATCGTCGGCGTCGACGCGCGATTCGGCTTCGGCGGCGAGCAGGCCCGAATCTTCGGCGGGCTGGTACACGTCGGTCTCGACGCCGCGCCGTTCGGCGAGGTCCACCTACTCGTCACCTCCGGGCGGCGACTCCGCGACCGGTGTCTCGCCGCCGAGCGTCGGGTCCCGCCCGCCCTGTTCGCGACCGCCGACGGTGCGCTGCGGGAACGGGATGGTGACGCCCGCCTCGTCGAAGGCATCCTTGACCGAGCTGATGGCGGCGGTGCGGGCGCGCCAGCGGCGTCTGGCGCTCGGGTTGTCGATCCAGAACCGGACGCCGAGCACGACCGAGGAGTCGTCGAAGCGTTTGACCACCGTCTCCGGGCTCGGCACGTCGAGCGACTCCTCGATCTCCTCGACGGCGTCGTCCGCCAGCTCGACCGCCCGATCGATGTCGGCGTCGTAGTCGACGCCCACCTCGATCTCCAGTCTGAGGCGGCCCTTCCGCGATCGGTTGGTGATCGACTGACCGCCGATGACGTCGTTGGGCACCATCACGTACTCGCCGTCGAACGTCTGGATGCGCGTATTCATCATCGTGATGTCGGTGACGATCCCCTCTTGGCCCTGGGTGCCGATCTCGATCCAGTCGCCGATCTCGAAGGGACGCGAGAGCATCAGGACGAACCCCGACAGCAGCGCGCCCAGCGTCTGGCGGGCGGCCATACCGACCACGATACCGAGGAACCCCGCGCCGATCAGCAGGCCTTCTAGGTTGACCCGCCAGACGCCGAGCACGGTGATCAACGCGCTGATCCAGACGACCAGTTGCGAGAGCCGAAACGTGACCTCGCGCTGGTGGTCGGTGACGGCGTCACTCCGTCCGATGAGGTCGTCTAGCAGCCGTCGGACCGCGCTCGTGACGACGTACCCGCCGACGAGGACGATGCCGGTCACCATCAGCCGCCCCAGCGTCGGCCCGCTCGGGCTGCCGATCACCTTCAGCGCGTCGCCGCTCAGCTCCCACGCGTCGAGGATCACGGTCACCGCGGCGGCGAACACGGAGATGACGACGATCGGGACCACGACGTCCGCGACGGCCGGCCGGACGCGCTCGGCGAGCCGTTCGCGTCCCCGACGCGCGAGCCAGGCGGTGACGACCGCCACCGCGAGGGCGGCCACCGAGACGAGCAGCTTTCCTTCAGTCGTCGTCACGACACGATCGACGCCGATCTGGGCCGCGTCCAGCATCGGTACCACCGTCAGCGTCCCGGCCATCAGCCGGTTTCACCTCCCTCGAAGCCGTGCTCGCCCGCGAGGACCGCCAGCTCCGCGAACTCCGACGGTTCGAGCGTGCCGGGGCGCCGCCGGAGCAGCTCCTCGTCGACCGCATCGACGACGGCCGAGGCGTCGTCGAGCCCCGAGATGTGGGCCGTGTTCCGGATCGCGTTACGCAGCGTCTTGCGCCGCTGGGTGAAGATCGCTTTCACGAAGTCCAGGAAAAAGGCCTCGTCGTCGACCTCGTAGTCCGGCGCCCGCGGCGTCGTCCGGACGACGGCGCTCTGGACCTCCGGGGGCGGCGAGAACGCCTCCTTCGGGACGGGTTCGACGACCTCCACGTCGGCGTAGTGCTGGGCGGTCACCGACAGTCGACCGTAGTCGTCGGTGCCGGCATCGGCGGCCATCCGCTCGGCGAACTCCTTCTGGAACATCAGCACGAGCGGCTTCCCCTCGGGCAGCAGCCGGAACGCGATCTCGCTGGAGACGCCGTAGGGCAGGTTCGAGACCGAGGCCGAGAACTCCGGTAGCTCGACGTCTAGCGCGTCGCCCTCGATCACGGTGAGCCGGTCGGCGCCGATCTCGTCGGCGAACTCCTCGCGGAGGAACGCGGCGAGTTCGGGGTCGCGCTCGACGACGGTGACGCGGTCGGCCTCGGCGAGCAGCCGGTCGGTCAGCGCGCCCGTGCCGGCGCCGATCTCCAGCAGGTGACTGCGATCTGTATTCTCCAGATAGTCCGGCAGGCGATCGAGCACGCGGTCGTCGATCAGGAAGTGCTGGTCGCGGTCCGGGTTCCCCCGCACGCCGGCCCGCCGCAGCAGCCCGTCGGGATCTCTCATTTCCTGGCGGCTACGCAACGGACGGGTGTAAACACACCGACTCGCAAATCTGCGGCAGAAAGCGGGTCGGCGGCGACGCCGCGGCACGGCGGAGCGTTCGGCATCCGACCGTCCGGTCGTCGACCGCGGCAGCGTCGGCGCCGGTGCCGGCGGATACGGTTCGCGCTCGTTACTGATCGGCGTCGACGAACGTCCGGTACTTCAGGTCGTCCTCGCGGATCTCCTCGATGATCCGCTCGACCAGCACCTCGTCGGGGTCGTGGAGCCCGCTGACGCGCTCTTCGAGCTCCTCGAAGCTCTCGAAGGGCTTGCGCTTTCGCTCGTCGAGGATGGAGTTGCGCAGCTTCTTGCCGATCCCCGGCAGGAGGTTCAGCTGGTGGAGTCGGAGCGTGATCGGCTGGGCCTCGTTGTAGAAGTCGACGAACCGCTGGGGGTTCTCCTCGACGACGTCCTCGACGACGTACTCCAGTTCTGACTGGGCGCCGCCCGAGAGGTCGCCGTACTCGACTCGCTTGAGCTCGTCGATCGCCACGCGCTCGTCGGCGGGAGCGACCGTCACCCGGTCGCCGATGCTCACCTCGGCGTCCTCCTCGAAGACGATCTCGTACAGCCGGAAGTCGTCCTCGGCGACGGCGTACGCGAGCGGGGGCTTCTGGTACTGGGGCCTATCGTCGTCCGAGCGGCCGTGCGGAAGCGTGTCGAGGACGACGGCTCGACGGAGCGTCGACTCGTCGCCGGTGGCGTGGCTCATCGTACCTCTACGTTACGGCGAGCGAACACTTAAACGGTCGCCCGCCTCAGGCGTACTTTGCGACGACGTTGAGAATCTCGTCGAGTTCGTCGCCCGACAGCGAGTACCGCTCCTGGGCGTACACGGCGCGTAGCTCGTCCCGGTCCTGGGGGAGGAGATTCGCGATCTTGTAGGCCGTCGCCTCGTCGACCTTCTCGAAGTCGAGCAGCTGATCGACGAGCTCCTGGGCCTCCTCGGGCTCGAGCACGGCGAAGCGGTTGACGTGCTCGATCGCCCGCGCGAGCTCGTAGCGCATCTCGCGGTCCTCGTCGGCGGTCCGGTCGGCCTCGACGTCCGCGAGCAGCTCCTTGGTCTCCGCGAGGGTCAGGTACTCCTCGTCGATCTTCTCTTTGAAGATCGTCATGCTACTCCTGGGCCTTCAGGTGCGCGGGGTTGACGATCAGCTTCTTGGTCTTACCCTTGTCGCTGATCTCGACCTGGAACGCCCGGCCCTGCTTCCCGACCACGGTGCCCGTGTGGCCGTTGAAGCGCGGGTGGAACTGACCGTCGGGGACGCTGGGGTCGATCTTGAGGTGGACCTTCGAGTCCTCCTCGAACTCCTGGATCGAGCGCTGGGGCGGGGACGCGCCGCTGTCTCGCGGATGGTTGGCGAGTTTGTTACGGGTGCCTTGGCGGGGTCCATTAGAGTTTGGCATAGTCGTACCCCGGGTTTGACCGTTCGGCGTAATAAATGGTGCGTTCCGTCCGCGCGCGCCGCTCACGCCGACGCGCGTTCGACCGGGATTTCGAGGCGCTTCGCGATCAGCTCGAAGGCGTCGGCGGCGTCGCGGTACGCCGCCTCGTCGTCGAACGCGAACGCCCGCGGAGAGTCGGGAAACAGCAGATCGGCCGCACGCTGCAGGACGCCGCTCGGCTCCGCCCAGTTCAGTTCGATCCGACGATCGGCGTCGTCCAGCCGGACGGCCGTGACGCCGGTAAGGCCCCAGCAACTACGGTCGGTGCAGAGCGACGGAGGACGGAGTTCGTACTGGATGCCGTCACTGGACCACTCTGCGAGTGTTCGTGCCGGCAGTATCCCCGCTTCGGCGTCCGCGAGCGTCCGCCGAAGTTCGGCGTCCAGCCCCTCGGCGGCCGTGGCGTCGATGCGGAACTTCGAGTGATCGGGTACGTATCGGGCGAGCAACTGATCGTCGACTCGGGCGTCCAGCCGTTCGAGGCCGACGAAGCGATAGACGCCCTCGGTGGCGAGCAGCGCGTCCAGCGCGGATCGACAGTCGGGGAGCGCGCCCCGGTACCGTCCTTTCTCGATTCGCTCGAACGCTTCGCGGAGCGACGCCGCGACGTCGGGATACTCGTCGCCCACGAGGTCCGCGTCGGCCCACAGGTCGATCGTGTCGGATCGATCGAGAATCGCCGACAGCACGTCGTTGTGGACGCCGATCTCGTCGTTCGTGTCTACGGACTCGGAGACGACTAGTACGTGGGAAGCAAACGAGTCGGGAACGCGCTCGCCGTCCATGCGCGGTGGTTCCGCGGCATCCCGCAAAAATCGATCGCTCGTCGCGGCGCCGAACCGCGGCGTCGCCCCTTCACAACTCTTTTCGACGGGTCACCGCCTATCATGGGGCATGGACGAAGACGACGTGCTCGATCTCCTGCGGGAGATCGAGGACCCGGATCTCGGCGACGACATCGTCTCGCTCGGGCTCGTCAACGACGTCGAGTTCGACGGCGACGAATCGGTACACGTCTCGCTCGCGCTGGGCGCGCCGTACTCGCCGAACGAGACCGCGATCGCGAACGAGGTACGCGAGGTGCTCGGCGAGGAGGGGATCGAGGTCTCGCTGTCGGCTCGCGTGGACGACGACATCCCGGCCGACGAGCAGGTGTTTCCCAACGTCGAGAACGTGATCGCCGTCGCCTCGGGCAAAGGCGGCGTCGGCAAGAGCACCGTCGCCGTCAATCTCGCGGCGGGTCTCTCGGAACTCGGCGCGCGCGTCGGGCTGTTCGACGCCGACATCTACGGGCCGAACGTCCCCCGGATGGTCGACGCCGACGAGCCGCCACAGGCCACCAAGGACGAGACGCTCGTCCCGCCCGAGCAGTACGGCATGAAGCTGATGAGCATGGCGTTCCTCGTCGGCGAGGACGACCCCGTCATCTGGCGCGGTCCGATGGTCCACAAGGTCCTGACCCAGCTCTGGGAGGACGTCGAGTGGGGCGATCTGGACTACATGGTGATCGACCTGCCGCCCGGCACCGGCGACACGCAGCTCACCCTGCTCCAGACGGTGCCGGTCACCGGCGCCGTCATCGTGACGACGCCCCAAGACGTCGCGCTCGACGACGCGCGCAAGGGCCTGGAGATGTTCGGCAAGCACGACACGCCGGTGCTGGGCATCGCGGAGAACATGGCGTCGTTCCGCTGTCCGGATTGTGGCGGCCAGCACGACATCTTCGGCAGCGGCGGCGGCCAGCGCTTCGCCGAGGAACACGACATGCCGCTGGTGGGCTCGATCCCGCTCGATCCCGACGTCAGGACGGGCGGCGACGAGGGGGAGCCGATCGTGCTCGACGACGACAGCGAAACGGGCGAAGCGTTCCGCGAGATGGCCGGAAACGTCGCAAACAACGCCGGGATCGTCCGGCGTCGCAGGCAGTCCTAGCTAGAAGTCGACTGGAGTATCGTCGTCGCCCCCGCCGTCGACCGCGTCGATCGCCTCGACGAGCGACGCGAGCCGCGCCGTCTCTTCCTGACCGCCGACGTAGCGGATCCGGCCGTGCTCGTCGCGCTCGATCAGCCCGGCGGCGGCCAGCTTCGGAAGGTCGATGCAGTGCAGTCTGCGCACGATCGGCTCCCTGTCCGGACGGTCGCCGGTCTTGGCTCCGCGCCGCTCGACGATCAGGTCCACCAGCTGGTGGACCGTCAGCGTCCGTCCGGGCGTCGACGTGAGGTACTCGACGGCGATCCGCCGCTGCTCGCCCGCGACGACGTCTTCCAGATCGACGTCCTCGGCCGCTCGCTCCTCGACGGGCATCGACGGGAGGCCGACCCACGCGTCCGACGCCGCGTCGTCATCGCGTGCAGCGTCGTCATCGCCTGCCGCGACCTCATCGCTTCCCGCGTCGTCATCTCGCGGCGGGTTGTCGTCCTCCGCCCGCGAGGCTGCCGAGTCCTCGTCGGTGGACGGGGTTCGGACGGAATCGGCCGAGATCCGGGTCACGCCCCCGCCGATGCTTCCCGCTCTCGCGACGCCGGCCGTCAGCCCGCCGAGCGCGCCGACAGTCGCCAGCGTGACCAGCAGGTAGCCCGGGTCGGTGACGTGCGTGCCCTCGGCCGTCTGGTGGACGAACAGCCATCCGCCGACCGTCGTGAGCGCGACGACGCCGGCGAACGACCAGGCGGTGACGCTCCAGAGCTCGTCGGCGTCGAAGTCGGTCCGCGCGAGCCAGTAGCCCGCGTACATCAACACGGCCGGTAACGCCGCCGCGACGCCGAACTCGAAGGACCACCACGCCAGCGGCTCGGGGTCCGACAGCACGAACTCGATGCCGACGGCGCCGAGCACCAGCCCCAGTCCGCCGATCGTGATCGCGCCGGACTTCTCGGCGACGTCCCATCCGCCGTCTGCCACTCCCGGTTCCATTGTGGATCTGTTCGAGGGACGGCCCGTGGGCGTTATGACTCTTCCGCGCTCCTCGCAACCAATCGAACTGAAACGAAGGCAAGAGGATCTATCGAGGGAGAATCTGGATAGAGTCGGACCCTAATTTCGGCTATAACGCGGGCATAGGTAAGTAGCGAGCAACGACTCCCGAGCAAGCGGGTCGGCATCTGCAGGCAGTTCACTACCGTTCGCCGGCGCGCGGCGAGGGCCTTTTGTGCCGACGTCGACAACGTCGCGTGTGGACGCGAACCAGGAGGAGCTGTCGAACCCGTTCGGGATGGACGAGGAGTGCCGGAACTGCCCCGAGCTCTGCGAGACGCGCTCGACGATCGCCCACGGGTACGGCGACGTGGGCGCGGACTTCCTGTTCGTCGGCGAGATGCCCGGCCCCGGCGCCGACCGGACGGGCGTCCCCTTCACCGGCGACGAGCCGGGCCGACAGCTGCTCTCGATCCTCCGGCGGCTCGGTCTCTCGGCCTCCCAGCCGGACAGCGAGGAGCCGGAGCTCTCGAACGCCTTTCTCACGTACCTGACGCGCTGTCGCGAGCCCGATCGCGCGCCGACCGACGAGGAGATCGTCCGCTGCGAGCCCTATCTGAACGCCGAGATTCGGATGATCAACCCCGAGATCCTCGTGCCGGTCGGCGAGCGCGCGCTCGAGGAGATCGGCGCGGAGTACACGACGACGCCGGTCGATGACCTCGACGTCGTCGAGGACCACGGCGAGCGGATCCGCGGGCGCGGCTTCGAGCTCGTGCCGATGATCGCGCCCGACGAGCAGACCGACGACCAGACTCAGACGTTCGTCGAGGCGTTCGCCGAGCTGATGGCGACGGACTACCGCCAGACGAAAGGACGGCGCGGCCGGTAGTCGCCGGACGCCGAACTGCGGTAGTCGCCGGACGCCGACGCTGGACGGCGCGCAGTCACCAGTAGGGATTCTCGATCGAGCGCCGGGATCGGACGCCGACGACGCCGACGATCAGCAGCGCCGCCGCGACGAACGCCGCGGTGGCGGCTTCGGGCTGTCCGAGCGACGACGCCAGACTCCACGCGCCGCCGACCGCGAGCGCGAGTACCGTCAGCACCCCCAGAACGGCGATCGGTCGCTGTACTCTCACGCTGGATAGGTTCCAGCCAGCGGCCAATAAAACGGCGGGTTGAAGGGTCCGCGTCAGGGAGTTTAGGGCATGACAGTCGTCGCAGTCGTCGCGGAGCCGCCGCGCGAGGGGCTCGTACTGCAGGAACTCGCCGAGACGACGCCGCTGTCGGCCGCCGAGGCCGCCGACCTGTACGCCGCGGCGTACAAGGACGTGCTGCGCGCCGTCGACGCCAGCGGCGGCGACCTGCTCGTGAACTATCGCTCGGACGTCGATATTCCGGACGAGCACCAGGGCGAGCAAAGCGCCGAAGACGAACTGCGAGCGCTCGCTCGCGAAGCCGTCGACGATATCGACGAGGCTCGCTTCGAGGTGCAGGTCGGCACCTCGCGGTCGGCCCGCGCCGGCAACACGATCACCCACCTGCTGGAGAGCGAGGAGGTCAAATCTGCGGCCGCGGTCCCGCCGACGACGCCGCTGATGGCCCGGACGCACGTCGACGGCGCGGCGATGAAGCTCCGGAACAACCCCGTCGTCCTCGGCCCCTCGCTCGGCGGCGAGGTGTACTACGCGGGCTTTACGGACACGATCGACTTCCAGGGCGCCTACGAACCGCCCGCCGTGGAGACGCTCGCGACCCGCGCGGTCGACGCCGGCCACGACGTCGAGTACACCGAGTTGCTCCCGACGGTCGACACGGCCGACGGGCTGACGACGCTCGTCACGATGCTACGCTCGCGGGTCACGGCCGGCCGGATCGTCCCCGAGTTCACGACGAAGCTGATCGACGACCTCGGACTGCGCGTCGAGGACGACGGCGACCCGACGCTCGTCCGCGATTGACCGGCGGGAGATTTCCGTTAGTTCTTAAGTCCGGACGCGCGTAGTCGTATCCGAGGTGGGGTGGCAGAGCGGCCTATTGCGCCGGTCTTGAAAACCGGTGGCGTCAGCCTCATGGGTTCAAATCCCATCCCCACCGCCTTTTGCGAGGGTCTCGCGAACGGAGTGAGTGAGACATCGTGACGAGTGCAGCGAGTCACGGAAAACGGACGTGACGAGTAAAGCGTAGACGTTGGGATTTGAAGCAGGGAGTGGGAGGTGAGCGAGCGTAGCGAGCGAACGGGAACGACTGAGGTTCAAATCCCATCCCCACCGCCTTCTGCGACGAACGGACGTGAGAAGCGAAGCGTAGACGTGAGATTTGAGCCCTACCAGTCGCGCGCAGCGAACGTAGTGAGCGAGCACGTCTGGGTCCGGTTCAAATCCCATCCCCACCGTATTCTACCGCGAACGAACGGCGAGCACCTCGTGTGCTCGCCACTGTGAGCGGTGAATCGCGGACGCTGGGATTTGAAGCACGCAATCGCGAGCGCAGCGAGCGGTTCCACCGGGGTCAAGCCCCCTCCCCGTCGCCGTATCCCGATCGCGCGGTTAGCGACTACCTACGAAGCTCGACAGGATGCCGCGTTCGATCGGACGATTGGCGTCCGTCCGTCGGTATTCCGCGCAGACAGAAGCTATTTTACGGGTGACACGAAACTCCCGTGTGATGGACGATCACGTGGGTCCCGAGGCCACGATTCTCGTCGTCGACGACGAGGAGCGAGTGACGGACCTGTACGCGACCTACCTCGAAGACCTCTACTCCGTTCGACGGGCCTACGGAGGCCAGGAAGCGCTCGAGACGCTCGACGACGCCGTCGACGTCGTGTTGCTCGACCGGCGGATGCCCGAACTGTCCGGCGACGAGGTGCTCAAGCGGATCCGCGAGGAGGGGTACGACTGCCGCGTCGTGATGGTGACCGCGATCGAGCCCGACTTCGACATCGTCGACATGCAGTTCGACGAGTACCTCGTCAAGCCCGCGACCGAGACGGACGTGAAAGACGCCGTCGAGACCCAGCTGCTGCTCGACTCCTACGACACGCGCCTCGACGAGTACTTCCGGCTCAAGGCCAAGCTCTCGACGCTCGAAGAACAGAAGCCCTACGCCGAGCTGGAAGCCGACGACCGGTACGAGGAACTGACGGTGCTGGCCGAGTCGCTCCGCGAGGATCTCGAACGAATGTTGCGCGAGTACGACGAGCTGGACTTTTCGGCGAGCGAGTTCGAGGAGACGTAGCCGAGCCCCGTAGCGGCGTCCCGAGCGCTCACCACTCGGTGTCGAGCGCCAGCGCGCGCTCCAGCAGCGCGTCGTCGAACCGCTCGTCGGTCTGGCGCGGTCGCGTCTCGTGGATTCGTCGGACGGTCTCGACGGTGTTGGCGAAGTTCTTGAACGTCGCCTCGTCGATCATCTGCCCGTCGACCGAGACGGCGCCGGTGCCCTCCGATTTGGCGTCCTGGAAGGCCTCGATGCGCCCGACGTCGCGTCGTAGTTCCTCGGGGCGGGGCGTGTGGATGCGGTTTGCCTGCTCGGTCTGGTTAGGGTGGAGCGACCAGCTGCCGTCGAGCCCGACCGCGGCTTCGCGCTCGACCTGATCGGCGTAGGCGTCGCCGTTATAGAAGGTCACGCCGGCGCGCTCCTCGAACAGCTGATCGAAGGGCCCGCCGACCGCGACGAGATCGTTCGCGCTGGCTTCGTTCGAGAGCCGTTCGAGCAGCGCGGGCCAGGTCGGGCGCGAGCCGTCGAACTCCCGCCCACCGAGTTCGGCGGTGTAGTCGACCGGGCCGAACACGAGCCCGGCGAGGCGGCCGTCCTCGCCGAGGCGCGCGATTTCGGATAGGTCGGAGACGGCCCGCGCCGTCTCGACGATGATCGAGAGCTCGATCGATCCCTCGTCGTGGCCGTAGGTTCGCTCGAACTCGGCGACGGCGTCGAGCGCGCGCCGGACGTCCGCGGCGCGGCCGACCTTCGGGACGACGACGCCGTCGATCTCAGCGCCGACCTCGCGGACGAGCGTCTCGATCTCCTCGCGCCCGCGGTCGCGAGCGCGCTCGCTGTCGTACCCCCACTGGACGCGGGGCCAGAGCTCGCCGGCGAACGCCTCGCCGTGCTCGCTCAGAAGTTCGACCGTGTTCTCCAGCGCGGCGTCTTTCATCTCCGGCGCCGTGCCGTCTTCGAGGTCCGGAACGAGCCAGTCCGGGAGGGCGAAGCCCTCTGCGGTCAGGCCCGATCGGAGGTACTTCGCCGAGTCCTCGCGGGGGACGGCGGCCGGTGCGGTCTGGAACGTGCGGCAGAGTCGTGGCATGGTAGTGTCGTGGTATCGGTTGTGGTCGTCGCAGCTCGGTCAGTCTCGCATCTCGATCAGCGCGGTTCTGGTTCCGGAGTAAACGGGCTCCTCGTTCTGGTTGAACGCGACGTGCTGGAACCTCACCTCCCCCGCGGTGTCGGTCGCGTCGACGCCGGACGGCACGTCGATCGTCGGCGTCTCGCTCGCTCCCAGCACGCGCGTGAACCCGTAGATCGTGTCGCCCGCGGTCACGAAGTCGTGGAAGCGCTCGTCGTCGTAGCCCAGTTCGCGGAATGTGCGCTCGTCCGAGCGGGCGTGGGCCAGCGCGATCGATCGAGTGACGTCGCCGTAGACGACCGACTCGCCGGAGGGCGAGTCAGCCATCGCCGCGGCGTCGTGGTGCTGCTTGGCCGTGTTGAGCGTCGCCAGCGGCAGGCCGGCGAGCAGCGCGTCGTCGATCGTGCGCCCGCGCTCGTGGCGGTAGGCCACCGCGGCGTCGCGACCCTCGGCGTCGTCGAGCGCGGTCCGGAAGTCCTCGAAACACTCCCCGTCGGGCGTCAGTAGCTCGTCGGGGAGTCGGGGATCGGCGTCAGTATCGGGCTGCTCTCCGGCTGTCTGTCCGCCGTCAGTTTCGACGGATTCGTCGGGATCGCGCCTCGGGATCATGTTCGTCCGGCGGTAGGAGACGAGTGCGTCGCCCGTCTCGGCGTCCCGACCGGTCGTCTCCCAGGTGACGATGCCGTACTCGGGCCGGGAGCCGGAGGCTTTCGTCTCGATCACCGTCGAGTCGACACGGAGTTCGGTCCCCGGATACACCGCGTCGGTCCGGTAGCGCACGTCGGTGCGCCCGAGGAAGTAGCCGCCCTTCTCGCTGAGGTCCTCGACGCTCGGGCCCATCGTGGCCGCGAGCAGGTAGTCGGGGTGGATCGGCGGCTCGTCGTAGCCGCGCTCGGCGGCGGCGTCGGTCCGCCAGAACGCCGGATCGTGGTTGAGCGTCTGGGCCATCCAGCGCTCGTTGCCCGCTCTGGAGAGGCGGATGCCGGGCTCGTGCTCGATGCGGTCGCCCTCGGCGAACGCCTCGAAGTAGTTGCCCTTCTCTCGCGTCTCGGCGCGGTCGAGCGCCGCGCGGAACGTCTCGGGATCGGTCCAGTCGGTCGGATCAGTGTCGTCTGTCATCGGTGTCGAAGTCTCGGTCAGTCGTCCGCGGCCGCGGCTCGCTGGCCGTTGGCGTCGCGCCGAGCCAGCGTCCGGCGCATCTCGTTTTCGACGATCATGTACCCCTCGTCGAACCCCATGCCGGGCTTGGCGAGCACCTGCGCGGCGTCGGTCGCCAGCGCGACGTGAGCGCAGGCCCGCGCGGAGACGTCCGTCTCGTTGCAAGTGCCCCCGAGGTAGGCGCGGGTGTCGGTGCCCTCGCAGTACCGGACCGCCTCGGCGCTGCGCTGGATGCCCCCCAGGTCCGGCGTCTTGACCTGAACGAGGTCGGCCGCGCCGGCGTCGACGAACGCCCGGACGTCCTCGAACGTGTTGCACCACTCGTCGGCGACGATGTCGACCGCGACGCCGGCGTCCGCGAGGCCGTCGCGCAGCTCGGCCATCGCGCGGATCTGTTCTCCCCTGTGGCCCTCGTCCATCGGCCCCTCGATCTGGAGGGGGTAGGGAGCGGCGGCCGCCCGCAGGGAGTCGAAGTAATCGACGACCTCGTTGCGGTCGTACGGCGGGCCGAACACGTCGCCCAGCACGCCGTACACGTCGACGTGGAATCGGGGCTCGTACGACGCCGCTCCGAGCTCGGCGGTGCGATCGGCGAGCCACGCGAGGTACTCGCGCAGCCCCTCGCCGTCCGCGCCGACCTTCTCGACGCTATTAAAGAGACCGTGGGGAAGCACCGGGACGCCCTTGACCAGCATCTTCTCGGCGTTCGTCCGCCGGTCGTCGCCGGACTGGCCGAACACCGGAACGGGCTCGGTCGCCGGCTCGGTCCCCAGCGCGTCGGCCAGCACGTCGGTCCGGGTCGTCCCGCGGGCTTTCGCCGCCGCGTCGCACAGCGCCTGCGAGACGCCGTAGCGCACCGCAGTGTGGAGGGTCCCGCTGCTCTCGCTGTCGCCGCCGGGGACGCCGCTGCTCCCGGGGCGACCCGGAGCGGGCGACAGCCGCTCGATCACGGCAGCGTTCTCGGCGAACGCGTCGGCGTCGCGCCCGACGAGTTCGGGACCGATGACGTCCTCAACGACTGGTCGGTACTCGGCGGCGCGGAAGAGGGGGTCGCGTCCGCCGGCGCCCGAATACTGAACTGCGGCGCAGTCGCCGGTCGCGACGGTGCCGTCCGCGAGTTCGAGTTCGACCGTCAGCGCCTCGCCGGCCTCGCGGACGGCGTCGAAGCCGGGCGTGACGGGCTCGCCGCGGTAGTCGAAGCCGTCGCGCTCGGCGCCGGCCTTGATCGCGCGCTGGTCGTCGAAGAAGAATCCGGAGACGGTGGGGATCGCCCGGACGGCGCGGATCTCGGCCATCTCAGTCACCCTCCTGCGGCCGGCCGATCAGTTTCCCGTCGCTGATCGCGTCGACGTCGTCGGCGACCATTCTAAATGTCTGGTCGCGCCCCTCCGTGCTCGCCCGCGAGTCGAGCCGGTTCTGGTGGATCTCTTTCACGTCGTCGGACAGCGCGAGGTCGGCGAACTCGAAGATCCTGATGCGGCCGTCGTCGTCGCGGGCCGGCAGCACGTCGCCCTTCGCGCTGTCGCTCGGGGCGAACGGGACGTCCAGCGCGCCCGAGTCGAACGCCGCGAGGGTGCCCTGCGCGACGTCTCCCTCCCCCTGAGCGAGCACTTCCTCGATCAGTTCGCGGCTGGCCTTTTGGATCAGGTTCAGTTCGCGGTCGACGCCGACGAGCTGGACGTCCTGCTCGACGACCATGTCGACGAGCTGGCGAGTAGTCCGGAGTCCGGCCGCGTTGGCCTCCTTGGTCGGGACGCCCTGGAACTCCTGGGGCGACTTGGTGATGACCTTGTCCGGCTGGGCGACGGCGGCGGTCATCCCGCCGAGCCCGATGACGCCGTTCGCGCGGGCCTCGTCCGGCGGGAAGCCGCCCATCCACTCGTGGAAGACGGTCGTGACCGCGACCTCGTCGGGCAGGTACTCCTCGCCGAGCGAGCGCAGCGCGTGCAGGGCGGCGACGTCCTGGACGAGGTTGCCGACCTGCCCGTAGCCCAGCGTGATCGAGCGGACGCCCTGGGTGGCCGCGAGCATCCCCTCGATCACCATCACCGCGATGGCGATGCAGGGCGGGACGAGCGTCCCCGTAAGGGGACCGAACGGCTCGCGGTTGATCCGGACGCCCCGTTCGGTGTAGGCGCCCGCGAGGCGGTCGACGTACTGCCAGTGGCGGATCGTCGCCTCAAGGTCGTGTTCCTTGGTGTAGGGGATGTTGTAGGAGATCGGCCCGCCCTCGAAGCTCTGGAACCCGCCGGCGAACGTGATCGCCGCCAGTAAGCGGGCGTCGGGCGTCCCGTGGCGGACCTCGATCGGCGCGTCGAGCGCCTCGATCAGCTCGCGACAGCCCTCGACGCCGTGGTTGACCGCGGGGAAGCCGTTGAGCGTCTCCCCGCCGCTTTCGCGGGCGTCTTCCAGGCCCTGCTGGGCCTTCTCGTACTCGTTGTCGCGCGTGTAGGAGTCGATGGTCGTCGGCAGCAGGTCGGCCTGCCCCGCGTTCTGCAGGTGTTCGAGGAGCTCGATCTGCTCGTCGAGCCGCGCGACGCCGGCGCGAGGCTGGAGAAGCGGCTTGTCGGCCGCTTCGAGCACGTCGGCGAAGCGCTTCGAAGCCGGCAGCGACTCGTGGAACGCGATCGCGTCCTCGAAGTCGACGGCCTCGCCGGTGGGCCAGTTCCCGCGGACGTTCTCGTCGATGCGTTGCAACTGCTCGTCGGGGATTGGCTCGTCTCGCAACATCGAGCTATCCCTCGACCCTGTGGCGCTCGGCCTCGGTCGCGGCGAGCTGGAGGTCCTGTCGGAGCGCGGCGATCGCCTCCTCCGGGTCGGTCTCCGAGTCGAAGACTCGATCGAAGCCGAGCTCGCGGAACTTCCGGCGGGTCTCCTCGAAGTCGTCCTGCCCGACCGCGAGGTTGCCGCCGATGTAGGTCAGGACGTCGAGGCCCGCCTCGTCGAGGCGCTCGCGGAACCCTTGGCAGTCCTGTTCCGCGTGGCCGTACAGCGACGAGATCAGTACAGCCTCGGCGTCGGCGTCGTCCGCTGCGGTGATGAAGTCCTCTTGAGAGGTCTGGACGCCCAGGTTGACGACGTCGAACCCTGCGGCGCGCAGGGCCTGTTCTAGGATCGTGATGCCGACGACGTGCGCGTCGGATCCGATGACGCCGAGGATGACTGTCTTCGCCATGTCGGTGTCTCGACGGTCGCGTGAGGAATCCTTATAGTTAATGGTTTTTCATGATAATATTCCTTAAGGGGTTAGATATAGTCGGATGATAGACAATCACAAAGGTTGAGAGACAACCACATTCTTCATGATCTATAGGGAAGGTTTTTCCCTCCCCTGCCCGACGCCAACTCCATGGGAGCGCTCGACGACTTGCGCGTGCTCGATCTGACGCAGGTGCTCGCCGGCCCGTACTGCACGATGCTGCTCGCGGACATGGGCGCGGACGTGGTAAAGATCGAGCGCCCGGGCGGCGACCTCATCCGATCGAACCCGCCGTTCTACGAGGACGCCGACGCCGAAGCGTACGGCGGCTACTTTCAATCTGTGAACCGGGGTAAGCGCAGCGTCGAGCTGAACCTCGGCGACGACGCCGACCGCGAGGCCTTTCTCTCGCTGGTCGAGCGCGCCGACGTCGTCGTCGAGAACTACCGCGCGGGGACGATGGAGCAGTTCGATCTGGGCTACGAGACGCTGCGCGAGCGCAACCCCGAGCTGATCTACAGCTCGATCCGCGGCTTCGGCGACCCGCGCACGGGCGAGACCCACAGGCAGGGTCAGCCGTCGTTCGATCTCGTCGCGCAGGCGCTGGGCGGGGTCATGGAGATCACCGGGCACGAGGACGGGCCGCCGACGAAGGTCGGCCCCGGCGTCGGCGACCTGTTCACCGCGGCGCTCAACGCGGTGGGGATCCTCGCTGCGGTCCACCACCGCGACCGCACGGGCGAAGGCCAGTACGTCGACACGGCGATGTACGACGCCATGATCAGCCTCTGCGAGCGGACGGTGTACCAGCACTCCTACGACGGCGCGGCGCCGACGCGCCAGGGCAACTCGCACCCGACGCTGTTCCCCTACGACGCCTTCGAGACGGCCGACGGCTACGTCGTGATCGCGGCGTTCGGGAGCAACCACTGGCGCGAGCTCTGCGAGGCGATGGACCGGCCGGAGCTCGCGGCGGAGTATCCCGACCGCGAGAGCAGGCTCGCGAACCGCGAGTCGCTGCGCGAGGCCATCGTCGAGTGGACGCGGACCAGGCCGACCGACGACGTGCTGGCCGCCCTCGACGGGCTGCCGACAGCGCCCGTGCAGGACGCCGCCGATATCGCGGCCGACCCCCACGTCGAGGCCCGCGAGATGCGCGTCGGCGTCGACCAGCCCGGCGCGGACGCCGAAGTGGCGATCGCCGGCAACCCGATCAAGATGATCGAGACGCCGACGAAGCCCGGCGAACGGGCGCCGCTACTCGACGAGCACCGGGAGGAGCTGCTGGAGGACGCCGCACCGGCAGAGGCGGACGACTGAGTTCGGCCGTCAGGTTCTCCCAAGGTTCGCCGCCCCATTTTCTCACGCTCGATCCGTCATCGCGGTTCCGCCGACCGTGCCCGACCATCATAACCGGGCGGGTGGATACGACACACGTGAGGCGACGAGCGCACGATGACCGGTGACGGAACCGACGGACGGGGTCGCGGGGAGAAACCCGGCCCCGCGATGAAGATCGACGACGTCAGCGCATCGGTGCGGTCCCGCGGACCGGTCGAGCGCGCGAAGCGGTGGTTCGTCCTCACCGCGAGCCGCTGGGTCGTCACCGCGATACTGCTTTTCGGCGTGTTCGGGACGATCGTCCTCGTCGGCCTGTTCGGTCCCGTCCCCGTCGAGACGTTTCTCGGCGGCGGCGGCATCTCGACGGGCGGGGTGCTCACGGAGCTGCTGAAGACGATCGTCTCGGTCGTGGTGATCGTCCTCTCGATCAACCAGCTCGTTCTCTCGCCCGGGCTCGGCCCGGTCGGCGAGCAGCGGGAGCGCTACGAGGACGCGATGGACCTCCGGCGCAGGATCGAGGAGCACACGGGCGAGCGCGTCAGTCCGACGACCCCGTCGCTGTTCTTCGGGATGCTGATGGACGAGATCGTCGAGCAGGCGGAACTGCTCCGGGAGGCGACGGCCGACGCCGCCCCGCTGTCGCTCCAGGGCGCCGTCGATCGGTACGTCGACGCCGTGGAGCGCGACGGGACCTACGTCCGCGACCAGCTCGGCGACGCCGGCCTCGGCGAGTTCGAGGTCGTCCAGGCGCTGCTCCGGTTCGCCATCTCGGAGAAAGTGGCCTCGCTTCGCGCGCTGCGGGCGTCTCACCGCGCGTCGCTCTCGGAGGAGCAGGCGGACGCGGTCGACGGAATGGAGGAACTGCTCGAACTGTTCACGATCAGCCGCGAGTACATCAAGACGATCTACATCCGCTCGGAGTACATCCGCCTCTCGCGGGGGCTGCTGTACGTCGGGCTGCCGTCGCTCGTGGCGACGTACTGCGCCATCCAGATCTACCAGCCGACCGCGTTCCCCGGTGCGACGCTCGGCCTCCCCCACCGGCTGCTGTTCGTCGCCGGCGCGGTGACCGTCGCCGTGACGCCGTTCACCCTGCTCGTCGCGTTCGTGCTCCGGCTGGCCGTGCTGTCGCTGTCGACGCTGTTCGTCGGGCCGTTCAGCGCCGGAAACAGCGACCTCGACAACTGAGACGGCAGTGGGCTCGGACGGGACCCGCGCTCGTGCGAGGTTTCAAGTGCTCGTCGGGAAACGGTACTGGTAATGACGAGTCAGCGAACGGCTTCTTTCGGAGGGGTCGGCGAGTGAGCGAGCAAGAGACCATCCGGATCGGCGAACTCACGGCGGCGGCGGGCGACGAAAACTCCGGCGCGCCCGTCGAACTCCCCGTCGTCGACGTGCTGACGGGCCGCGGCTTCGTGACGGGCAAGAGCGGATCCGGCAAGTCCAACACCGCCAGCGTCGTGATCGAGGAGCTGCTCGACGCTGGCTACCCGGTCCTGATCGTCGACACGGACGGCGAGTACTACGGCCTCAAGGAGGAGTACGAGCTGCTCCACGCCGGCGCCGACGAGGAGTGCGACATCCAGATCGGGCCGGACCACGCCGAGAAGATCGCGAACCTCGCCTTAGAGGAGAACGTCCCGATCATCCTCGACGTCTCGGGCTACCTCGACGAGGACGTCGCCGACGAGCTGCTCCGGGAGACCGCCCGGCACCTCTTTACCAAGGAAAAGAAGCTCAAGAAGCCGTTCCTGCTGGTCGTCGAGGAGGTCCACGAGTACCTCCCCCAGAAGGGCGGCGGCGGCGAGACGGGCAAGATGCTGATCAAGATCGGCAAGCGCGGGCGCAAGCACGGGCTGGGGATCATGGGGATCAGCCAGCGCCCCGCCGACGTCAAGAAGGACTTCATCACGCAGGCGAACTGGCTCGTCTGGCACCGGCTCACCTGGGACAACGACACCAAAGTCGTCGGACGCGTCGTCGACACCGAGTACCAGGAAGCCGTCTCCGAACTCGCCGACGGCGAGGCGTTCCTCCAGACCGACTGGACCGAGGTCGACGTCCGCCAGATCCAGTTCCGCCGCAAGCGCACGTTCGACGCCGGCGCGACGCCCGGCCTCGACGACTTCGAGCGCCCCGAGCTCAAGTCCGTCAGCGACTCGCTGATGGACGACCTCGAGACGATCACCGAGGAGGAACAGCAACGCGAGAGCGAGCTCGCCGACCTCCAGCAGGAACTCGACAAGAAGACCGCGAAGATCAACCAGTTAGAGCAGGACCTCGAAAACGCTCGCGACGTCTCGAACGCCGCCAGACAGCTGGCGAACGCCTTCTCCCGGGGTGACGTGGCATCCACGCCCGAGGAGGTCGAGTCGCGCCTCGTCGCCAAGGACGACCGCATCGAGGATCTCGAAGACCGCGTCGCGGAGCTGGAGGACGAACTCGACGACGCCCACGAGTACATCGATCAGCTCGAAGCCGAGAACCAGCGCCTGCAGGAGGCGACCGCGCCGATCGACTTCGACGACCCGTCGACGGTGCAAGCGGCGTTTCCGGCGGGCGACGGGCCGGAGACCCCGGGTGACGCGGACGCCGCGGCGTCCAGCGGCGACGCGGTTAACGGCGACGCGACAACGGGCGGTGACGCGACAACCGCCGAAGCCGCTGGCGCCGCCGCAGAACAGCCCAGTGGCGACGGGACTGCCGTCGCGGTGGAGAGCGACGCCGAACCGACGGCGGTCGATTCGCGCTCGGGCGATCACGCCGGCGACGCTGCGAGCGCTGAACCGACGGAAAGGACCGCAGACGACGAACTCGACGCCGAAAGCGTGCTGGCGTACGTCCGCAGCGAGCCGATCGCCGCGGAGGTCGCCGACGCCGCGGAGCGGGCTCACGTCGACGAGGCGGCGCGGCGCGCGATCGTCGAGGAAGTCGCGGCGGAGGGGCCGCTTTCGGCCGCTTCGGTCGCTGATCGGACGGACGTGCAGGTCCAGTACGTCTGGACGTTCCTCTCCGAGCTGCGCGATCGCCCGTACCTCGTGCGCAACGCCCAAGGGGAGTACGCGTTCGATCTCGACGCGCTGATCGCCTGCGGACAGCGGGTCGAAGAAGACGTAGACGGGCTGGACGAGCTGTTAGAACGGTTCGACGCCTAGTTGAGCATCGACTGGGCGACCGTCGCGAGCTGATCGTTCTCGGCGGCTTCGAGCCGGTCGTCGCCGAGCGTCAGCCGCAGGCGCGGGCGGCCGACGTCGATCGGCACCTTCTCGGTCTCGATCAGGCCCATGTCCTCGAGCTTGGTTTTGGTCCGGGAGAACGTCGCCTTGCTGGCGACCCCGGTGTCCTCGCCCCACTTGCTCACGTCGTACAGCAGCTCCTCGTTCTTGGCGGCGACGAGCAGGCTGATCGTCACCTCGTCGAGGCCGTCGCCGTCGCCGCGAGCCGTCTCGAGCGAACTCAACATCGCGCGGAAGTCCTGCTCGGCGTGCTCGCCGAGCTCCGCGGAGAGCCCTTCGTGGACGGTCGAGAGCGGCGGCGTCCGCAGCGGGTACGACTCCGCCGCTTCCCACTGTGATTCGTATCGGTCGCGAGCGTCGGCGACGAACGCCTCGTCGTCGGCGACGAGCCCGCCGACCGACGCGCCCGCGTCCACCACGGCGACGACGGCGTCGTCGTGAATCAACAGCGGGTTCCCCGAGGTCGCGTCGTTCACTCGGAGTTCCAGCGTACCGGACTCCACCAGATCCGCGGCGTTGCTCGCGACGATGAAGTCGCTCATCACGTCCTTGACCGTCTCGGGGTGGCCGAGCAAGCGCACCGTCGGCGGCCCGTCGGCGTCCGCGAGCGCCGAAACGAGTTCGCGGATCGTCTCTTCGGAGGGATTCACCGCCGTCAGTTCGTCGTCAGTCGCAGCGACGGCCTCGTGGACGAGTTCGGCTCGCGTTCGGTCGAGTATATTCTCTTTCATACGCTACTCTGTTAACTTCTCACATACTTAATTTTACCGGCTCGAGAGTAGTGGTTGCAAATTACGGTCTCCTCCGGGAATCAATCGGCGAGCTTCCCGACGATCAGCAGGCAGACCGTTCACACTCAGGAAAACGGCGTCTTCGTACCGTTCAATTTTCTCCGTCAATGAAAATATTCCGTTATCGGGCGATAGAACCAAGCGACGATCGCAGGTCGTTTTTGGCAACAAAGGTTAAGCATCTAGGAAGCATACCGGAACTGTATGATGTCCGATCGGGCAGTAGGCCCAGTTATAGGCGTGATCCTCATTATCGCCATGGTTCTCACGGTCGCCGTGACGGTTGCGGCGTTCGGCGCAGCGATGCTGCAGGACACCCAATCGGACATCGAGAGCTCGCAGACCGAGACGGCGTTCTCGCAGCTGTCGGTCGACGCGAGCGAGCTGCGGGAGCCCGGCGACGAGGTCGATTTCGACTTCGGCCACAGGGACGGCGAAGTTCGGACGGTCGACGACACTGGAAATCTCAAGGTGCAGCTGGAACACTCGAACGGCACCGAAAACCTGACAAAAACTTCGCTTCGATCGCTCGTCTACGAGCGCGACGGGAAGGAGGTCGCCTATCAGGGCGGCGGGGTGTTTCGCAAGCAGGGATCCGGGAGTTCGCTCGTGTCCGCGCCGGAGTTTTTCTACCGCGACAATTCGCTCGTGTTCCCCGTGACGAAACTCGAGGGGGACCTCCAGAAATCGGGATCGCTCTCGGGGTCACTACGGCTAAAGAACACGACGCGAGAGTATCCGGACCCGGCGCAAAATCGAACGAATCCCCTCGACGAGGGGACACTGCACGTCACACTCGAAAGCGAGTACTGTCAGGGCTGGGAAGAGTACTTCAGCACGCAGACGCGCGGTTCGATCGACGAATCCTGTAGCGAGGACGAGAAGGGTGAGATCAAGGTAGAGCTGAGCGTTCCGTTCGAGCTCAAAGGCGGCACGTTTACTGAAGCTGTTAGGGCAGGTAACGTTCAGAATGAAGGGAAAGCCGAATTCGATTACGAAGAGGGGGAAATGGATATGCCGTCCGCCGACTCTCTCATCGAGATGAAGAAAAACGAGTGCGACACTATCAAGAACGATCTGCCGACCACTGTCGACAGTTCCCAGGACCTCTACTGCGTCGAGGATCTCGACGGGTACCACTCCTTTGAGACCAATGGCAGTGATATAGAAGTGTATGTCAACGGGACGCTCGCTCCCGGATCAGGAGGGATGCCTGTGTCCGGCGATTCACACGATGTCTCCTTTTTTGTTCGGGAAGGATTTAGCCTAAGCAAGGGGATCGGAAATAAAGAGCCAGTGGGTGACGAGGATGCGCCGAACCGCACGAGGATCTTCGTCTCCTCAGACGGGTACGTCTTTAGTGACGGTGACAACACCAAGGGAAGCGTCTACGCGCTCATCTATGCGCCGGAGTCGGACGCATATATGCAATCCAGGGGAAACTCCGTGTTTGAAGGCTCGTTGGTCATCGATGAGTTAGAGGTGCAGAGTAAAATGAAGGCCGGGGAAGTCCAGTTATCGCCGGGTGCTGCAACTACGAGTATCTCCTACGAAAGCGCAGGCCCCGACTTCTACTACCTCCACCTGGTCGAGAAGACGATGACCGTCCACGGCTGACGCCGCCGGCATAGGAACGTTTTTCCCGAATCCGTCCACAGGTCGGAGTATGGACTGGCCGCACGATCCCGACGGCGAGGAGGGCAGCGAAGGGATGCGCAAGTACGGGATGGCGATCATCGCCAAGAAGGTCGACGAGGACGAGGACTTCCCACTGTCGGCCGAGGAGTTCGTCGCCGAGCACGGCGACGAGCCGATCCGCATCAACTACCAGCGCGTGGTTAGCCTCCGAGAGATCTTCGAGCGCGTCGATGCCGAGGAGTTCGAGACGATCGTCGACATGCACAAGGAAGCCGGGAAGGCCATCCGCGAGGGCGGCTACTGGGACTACCATCCCGTCGGATCGAACCCCGAGACCAAGCGCGCCTGAGTCGACGGCCGGATCGCGATCGATTGCCGCGCCGCTTCGCGTCACTTATACGAGATGCGTCACAAGAGAGTGATACCGTGACGAACACGCAGGTTACGCTCGTTCAGATCGACAACTACGGCCCGTGGACGGTGACGCCCGAACCGCGACGGGAAGTCGACCTCCAGACGCTGCAGTCCCGCCTGTACGCCGACCTCTCGCAGCTGATCGGTAACCGCGGCGGCTACGTCTTTTTCACCCGGTTCGACAACATGATCGCCGTGACCAACGGGCTCGACGAGTCCGACCACGCGATGATCCAGGAGTCGGTCGGGAACCGCTACCCGGTGACCGTCAGCCTCTCCGTGGCGACGGGAACGACGCCCGCCCACGCGCTCGCGGACGCCACGGACAATCTGCAGGACCGCGGCAGCGCACAGGACAAGGACCGCCGCGAAATTCTCTGCGGCCGCACGATCGGCGAGGACCATCGGACGGACGAGGACGTCGAGATCGCTCACTTCGACGTGATCGACGCGACCGGCGAGTACACCGACCGGCTCAGCGCGTTCGAGACGTTCATCGAGATCGAGCAGGGGTACGCGACGCTGATGAAGGAGATGCACGGCGAGCACGACGCGCTGTCCTTTTTCGTCGGCGGCGACAACGTGATCGCCGCCTGCCCGACGCTTACCGAGGGCGCCTACCTCGACGCGATCGACCACGTCACCGAAGTCGCCGGCGTCGACCTCCGCGTCGGCGTCGGTTCCGGGAAAACGGCCCACGAGGCCGGGATGGACGCCAAACACGCGCTGGAGGAAGCGCGAGCGAGCGGCGACGCAGTCTGGTTCGCGGAGTGACGTCGTTGCGCGGACGGCAGCCGTCAATCTCCGGGAACGCCTGCAAGCACTAACCTACCGCGGGAACGGTGATAAGTGTGGTGCAGGTAGCTTTTAGACCGCTCGTTTGCTACTTTGTCACATGGACGAGGACGTGACAGTGCGCGACATAATGTCCCGGGAGTTCGTCGGCGTCAGCGAGTCCGACGCGGTCGCCGACGTCGCCGACGTGCTCCGCGAGGACGAAGCGACGCTCGCCGCCGTCGTCCGGGGCAGTCGACCGGTCGGCGTCGTGACGGCCCACGACCTGCTGGCCCACGTCTCGGATGACACCGCGCCGGTGACGGTCGGCGACGTGATGCGCGAGCCCGAGCCGACGGCAACGCCCGACCGATCGTTCGTCGACGCGCTCGACCTGATGTCGACGGAGGGAACGCGCAGGTTGCTCGTCACCGACGACGAGGAACTGGTCGGCGTACTGACCGCCAACGATGCGGTGACCGCGGCAACCTCGCTCCTGCAGAACGGCACCGGAATGGAGCGAGAGCGACAGGCGGTCGGCGCGGACGTCGGCACGGACGCCGTCGCCGGACGCGTCTCGGACGACCGCGCCCCGGCGAACGAGAACGCGGGGTACTCCTCTCAGAGCGTCTGCGAGAGCTGCGGGTCGCTGACGCGAGATCTGCAGAATTTCAACGGACAGCTCATCTGCGCCGACTGCCGGGACGTGTGAGCACGGCGCAACCGCGATCGTTCTGCGGATCGGGACCTCGTCGACCGTTTATCGGTCGGCCCGAGCGACAGTGATGGAGATCGACAGACCGGCCCCCGACGAAATCGAAGAACTCGCCGACCTCTGGGTCGCGCTGGCTCGCGAGCAGCGCGCTCACGGAACCCACATCCGCCCCGAAGCGAACCGCTCGCGGATCGCGGAGACGCTGAGCCGCCACGCCATCACCGGAGAGGCGTTCGTGGCGCGAGCGAACGACGAGATCGCCGGGTTCGTCACGTACGAGCGGACTAACGAGGGATTCGAGACGGACATCGACCGCGGCGTCGTCCAGAACCTCTACGTGAGGCCGGCGTACCGCGACGCGGGCGTCGGGGCGTCGCTGCTGGATCGTGCTGAGGCCGACCTCGCCGCGGACGGCGTCGACGCGGTCACCGTCGAGGTGATGGCCGCCAACGAGGCCGCTCACCGGTTCTACGAGCGAAACGGGTACGAGCGCCACCGGGTCGTACTGGAGAAGCGACTGGAAGACGAAAACCACTCAAAGGATCGGGGCTAACGACTACTCGCGCCAGGGGAGCTTGGGCGGTTCAAGCACTCGACTTGTAATCGAGAATCCAGGGGTTCAAATCCCCTCCCTGGCTTCGATGTGCCCGAGCGGACGCGAGGGCACGGCGAACCTTCGTGGGGATTTGAATCAGGGAGTGGGAGGTGAGCGAGCGGTAGCGAGCGAACGGGGACGACCGTGGTTCATCCCCTCTCTGGCTCTCCTGTCCGAACGACCGCCCGACGCCGACCCTTCTCCAACTACTCGACGCCGACCCGGCGGCGACGCCGAACCGAGTGCGTTTTATCGACCCTCGGCGAACGTGCCCGGCGTGGAGAACGTAACAGACCGGACGAGCAACCCGTTCGGCATGCGACCGCCCTGTGAGGACGCCCGCGCGGCCGACGGCCCCGAGGCCGCGTTCGGCTACGGCGACGCCAACGCCGATTTCCACGTCATCGGCGACCATCCCGGCGTCCACGGCGGCCGACGGTCGGGGATCCCGTTTACCGACTCGGTCGCCGGCGACAGGTTGCTGGACGTGTTGCGGAACGTTGGATTACTGGCGGACGCCGACGGCGAGCCCGAACCCTCGAACGTCTTCCTGAGCTACCTCTACATGTGTTGTCAGGCGGACGGCGAGTCTCCCACGGAGAGCGAGTACGCCGAACTCGAACCGTTCTTCGACGCCGAGCTCCGGGCGATCGCCGCGCACGTCCTGGTGCCCGTCGGCGAGCGCGCGACCGAGCACGTCCTCGAGAACTACACCGCGCAGGCCGAGCGGCTCGACCTCGACATGCGGGAGCTACACGCCGCCGAGATCAAAGGCAGCGGCTTTCTCGTCGTCCCGATCCGGGACCCGACCGAGTGGACCGACACGGACGCCGAGCGCCTCGACGCGCGGCTCCGCGCGATGCTCGCGGGCGACTACCGCCAGACGTCCGACCTCAGTCGGTTCCTGGTCGACGACGAGCGCTACATGGTCCGGTAGAATCTTTCTCACCGACGCAGCTCCGCCACGTCGACGTAATCGACGCCGGCGCGTCGCGCCGTGACGGCGTCGCGCTCGGAGTCGCCGATAAACAGCGCGCCGTCCGGCGAGACGTCGATCCGGTCGATCGCCGCCAGCAGCGGCTCCGGATCGGGCTTGTGCGTCGCGACGGTGTCCCGACCGACCACCGCGGCGACGTCGCCGTCGAGGTCGTGGGTCTCCAGCGCGATCCGGCAAGCAGCCTCGCAGTTGAGCGAGCAGACGGCGACCGGATCGACCGTCGCGAGGTCGTCACCGGAGGGGAGGCGCGTCGACGTACGCGCGCCCGTCCGCTCGTGGTCGGCGATGGTCGCCTCGACCGAGTCGCCGATGCCGTGTTCCTCGGCCTCTTCCAGCATCGCCCAGAGCCCGCTGCTACCGGCGTCGACGCCGGCATCCTCGTACACCGCCGCGACGTCGGCCGCGACGGCCGCCCAGTCGACGTCGAGGTCGACGAGCGTCCCGTCCAGATCGAAGACGACGCCGTCGTAGGAGTCGATCATACCGGTCGTTGTGGCGACCGGAGCAAGAGCACTTCGGTGCGAGCGCCTGCGACGCCCCTCAGTCGCTGGCTTCGAGCGCGTCGAGGCTGGTGAGGTGGACCCTCCCGGTGGACGTCACCTCGACGCGGTAGCCGTCCGTTCGAAATTCGACGCGGCCCTGTCGGCGGCCGTCGGCGGCCGCGCCGTCGAACAGCGCGTCGAGCGCGTCCGGGTCGATGACGTCGTACAGCGGATCGAGTTCGAGCGGATCGACGCCCTTCGCGTCTGCCAGCGCCTCGACGACGGCCTCGCTCGGCGACTGCGCGGCCGACTCGTCTCGTTGCGGGGCGGAAGTCATTGTTCCCTCACTCGTCACGGAACGGTAAAAGAGTGACGAGAGATTTCACCAGTCCTTGTTGCTGATTTCGGATAGGTCTAAGGAAGCAATATAATAGTGCGCGATCATTTGGGTTTTGCAAATTCCCACCGAGTGGCGCAGTTCGACGACCGTCTCGGACCGGGGTCAGATGATGTACCAGCGCGCCAGCAGCGCCGTGATCGCGTCGAACGCTCGAAAGCCCAACCCGTAACCCAGAAACGCCGGGAGGGCGCCCAGGAGAGCGCTCCTGCCGGGGGGAAGCCGGTGAACCTCCGAGAGCCCGATCGTCAGCAGCGCGGCGGCGTACAGCCCCGCCAGCGCGCGTACCTCTACGATCGGCACCCCTGCAAGCGCGCAGGGCGCGGCGGCGTACGCGAGCACCTGGACCGTCTCGCTGATGCCGCCCCGGTCCGGTGCGAACGGGATCAACAGCACCGTCTGGATCGCGGCGAGCAGGTGCAGCCCGGCGGGCGTCACGAACAGCACCGCGGCGACGATCCAGAACACGCTCAGCAGCGTCGACCGGGCGCCGGGCGCGGCCGCAGCGCCGGTTCCGAAGGCGACGCGGGTCGACTCGGCGACGAGCACGACGCCCATCGCGAACAGCAGGCCGGGCGCCTGATCCCGCGGGACGACGCGCTCGCGGAAGAACCGCCGTGGCGAGACGAGCACGCGGAGCCACGACCGCGCGAGCTCGCCCGGAAGGCGGTCCTCGGCGCCGATACGGTCGGCGACGCCGGTCACGGGCACCGCCTCCGCGAGTCGGCGCGCCGAATTGATCGGTCGGTCGGCGTGCGCTCGCTCATCGAGTCAACCGAGGTCGCCCTGCTGATAAAGCGTTGTCATCCGGGCGCGCACGCGGCGCGGCCGAATAGATCGCACGTTGGCGCGTTCGACCATCACAGCGGCGCGATGCCGCCGGGCGATCAGGCGCCGACGTTCTCCTCGCTCTCGAAGGAGTCCGGGTCGGGTTCGATCTCGGCGTACTGGACGACGCGGCGGCCCAGCGTGGCGGCGCGCTCTGCGAGCTCCTCGTCGACGATCTCGCCGTCCTGGATCGCCTGATACGCTTGCGGGACGACAGCCTGGTAGGGCAGCACCCAGGCGTCGAGCGCCCGGCAGACCGACCGAAGGTGATCGAGCGCCGAGACCGGAAATCGGCCGCCGGCGACCGCCAGCAGCCCGACCGTCTCGTTCTCGAACTCGTCGAACCCGCAGTAGTCAAGCGCGGTCTTCAGCACCGAGGAGTACGACCCGTGGTACATCGGCGTCCCCAGCAACACGGCGTCGGCCTCGCGGACGCGCCGTGTGAGTTCCGGCGCGTCGCCGGCATCTTGGGCGTCGGCGTCGAACACCGGCAGTTCGAGCTCTCGGAGGTCGATAAGCTCCGTCGACGCCCCGGCCCGCTCGGCGCCGTCGAGCGCGACGCCGAGCGCCGTTCGCGTGTGGCTCTCGTCTCTGAGACTCCCGCAGATCGCGACGACGTGTGGCGTGTCGGCCATGAGCGACGCAACGCGGGCGGGCGACCAATAGATTGTGGAAACTGGCGGCAGTCAGTGATCGCGGGCGCGTGTGCAAGCTCGTGAGACCGCTACCGGCTGCTCCCCGGCAGCGAAGTACCTTAGACCCTGGGCGGTAAATCGTGACGTATGTCCGACAGGGAGCTCGACGACGTCGACCGGGAGATCCTCCACGCGCTCCAGGAAGACGCCCGGGGGCTGTCGTCCGGCGAGATCGCCGAGCGGACCGAGGCGTCTTCGAGCACGGTGCGCAAGCGCATCCAGCGCCTGGAGTCCGAGGGCGTCCTCAAGGGGTACAGCGCCGACATCGACTACCAGGCGTCGGGCTACCCGCTCCGGATGCTCCTGTTTTGCACGGCGTCGATCACCGAGCGCGGAGAGCTGATCGAGGACGTGCTGGACATTCCGGGCGTCGTCTCGGTCCAGGAGCTCGTGACGGGCGAGCAGAACCTGCTCGTGACCGCGGTCGGCGAGACCGACGACGACATCACGCCGGTCGCACAGGAGCTGCTCGACATGGGTCTGACCGTCGCGGACGAGGTGCTCGTCCGCAGCCACGAGACGACGCCGTTCGACGACTTCTCGACGGAGTGATCGCCGTCCGCGAACCGCGGTCACGCTCCTGAGCCGCCGCTTTCTGATCTAAAGCGCCGGTTGTCGGGTTTAGAACAGCTCTTCGTACCGATAGGTGCGACCCTTTCAGACCATAATGTTCTATAATAACGTTTTAGGGAACGCACTGTTCGTATCGAAGACTATAATAACCAGATCGTTCAATAGTGCCGTAACCACGACCGGTTCGTGTGCTCCGGCGCGGCGTCGCGCCGCCCGCCGGGGCGCACACCGGTCGAATCGATCGAACAATGGCTGGCCACACACGCTCGAACGACGCAGGACAGGTCTCGAAGACGACGACGCCGTCGCGTTCGACGTTCCCGCGAGCCTCGACCGCCGCCGTCTGGACGCTCTTCGTCCTCGGTCTGGGGGCGCTCGCCCTGTCGATCCGAACCGGCACCGAGTGGACCGTCGAGGGCGTCGTCCGAATCGACGGGCTGACCGCGCTCATGTGGGTCGTCGTCACGTTCTTCAGCGGCATCGTCCACAGCTACTCGCGGCGCTACATGGCCGGCGACGCCCGCATCGACGGGTTCTTCGCCCGCGTCCTGGCGTTCACGCTCGTCGTGATGGCGATGACGGCGGCCGACCACGTTGCGCTGTTCGCAGCGACGTGGCTGGCGATGGGGCTGCTGATGGCCGGCCTGATCGGCCACGAGCGCGACTGGGCGCAGGCTCGCGCCGCCGCAGGCGTCGCGCGTCGCCACTTCCTCGCCAGCACTGGGCTGCTGGCCCTCGGCCTCACGGTGCTGGCCTGGACGACCGGCGCGACGTCGATCACCGGCATCCTCGGAAATCTCGGCGACGTTCCGGCGTCCGCGGCGCTCGTCGCGGGCGGCGCGATCTTTCTCGCGGCGATCGTCCAGTCGGCGCTGTTCCCGTTCCAGACGTGGCTGCTGTCCTCGATGACCGCGCCGACGCCGGCCTCGGCGCTGATGCACGCCGGGTTCGTCAACGCCGGCGGCGTCCTGCTCACCCGGTTCGCGCCGCTGTTCGCGGACCGCACGGCCGCGATGTCGGTGATCGTCGCGGTCGGCGCCGTCAGCGCTCTGCTCGGCCAGGCGCTGTTGCTCGTTCAGACCGACATCAAGAGCGAGCTCGGCGCCTCGACGCTCGCCCAGATGGGCTTTATGATCCTGCAGTGCGGCCTCGGCTTCTTCGCGGCCGCGATCACCCACCTGATCCTGCACGGCTTCTACAAGGCGTACCTGTTCCTGTCATCGGGCGCGACCGTCGAGCAGAACGCGCCGGGCGGCCACCACGACGACTCGCCCGACCTGGTCGGTGTCGGCGTCGGACTGCTGACGGCGCTGGGCGGCGGCGTCCTGTTCGCCCTGCTGACCGGCAAGGGAACCGAACTGAACAGCGGCCTCGTGCTGACGATCGTCGTCGTCCTGACGACGCTGCACGCCACCCGCGACGTGCTGCGCCGGTCGACGCTGCCGGCGACGGTCAAGCTCGTCGGGACGCCGCTGATCGTGCTGGTCGCGATCGGCACGTACGCCGCGACGTTCAACGCCATCACGACGCTGCTCGCTGACGTCCCGATGACGACGGAGCCGACGGGGCTGACGGTCGTCCACTACGCCGTCGTCGCCGCGTTCGCGATCGCGTACGCCGCGACGACGCTAGGCTGGCACCGCAAGAGCAGGCGCCTGTACGTCTCGCTCGTCAATCTCTCGCAGCCGGATCCGGACACGCTGCTCACCACCAAGGAGGATTACAATGACGCTTGAAGAGGAGTACCTCGACGACAGCATCGAACGCGCCGCCGAGGCCGTCGGCTCGGTCTGGCCGCTCCACTCGTTCGTCACGGCCAACCCCCTCGCGGGGTTCGAGGACCGCCCGTTCGAGGAGGCGGTCGCCGAGGCGAACGATCTGTTCGGCGGCCGCGGCTACCCCGACCCCGCGACGTTCCGCCGCGCCTGGGAGGACGGCCGGATCGACCCGGACGTGCTGCGCTCGGTGCTGGACGACCACGGCGTCGACGACGAGCCGTCGGAACTTCTGGACGAGATGGCGGCCGACGCGTCCGAGACGAGCGACGGTACCGACGCCGATCCCGCGACCGAGACGGTCGACCGGATCCTGACGAAGTGGCTCGCCAAGTTCCTCGACGAGGGGCTGGCCCACTGGTCGATGCCGAATCGCTCGGAAGGGTTCTACGCCGCGTGGCGGCAGATGGCGCCGCTCGACGACGAGATCCCGAACTGCGGCGATTCCTCGGACCTCCCGGAGACGCCGACGGCGGCGATCGAGGCGGCCCTGTCGGAGGTCCCGCAGGGGCGCTGGGAGCCGGTCTTCGAGCGCCACCTCGCCGCGCTGCCGGGCTGGACGGGGTTCCTCAAGCAGCGTGCTGACGCCGACGGCGACCCGTGGCAGTCGGCCCACCCGATCTCGCTGACCGAGTACCTCGCGGTGCGTCTGACGCTCGCGGATCTGCTCGACGCACCGATCGAGGCGGACGAGCCGGAAGACGGCGTCGACCCGAGCGAGGGGGGATCGAACGACGAGCCGACGCTGGCCGATCTCTGGCTCACCGCATGGGAGGAGAGCTACCGCCGCCGCCTCCTCGACGACGTCGAGCGCTCGCTCGACGGGTCGGGAGCGGCAGACGGAACCGAGCAGGGAGACGATCGCCCCGCCTCCCAGCTCGTGTTCTGCATCGACACGCGCTCGGAGATCATCCGCCGCCACATCGAGGCGCAGGGTCACCACGAGACTCACGGCTACGCGGGCTTTTTCGGCGTCCCGATGCGCTACAGCGGGTACGACTCCGACGTCGAGATCGACGCCTGCCCGCCGATCGTCGACCCCGAACACCGCATCGAGGACCGTCCGTCCGATGGGCGCCACGACCACGCGGGGACGTACGACACGTGGAGGGGGCTGGTGTCCGCGAGCCGGAACCACCTCCAGGCGCTCAAGACCAACGTCGCCGCGGCGTTCACCTTCGTCGAGGGCGCCGGGACCGCCTACGGTGCCGCGATGGCGTCGCGCACGCTCGCGCCCTCGGCCGTCCGCGACCTGACCGGTGCCGTCGACGAGCGGCTCCCCTCGGTGGCCGAGTTCTGCTCGCCGACGGTCGACCGCCCGAGCGACGACGGCGAGGGAACGCACGAACACGCCCACGGCGACGCGCTCCCTCGCGGGATGACGCTGGAGGAAAAGGTCGAGTACGCGAAGTCCGCCTTCGAGCTGATGGGCTGGGAGCAGTTCGCCCGCCTCGTCGTGTTCACCGGCCACGCCAGCGAGACGACGAACAACCCCTTCGAGTCCAGCCTGGATTGCGGCGCCTGCGCCGGCAACCCCGGCGGCCCGAGCGCCCGCGTGCTCGCGGCGATCTGCAACGACCCCGAGGTCAAGGCGGCGCTCCGCGATGAGGGGATCGACGTCCCCGAAGACACCGTCTTCCTCGCCGCGGAACACAACACGACGACCGACGAGATCGAGCTGTTCGACGGGGAGGTACCCGAGAGCCACCGCGAGGACGTCGAGCGCCTGCGCGAGGATCTGGACGCCGCTCGCGAGGCCGCCACCGCCGAGCGCGCCGAGGCGATGCGCACGGGAGCCGACGACAGCGTCCGCGAGACCGAGCGCCGCGCGGCCGACTGGGCCGAGACGCGCCCCGAGTGGGGCCTGTCGGGCAACGCCTCGTTCGTGATCGGGCCGCGCGACCTGACCGAGGGCGTCGACCTCGACGGCCGCGCGTTCCTCCACTCCTACGACTGGTCGACCGATCCCGACGGCGACGCGCTGGAGGCGATCGTGACCGGCCCGCTCGTGGTCACGCAGTGGATCAACAACCAGTACTACTTCGCGACGGTCGACAACGGCGTCTACGGCAGCGGCTCGAAGGTCACCCACAACCAGGTCGGCAACGTCGGCGTCTATCAGGGCAACGGCGGCGACCTGATGAGCGGGCTGCCGCTCCAGTCGCTCAACCTTGGCGACGAACAGCCCTACCACCAGCCGCTCCGCCTGCAGACCGTGATCCACGCTCCGACCGAGCGCGTCACCGAGATCCTCCGCGAGCACGAGGAGGTCAAGCGCCTGTTCGACAACGGCTGGATCGACCTGTCGGTGATGGACCCGACGAAAGACGACGACGTGTTCCACTACGAAGGCGACCTGGAGTGGGAGCCGAAACTGCCGGTTCCCGTCGCTCGCTGATCGAAACGAATCTCGCCCAGACCGACGTCGCTCGTCGATCGTTTAATCGGCGTCACCGCACCGGTCACTCCTCGGCATCATCGTTCACACGTCGGTCGAGGGCGTACGCCAGTCCTCCGACGCTCGCTACTGCGGCCTCGATGCCGAAACCGGGCGTTTCCGAATCGCCAACGTCGGCGTCGTCCGTCTCGGAATCTTCATCGCTAGTCGTGTTGCGGTCGGTCGTCCGATTACCCGTACTATCGTCGTCGGTCTGGTTTGGCGTGCTGTCGTCGGCGGTCTGGTTTGGCGTACTGCCGTCGCCCGTCTGGTTTGGCGTGCTATCGTCGCCCGTCTGGTTTGGTGTGCTGTCGTCGGCGGTCTGGTCCTCCCTGCTCCCTTCCGCGGTCCGGTTCTCCACCCCGTCTCCGACGTCCGATTCGTTCTCCGGGGCGTCGGCAACGCCGTCGTCACCGGGGTCCGATTCGGTCACCTGCACCGGCACTCGCACAGCCGTTTCGGCCTCGGCGGCTCGTCCGGCGTCGTCGACGACGGTGAGCGTGACCGTGTACTCTCCCGGCTGGTCGAACGCGTGCTCGACGACCGGCCCGGCGGCTGTTTCGCCGTCTTCGAACTGCCACGTGTACGCGAGGATCTCGCCTCGCGGCGGTTCGGATTCGGTGGCGTCGAACTCGATGGTCTCTCCGACGTCCGGGGTCGTCGGGATGTGACGTACGGACGCGCGCAGTCCGAGCCGTTCGCCGAAGTCGCTCACGTCCTCGCCGTCGATGCTGAGCCTGTGGAACGCGACGATATCCTCCAGCGCCGGTCTCGGCGTGTGGCCGGCTCCGTCGTACACCCGGAACTGAGCGTCGATCCCCGCCCGTTCGTAAGCGGTCTGGCAGTACGGGAACCGGTCCTCGATCATCTCCTCGCCGTACACCGACAGCGCGGTTTCGCGCAGTTCGTCGCTGGTCCACGCGTCGGTGTAGGGAATCGTATCGTTCGCGTCCTCGCTTCCCATGTAGAGGAACTGGTTGACCTCGTCGAGCGCCTCCGGATCGAACGGTTCGCCGGTCAGTTCCTCGACGTCGGCGACGCCGACGTGGAAGTTCAGCGTGCGTCCCTTCGCCTCCTCCAGCGGGAGCATCGCCATCCCGTTCAGGCCGCCGGCGGTCACCGACAGCACGCGGTCGGGATGAAGGAGGGTAAACCGGTCGACGAAGTTCCCCGACGCGGAGAAGCCGTTGAGGATGATGTCCTCGCCGACGGGGAACGACTCCTCGGCGAGCCGCTCTCGGGCGTGGTCGACCATCCGCAACAACTGGAGATCGACGCGTTCGAGCGGTCCGTCGTCGAGCAGCATCGTGTCCCGATCGAGCTGGTGGACGTAGTGGTCACCGTCAACGGGATCCGAACGCGGCCGGGGGAACACCGGGACGAGCATCGGCACTCCGAGCCGGTCGGAGATATCCCGAGAGAGTCCTCGGCTAGCGACCAGTCTGGCGTCTTCTTCGTGCTTCTCGAAGTCGTCAGTGGCGCTTCCCGTGTTGTTCGGTTCGACGAGCACGGGGCCCCCGGATTCACCTTCGACGACAGTGGGGGCGTAGAGAAAGTACGGATAGTTGAACCCGGCATCCGGTTCGGCGTCGACGCGCGTCACCGACATCCCGTCCAGAAACGCGGTGTCGCCCGAAACGGAGACCTCGGCCGTGTCCCTCGCGAGCGAGCTTCCGCCTTCGGGCGGGTACAGCGAGACCGCAACCTCGATATCTCGCGTGATCGGCGGAGCGAGCTTGACGGTGACGTCCCGACGATCGGTACCGGCATCGAACTGGCCCCTCGCGAGCGCTCTGTCGCGGTCGAGGTCCCGGATCGTGTACATCGTATCCTCCGGCGAATAGACCTGCGCGATCTCTAGCTCTCGACCGTCGGTGGTCTGATCGACTACCCGTACTGCTGCCCCTCCCCCTCGTCGTGCTGCGCCCGTACCGGCGATTTCGCCCACAGTACCCCCCGCGAACACCGTTCCGGTCGTCCGGAGCAGCTTTCGACGGGTACAGAAGAGATCACCGGTCATAGTCGATCTCTTGGGTCGCATCAAATCTCGTCATCAATCGCTCAAGTGACATTCCACCGCAATAAATATTCGTGGTTTGAGATTAAAACGAACTTGGGAAAGATGGCAAAAACCCCAGTGCCGATTACCGGGATCCAGCTGTCCGTCCACACCACTGTCGCAAGCGGGCGACGAAATCGCCGCTGTCGTGGTCGGTCTCCACGAACCCGTCGGCCGCAGGATCGGAGAGCACGCCGCCGCGCACCAGTCAGTCGCCGACGTCGTCTCCCGGGCGACGGGCGAGAGCGTATGCCAGCCCGCCGACGCTTGCGAGAGCGGCGCCGACGCCGAAGCCCGGCGTCCTCGAATCGGCCGGTGCATCTTCGTTTTCCCCCTCTTCATCCGCCTCTGGGGTGTCGGCGTCCCGCCCGTTCACGTCGCTCTCCTCGTCACTGAGAGCGCCCTGCCCGTCGGCATCAGCCGCGTCCTGTTCGTCTACCTCGACGACCTCGTCGACGGTAGCGTTGCCATCGGTCGTCTCGTCGTTCGCGATCTCGTTCGGAGTTCGCTCGGCTGTGGCGTTCGCTCCCGTTTGCTCGCTCGTATCTCCCAGCACGGCCACCTCAGCCGTATCACTGATGAGCGGCGAGCCGTCCTCTGGGCGGGATAACGAGATAGACAGCGTCTGGTCGCGCTCGATCTGCTCGTCGAGCCGGATGGTGACGCCCCGGCGTCTGGTACCGGCGTTGAACGTCCCCTCCGCGAGCGTTCGACCCGTATCCAGGGAGCGGACCGTGTAGGTGACGTCGATAGCGGTCCTCACCGCCGCGATCCGTATCGCGACGCCGTCGATCGTCTGATCGGTGAACAGCACCGCCGCGTCCCCCTCCTGGGCCGCGGCCGCGTTCGTTGCGGCAAGCCCCGTCAGTCCCGCGCCGAGGGCTCGGAGCAGGCGACGACGACTGCGGCGTTCGCGCTCGTCACCGGTCATCGTCGATCGGTACCGCCCCGTAATCCGTCCATGGATACGTCACTTGGCAGTCCAGGAAGATAAACGTACGCGGAGAGATCGTCGAGACGGCCGCGCTGACGCCTCAGTAAACGGCCAGCGGGGCGTTCCGCTCTACCGAGTTCCGGCGTCACCGCCGCAGCCGGGCAACGGTGTCGCCCTCGTCGTCGACGTCGACGAGCCCGTCGTCGGCGAGATCGGCGAGCAAGCCGCGGAGCCACTCGCGGCCGTACTCGCCCTCCGGCGCGTAGTCGACGCGAACTCTCGGCCCGAGTTCGTCCAACTCGAGTTCGTCGTACTCCTTGAGCGTCGAAATCACGCGCCCCCGCATCTGGCGCCGACTCCCCTCGAAGCTCGGCTGGGTCGGAACGTCCGGCGCGGTGAAATCGCCCGTCTCGTAGGCGCGACACCACTCGCGCCAGGGGCAACCCGCCTCGTCGCAGGACGGCGTCTTCTCGCAGGCGACGCCGCCGAGCTCCATGATCGCGTTGTTCCAGACGCGGGACTCCCCCTCGGGCATGAGTCGAGCGGCGGCGTCCTCGAACGCGGCGTCGTCGTCGGGCACGTCGAACGCCCGATACAGCACGCGCTTGACGTTCGTGTCGACGACGGCGTCGCCGTTGTTGAACGCGAAGCTCGCGACGGCGTTGGCGGTGTAGGGGCCGACGCCCTGGAGCTCCTGCAGGCCCTCGGGCGTCTCGGGAAACTCGCCGTCGAATTCCTCGACGACCTGCCCGGCGGCCTCGTGGAGATATTTCGCGCGGTTGTTGTAGCCGAGGCTGTGGTCGGTCCAGAACGCCACGACATCGGAGCGGTCGGCGGCCGCCAGCTCCGTCGCGGTCGGCCACCGATCGAGGAACTCGGCCCAGGCCGTCTCGACGCGCGAGAGCTGGGTCTGCTGGCTCATCACCTCGGAGACGAGGATCTCGTAGGGATCGGTCGTCTCCCGCCACGGGAACGACCGGTGGTCGGCCTCGTACCACTCGACGAGGGCCCGCTGGACGGCGCTCGGATCCTCGGGGACCGTGCCCGGCGACTCGCTCATCAGGAACGTCGAGGGACCTGCCGTAATTGGATCTGGCGGTTCGCGTCGTCGAACCAGTCGGCTCCCTGATGAACGCTCGGGATGTAACTTTTTACAGCCGGAGCGCAACTTGATAGTCAGTATCACGCAACTTCCGCTCGGATCGAGGACTCCGACGGTCAGTCGGTCGTGATGCGGATCGTCACCGGTCGTGACGCGGATCCCACCAATGGCACTCGAGTACACCCACTACGTCGTCCCGTACGCGCTCGCGCTGGCGATCAGCCTCGCGCTGATCGCGAGGCTGTGGGGCTACCGCGATCGCCGCGGGGCGATGGGGTTTCTGTTCGACGTCGTCGGACTCCTCGTCCTGTCGATCGTGTACATCCTCCAGCTCGTCTCGACGGACCTCGGCGCCAAGCTGTTCTGGTGGAACTGGCGGTTCGTCCCGATGTCGTTCATGGCCGCGGGGTACATGATCACCGCGATCGAGTACACCGACCACGAGGACTGGCTCACCTACCGCACCGGCGCGGCGATCGCGGCCGTGCCGGCCGTCTCGCAGCTGTTCGTCTGGACGAACGACGTTCACGGTCTGTTTTACGGCTACGAGTACGACGCCGCCACGAACCTGCTGGTCCCCCAGTTCGGGCCGCTGTACTGGCTGTTCGCCGCGGTCGCGGTCGGCTACCTCGCCGTCGGCGTCGCGCTGCTGTTGAAGCTCTCGCTGGCCCAGCGAGCCTACGTCACGCAGGCGTCGTTGCTGGTCGGCAGCATCCTCCTCGTCGTCGCCGGCGAGATCGTCTGGTGGCTCGGTCTGGTTCCCGTCGACCCGTTGCCCCTTACGAGCACGGTGAAAGTCGTCGTGTTCCTGTTCGCCGTCGCTCGCTTCGAGCTGCTCGACATCGTCCCCGTGGCCCGGGACAAGGTCGTCGAGATCATGCGCGATCCGGTGCTCGTCGTCGACCGGACGAACCGGATCGTCGACGTCAACGCCGCGGGACGGCGGCTCGTCGACGATCCGAACCCGGTCCGCAAGTCGGTCTCGGCGGTGTTCGACGAATCGATCGTCACCGTCGTCGACGAACGACTTCGCGCTGAGATCGGGATCGACGTCGACGGGCAGGAGCGCCAGTTCGACTTCCAGAGCACGCCGCTGTACGACAACGCCGGCGCGCGGAGCGGTCGACTGCTCGTCTTCCGCGATATAACCGAACTCAAGCGCCGCGAGGAGGAGCTGTCGATTCTGAATCGCATCGTCCGCCACGACATCAGAAACGACATGACGATCATCCGGGGACGGGCAGATCTCCTCGCGGAGCACGTCGACGACGCCGGAAAGGAACATCTCGACGCGATGAACGAGAGCAGCCAGCACGTCGTCGAGCTGACCGAGAACGTCGGCGCCCTGATGGCCGCGATCACCGGCGACGAGTCGATCGAGGTCGAACCGGTCGACGCGGTCGGCGTGTTCCGGACGCAACTGGAGCAGGCGCGCCAGCGCTTCGACGACGCCGAGTTTTCGATCGAGGGCGAGCTTCCCGACGGCTGCTACGTCGAGGCCAACGAGATGCTCTCGTCGGTGTTCACGAACCTGTTCAACAACGCCGTCCAGCACCACGACGATCCGCCCTGTCGCGTCCGCGTCTCGGTCGAGCGCGACGACGCGACGCTGCGCATCGAGGTCGCCGACGACGGACCGGGGATTCCGGAATCGCGGCGCAAGGAGATCTTCGGCCGCGGCGAGAAGGGGATGGACAGCACCGGGACCGGCGTCGGGCTGTATCTCGTCGACACGCTGATCGACCAGTACGGCGGCGAGATTTCGGTGGCGGAGAGCGAGTCTGGAGGTGCGCTGTTCGTCATCGAACTCCCGCTGGTCGAGGCTCCGCCGGGACGCCGTTCCGAGCCGTCGACCGAACCGGCGGCGTCGAACGCCACTCCGGCGTCTGGCGACGCCGACGCGCCGCCCACACCCGGCGACGACGTTCCGACGACGCCCGATCCCGACGAGTGAGCGATCGCGCAGCCGAAAGCCGTTTCAGCCCGCTCGCCCCAACTGGAGGTATGACACTCGACGATCTGACCGAGGACATCGAGGAGACGTACGAATCCCTTGACGACCTCGACGTCGATCTGGACGAGGGGACGCGCCGCGAGCTGACGATGCTGCTGACCGCGCTCGACGAGGACGATCCCGAGGACATGCTCGAAGAGGCGGTCAGCATGCTGTTCCAGAGCACCGTCGAGTCCGGGAAGCTGGATTTCCACCTCCGGAGCGCGTACGACGTGACGTATGACGAATATCTTTCGGGGATGACCTACGACGAGATGACCGGCGGCGCGCAGTTCCCGCAGGCAGAGCAGAAAGACGAGCGCCGGTATCAGTTCTGACGGTCGCGGCGGTGTTCAGAAAGGGACTGAATCGGGTGGCTCGGTAACTGCATGTGCGTATCGAACGTCTTTGCTGAAAGATTGACCCCTCGGGAGGACGACGCTCGTCAGACGAATATGTCGTACACCCGAAAGCATTTATCAAGGAGGACGAGAGGAATTCTTATGAATCGACGATCCCTTCTCAGTATAATTGGGCCCTCCAGTATTGCCCTTGCTGGTTGCTTGGGAAATACCGCCTCAGATGTTAAAGATGATGAAAAGAGTTCATATGAGCGGTGCAGCTGGTATATTATAGAAATTGATGGAAGCCACGAACTTCCAGAAGAAGCTGAGGAAGAAGCGATGGCCGCAATCGAAGGGGAAAGATACGAAACCGAGGGAAAACTCGTGCTTGAAGAGATAATGAACGCAGATGAGCAGTATCTGCGATATGATGACCAGTATTATGATCCAGTGGTTGAGAAAGAGGGTGATACATCGTATTTAACGGCCCACAAAACAACGCCGGAGACAGGTCCTCTAACCCTGGAAAATGGGATCGGTGACGATATCGTAGTTGATCTATCTCTAACATATGAGGGCGACGACTTCCTTTCTGAGACAGTTGAAATTGAGGAAGGAAACGATGTGAAAATTGCCTCTGAGAAAGGATATCCGTACGGTAGCTACGAAGGCACCCTCGAGACAGAAACCCTGTCCGAAAACATAGGATGGACAGCAGCAAGCCAGAAAGTAAAACGAGAGCCAAGATACGATATTCACGAGGAATACGTACAGGGGCCTTGGGTCGGTGATTACGATACTCGACCTTGCTCCTGGGATGAAGATGGCGAATTGAAGAGGTAGTTGCTACAGTTACAAACCGCCACATTTCAAAATCTATCCCCGATGAACGGTCTACTTTAGATGATCGATTTTGTAGAACTACTGCTCACTACACGCCCTTTACTGAACAGTAGTTTCACGATCCGTATCGGAGAAATGCGCCTTCGGCACCGCTACTCGACGACCACCGCGTCGTCGGCCTCGTTCGGGGCGCCGACGACGAACAGGCGCGCGGGTTCCAGCGCCGTCAGCTGACGCTCGGCCGACGGCTCGACGACCAGCACGTCGCCCGTCTCGATCTCGAACCCTTCCTCGCCGACCGAGACGTGAAAGCGGCCCTCCAGCACGAGGTACAGTTCCTCCTGGTGCTCGTGGTAGTGGCGGTTGTTCTCCTCGCCTTCCTCGAACTCCCAGACGCTCGGGCGCATCTCGTCGGGTCGCGTTTCGTAGCCGACCGCCCTGAGCGTCGGTTCGATCCCCTCGACCTCCCGCGCCTCGATCTCGTCGACGCTGACCTTCGAGTACATAGGCCAACCTTCGGCGTCGGGAGCAAAAAATCCCGGTCGCGCGGCGGTAGCGCTGGCAAATCGATGGGGCAAAGAAAACTACCGCTCGGCGTCGAGATGCCGCGGCGAAAAACGGAGTGGGTGCGTCAGCGGAGCGGTGCCGAGTGCAGTCGAGCGCTTACTGGAACGTCCTGGTGACGTCCCCCTCGGCGGTGTCGGGCTCGCTCCGGTCGAGTTTCTCCTCGAGCTCCTCGTAGCGCTCGCGGACCTCGTCGGTGACGCTCGGACCGACCTCGTCGAGCGCCTGCTCGAAGTGCTCGCGGTTGATCCGCACGTTTCCGACGCTCTCGTCGATCTCCTCGGGGCTCACCGAGTTGATGAACTCCCGGGAGGCCGCCATCGAGGCCTCGCGCGTGATCGCCTCGATGTCGGCGCCGACGTACCCCTCGGTGCGGCTCGCGAGCCACTCGAGGTCGACGTCGTCGGCCAGGGGCTTGTTGCGCGTGTGGACCTCGAAGATCGCCTCGCGGGCGTCCTCGTCGGGCACCGGCACGTGGACGTGGCGGTCGAGCCGACCGGGACGCAGCAGGGCGTCGTCGATCAGGTCCGGCCGGTTTGTCGTGGCGATCACGACGACGTCCTCCAGCTGTTCGAGCCCGTCGAGCTCGGTCAGCAGCTGGGAGACGACCCGTTCGCCGACGTTCGAGTCGCCGCCGCCCGAGCCGCGCTCGGTGGCGATCGAGTCGATCTCGTCGAAGAACACCACGGTCGGGGCGTTCTCCCGGGCCTTGCTGAACACCTCGCGGATGCCCTTCTCGGACTCGCCGACCCACTTCGAGAGCAGCTCGGGGCCCTTGATCGAGATGAAGTTGGACTCGGCCTCGTTGGCGACGGCTTTCGCCATCAGCGTCTTGCCGGTCCCCGGCGGGCCGTACAGCAGGACACCCTTCGCGGCCTCCATGTCCATGGTCTCGAACACCTCGGGGTACTCGAGGGGCCACTGGATCGTCTCGCGCAGGCGCTCTTTGGTGTCCTCGAGGCCGCCGACGCTGTTCCAGGTGACGTCGGGCACCTCGACGAACACCTCGCGCAGGGCGGAGGGCTCGATGCCCTTCATCGCCTCGCGGAGGTCGTCGTCGGTGACCTGCAGCGACTCGAGCAGCTCGGCGTCGATCTCGTCGGCTTCGAGGTCGATCTCCGGGCGCACCCGGCGCAGGGCGTTCATGGCGCCCTCCTTGGTCAGCGACGCCAGGTCGGCGCCGACGAACCCGTGGGTGTTCTCGGCGTACGCCTCCAGATCGATGCCGTCGGCCAGGGGCATCCCGCGGGTGTGGACCTGCAGGATCTCCTGGCGCCCCTCCTTGTCGGGCACCGAGATCTCGATCTCGCGATCGAAGCGGCCGCCGCGGCGCAGCGCCGGGTCGATCGCGTCGACGCGGTTCGTCGCGGCGATGACGGTGACCTCGCCGCGCTCTTCGAGCCCGTCCATCAGGCTGAGCAGCTGGGCGACCACGCGGCGTTCGACGTCGCCGCCGGCCTCCTCGCGCTTGGGCGCGATCGAGTCGATCTCGTCGATGAAGATGATCGCGGGGGCGTTCTCCTCGGCCTCCTCGAACACTTCGCGGAGCTGCTCTTCGCTCTCGCCGTAGTACTTCGACATGATCTCCGGCCCGGAGATCGTCTCGAAGTAGGCGTCGACCTCGTTGGCGACGGCCTTGGCCATCAGCGTCTTGCCGGTCCCCGGCGGGCCGTGGAGCAGGACGCCCTTCGGCGGCTCGATGCCGAGCTGCTGGAACAGCTCGGGGTGACGCATCGGCAGCTCGATCATCTCGCGAACCTGTTCGAGCTCGCTGTCGAGGCCGCCGATGTCCTCGTAGGTGACGCTCGGGGTGCCCTCGCTGGTGGGCCCCTCGGCGCTGATCTGCTCGGCGGGCGTCTCGCTGATCTGGATGTCCGTCGAGTCCGTGATGACGACCGTTCCGCCGGGCTCGCTGCTGGCGATCTTCAGCGGCACCGACCGGCCGTTACCGGACATCGGGCCGAAGGACAGCGGGAACGGGACCGTCTGGCCCTCGGTGACCGCCTGGCCGCTGAGCTTGTCGCGCACCAGCGGGCCGATGTTGCCCCGGATGCGCAGGTTCTGGGGGAGCGCGACCGTCACGCTGGTCGCGGGCTGGACGTCGGCCTTCTCGACCTCGACGCGGTCGTCGATGCCGACGCTGGCCTCCTGTCGGAGCCGGCCGTCGATGCGGATGACGCCCTGCCCCTCGTCCTCGGGGTAGCCCGGCCAGACGCGCGCGACCGCGCGGCTGTCGTTGTCGCCCTCGATGACGATGTAGTCGCCGTTCTCGAGGTCGAGCTCTCGCATCGACCCTCGGTCGATCGCGGCGAGTCCGCGACCGGCGTCTTTCTGTTTGAGTGGTTTTACAGTGAGTCTCATGCCTCGTCCTCCAGTTCGATGGTGAGCACGCCGTTTTTGATAAACGCTTGCGCGCCCGTCTCGGGGATGTCAAGTTCGAGCTGTTCGCCGTCCTCGGTGATCACGATCACCGCGTCGTCGAGGACGTCGACGGTGCCGTCGACGCCGACGCCGAGGTCGGCGACGATCTCCGTTCCGTCGTCGTATTCGAAGCGTCGGGCGTGTTGCCCCTCGCGCTCCGAGAACTGTTCTACGTTCATTCCTAACCACAAGTTAGTCAGCTTACTATATAAACCTTTCGTAGAATACCGGGCTATAACGGGGGTTTTGCGACTATCGGATGAAATGCGGTTCACACCGACAGACCGACGGCCCGTCGCCGACGGAGCGTCCCGCGTATCGCGCATCGCGGGGGTTTATGTCCGCTACGATACAACGTATCTTTATGAACGAGGTCACCCAGCACGGTCGGTCGACGGCGTACCGTCGGTTCGACCGGGACGCCGAGGGCCCGACGCTGCTGTTCGTCCACGGGAGCGGCGGGTCGAGCGCGGTCTGGAAGAGCCAGGCCCGACTTGCCGACGAGTATCCCGTCGTCGCGATGGATCTGAGCGGCCACGGCGACTCCGACGACGTCGACGCCGATCCCGGCTATTCGACGCTGTCGATGTACGCCGACGACGTGATCGCGGTCGCCCGCGAGGTCGACGCCGACGCGCTGGTCGGCAACTCGCTGGGCGGCGCCGTCCTGCTCCACGTCGCGCTCGAACGCGACTACGAACCGAGTGCGCTCGCGCTTGCGGGCACCGGCGCAAGACTCTCGGTGCTGGATGATCTGCTCGACTGGCTCGACGACGACTTCGAGCGCGCGATCGAGTTCCTCCACGGCCCTGACAGACTGTTTCACGACCCGGCCGAAGAACTTCTCGAGGCGTCGAGCGCGATGTTTCGCGAAACCGGGCAGGACGTCGTGCGCCGGGACTTCCGGACGGTCCACGAGTTCGACGTTCGCGACGAACTCCACCGCGTCGACGCGCCCGCTCTGGCGGTCTGCGGAGCGAACGACCAGCTGACGCCGCCGTGGTTCCACGAGTACCTCGCCGAGAACCTTCCCGACGCCGCCTACGCCGTGATCGAGGACGCCGCTCACCTGTCGATGCTCGAACGACCCGAGGCGTTCAACCGCGTGCTACGGCGGTTCGTCGAAGGGGTGGAAGAGAACGGGACGATCGAGTAGCGTCCGGGGACCGATCCCTACTTTTCGAGTACTTGCTCTTTCCGAACGCTCTTGTTCGCGCGAACTGACAGTCGACGCATGTCGACCGCTCGACTCGATCTCGACGACGTCCGGCGGCGCGTTCCCACGCTGTCGCTGATCGACGACCGAACGATTCGGGAGGAAACTGCGCGGCTCACCGCCGACGCCCCCGACTACTTCTGGCGCGTCCCGGCCTCCGTATCCGACTACCACCATCCGATCTGTCGCGAAGAGCGCGGGCTGTGGGTCCACACGCTCATGCTGTCGACCGTGATCGACCGCCTCGCCGATTCGTACGTCGGGCAGGGCAAACTCGAGGCGGCGGACGTCGATCTCGCGCACGCCGCTGCGATTCTCCACGACCAGCGCAAGAACGGCTCGGCCGAGAACCCCCAGCACTCGGCGACGCAGGACCACGAACTTCGAATGGCCGACGTCGCGTACGAATCGGATCTCCCCGACCGCGTCGGCGACGCGATCAAGAGCCACATGGGGCCGTGGTACGACGGACCGGCGCCGGCGTCGCCGCTCGCCGATCTGGTCCACACGGCCGACATGATCGCGTCGACCGAGACCATCACGCCGGCGGTCGCGGCGCCGATCCCCGAGGAGCTCTCGCAGTTCGATCTCCGGGCAGCGGATCTCGGATAGCCGCCCGCCCCAGACAGTTCACGCTGGTACGTCGCGCCTGCGCGCTCAGTACAGATCCTCTAACTCCTCGGCGTGGTGGCTGTGTTCCTCGGCGGGGTACTCCCCGCTCTCGACCGCGTCCCTGTACCCCGCCACCGCGCGCTCGATCTCGCCTCGAACGTCGCCGAACTGCTCGGCAAAGGGCGGCGCGCGCTCGCTCAGGCCGACGACGTCGTTGTACACGAGCACCTGTCCGTCGACTTCGGGACCGGCGCCGATACCGATCGTCGGAATCGACAGTTCCTCGGTGACGCGGGCGGCCAGATTCGAGGGGACGTGCTCCAGTACGAGCGAGAACGCGCCGGCGTCTTCGTGCGCGTGCGCGAGATCGATGATTTCCTTTGCGGACTCCTCGTCGGTTCCCTGGCGGGTGTATCCGCCCAGTTCGTTGACGCGCTGTGGCGTCAAGCCGAGGTGGGCCATCACCGGGATGCCGAGTCGGACGAGGTGCTCGGTCAGCTCGACGGTGTGGGGCCCGCTCTCGATCTTCACCGCGTCGGCGTCGGCCTCTTTGAGCATTCGCCCGGCGTTCTCGACGCTCGCTTCGCGGCTCGTCCCGACGCTCAGGAACGGCATGTCGGCGATCACCAGCGCCTTCTCGGTCCCGCGGGCGACCGCGGCGGTGCGGCTGGCCATCTCGTCGACGGTGACCGGGAGCGTCGAGTCGTGGCCCAACACCGCGTTCCCCATGCTGTCGCCGACCAGAATCGCGTCGATCCCCGCGTCGTCGATCACCGACGCCGTCGGCGCGTCGTAAGCGGTCAGCATCGTGATCGGGTCCTCGCCCGCCTTCGCGCGGACGTCCCGCACCGTCGTAGGCATGTCCGGACGTTGAGCCCCGGACGACATAGAACCACGGATCGGCGGGCTTTATTTCGGCGCCGCGACAACCGACGCGCATGATCGACGTTCGCGACGCGCTGGCCGCCGCGCTGGCGATCGGCATCGGACTCGCCGCCGTCGTGGCGCCGGGCGCGGTGCTCCGCCTGCAGTTCGCGGTCTACGGCGCCGACACCGGACGCCACGGCGAGTACGGCGGCGATCGAGAGCTCGACGACCGGCTGCTCTGGGTCGTCCGCGCCGTCGGCGTCGCCGTGCTGGGCGTCGGCGTCTACATCGCGGTCCAGCCGATGCTGTGACGGCCGCGGAGCTCCGAGCGTTCCTGTAAAGGTTCAAGGTATCTCGCGGGTAAGCACCGTCCGTGCCCGAACCAGTCGAGCGAACCGACCCCGACGGCGTCGACTTCGGGTGGGTCATGCAGACGACGTTCGTCGCGACGATCGTCGTCGGCGCACCCGTCGTCGCCGCGCTGTCGATCCCCGTCTCGCTGCCCACCTGGGGGGCCAGACTCTCCTTTGCGGTGCGGGTCGGCGCGCTCGTCTGGATCCTCGTCGCGCTCTCCGTGTACGCGTACGCGAAGCGACACGCCGAGTAGAACGCGGAGCGACCGCGAAGCCCGTCTCAATTAGCGATCGACTTGAGCCGCGGCCAGACGAACCCCCGTCCGATCAGCGTCGCGATCGCCAGTACCGGCAGGACGCCGTAGGCCAGCAGCTCCGCCGCCAGCGGAATGCCACCCTGCGCGACGGTCGCACCGACGCCGATCGCGGGCGCGGCGACGCCGACGACGTACAGGTACGTCGGCTTCCAGCCGGGATACTTGCGAGTCGTGCGGATCACGAGGAAAAACAGGACCGGCAGCAGCGCGATGCCGGCGGCGAACAGCCAGCTCGCAGCCGACCCGGGATCGCTCGGCGGCGTCGTCGAGACGTACTCCGTCGCCGGCGCGATGCCGTACCGCTCGCCCTCCAGGGCCGCGCGAAGCGCCGCCGTATCCGCTCCGGCCGCCCGCAGGGATTCCGCGAGCGCCGCCAGCCCGCTCCGGTTCGAGTACCCGTAGTAGGCGACCCCGGACAGGTACAGCGCGGTCGAGAGGAAGATCGACGGCCAGCCGAACAGCGCGCGCTGGAACCACTGTACGACCGCGTTGTCAGCGATCGACCCGGCATCCGACTCCGACCCGGTCGCCGCGGATCCGCCGCCCGACGCCGCGTTCCCCGCGGCGTTCGCGGCCGCCTCGGCTGCGCCGGCCTGTGCGGTGCCGCCGTCCCCGACGGTCGACCCCGAGGCGCTCCCGGACGCGGAACCGGCGTTCGATCCCGAGTTCGATGCCGTTCCCGCAGACGTCGAGTTCGACGATCCCGACGTCGTCGAGCGCGAGGAGGAACTCGAACTGCGGGACGAGCCGCTCCCCGAGCGCGACGAACCGCTCGTACTCGACGAGGACCCGGATGTCGACGAACTCGACGACGACCGCGACGTCGACCCGGTGGAGCTCCGCGCGCTGGTACGACCGCTCCCGCTCGAACCCGGTCCGTGGCTGGACGTGCTCGAACCACCTGTGCCGGAGCTACTGCCGGTCGTACGTGAGCTACCGCTCGTCGTTCCCGAGCTACCGCTCGTCGTGCTCGAACGACCACTCGCGCTCGATCCGGTAGCGGAACTCGTCGAACTCGATCCCGAAGTTCCAGTGTCGTCGTCCTCGTCCTCGGACGGCCAGCTGCTGGGATCGGGCATGCCGTCCATGCGCTTGGCGACGTACGTCGAGTGGCCGAGCCGGTCGTAGGACTGGCGCTCGGAGGAGTTTTTCAGCGTGTCGTAGGCTTTCTTGATCGCGGTGAACTGTGCGGTCGCACGGGGGTCGTCGTTCCGGTCCGGATGGTACTCCTGGACCATCTCGCGGAAGGCGTCACGGATCTCCTCTTTCGAGGCATCCTCGTCGACGCCGAGCAGATCGTAGAAATCGTTCGTCATAGAGACCCGTTTGTCGACGCAAAGGAAACGCAAGTATATAATTGCAAGGAAGGATCAAAAGTCGGCGAGCGACGCCTGGCCCGAGACGTCGGAGTCGCCGGCCTCCCGTTCGGCGTCGTTCGATCCGGCGTCGTCGGCTTCGACGTTGTCCGACACGCCCTCGCCGTCCGTCACGTCGGCGTCGGTCGACGCGTCGTCCGCCCCGCCGTCGGTGGCCCCTTCGGGCGCGTCCCAACCCGTCAATCGGGACTGCTCCCCGCCGGCGAACGAGAGGTTCGACACTCTGACGCCGACTTTTCGAACTGCTTCGTCCTCGAACTCCTCGAACAGATCCAGCGCGATGTCCTCGACGAGATCGGCGTCCTCGACGGGCCCCGGGAGCGAGCGCTCGCGCGTGTTGATGTCGTACGGCGGCGTCACGGCCTTGACGCCGATCGTCCGGTACTGGGCGCCCTGGCGCTCGGCGCGGTCGGCCACCGCCTCCGCGAGCGCCCGGAGCTGGTCGCGCTTGCGGTCGGGTTCCTCGACGGCCTCGGCGAACGCCGACTCCCGCGAGAGGCTCTTGGGATCGCCCGTCGGCGTCACCGCGCGGTCGTCGGCGCCGCGCGCGCGGTCGTACAGTTCCCGGCCCCGCTCGCCGAACCGCGATTCCAGCTCGTGGGGATCTGCGTCGGCGAGGTCGCCGGCCGTCTCGATGCCCAGTTCGCGAAGCGTCCGAGCCGTCACGGGCCCAACACCGTGAACCTCCTCGACGTCGAGCGGCGCGAAGAAGTCCGCGACCTCGCCGGGCTCGATCACGACGAGGCCGTCGGGCTTGTCGCGGTCGCTGGCGACCTTCGCGGCGCTCAGCGTCGGCGCGACGCCGACGCTCGCCACGACGCCGACCTCGCGCTCGATTCGGTTTTTCACGTGGCGAGCGAACCCGTCGACGACCTCCCAGCCGGTGCGGTCGGTGACGTCGAGGTACGCCTCGTCGATGCTGACCTCGCGGACCACGTCGGCGCAGTCGTGGAGGATCGCCTTGACTTCGCTCGCAATCTCCGAGTAGTAGTCCAGATCGACCGGCCGGTAGTAGCCCGCGGGGTCGTCCGTGGCGACCTCGTCGTCGGCGTCCGCCCGCCGCGGCAGTCGCTCCAGCGCCGTCGAGATGGCCTGGGCGCTCTCGACGCCGTACTCGCGGGCCTCGTAGCTCGCCGTCGCGACTGCGCCGACGTCGTCGTCGGGCTCGTACCCCATCCCGACGACGAGCGGTTCGCCCTCCAGCTCGGGCTCGCGCAGTCGCTCGCAGGCCGCGTAGAAGCAGTCCATGTCGACGTGGAGGACGATCTGGTCGGGCGCGCCGTCGTCGACGCCCGGCAGCGTTCCGCCCCCCTGTTCGGTCATACCTGTGACTTGTGCCGGCCGCTCGTTAAACTTCTTGCTCTCGTTGGTCTGTCGGTACCGAGATCGAATCTGTCGACAGTCGCTCAGCAGACGAACGTCGCTCCGGCGACGCCCAGTCCGAACCGGACGACGCCCGGGAACGAACGGCTTCGTACCGGTACATAGCCGTACGCGCGGCTCCGTCGCCGAACATATAAAAATTATAACACTACTTGTAGGGGCGGGGTCACTGTTCACTCGATGGCACCCAACCGATCCGACGCCGACCGGTCGATCGCCTCCCGACGAACGTTCCTCGCGGGCGCAGGAAGCGCAGGCGCGCTCGCTCTCGCCGGCTGTCTCGGACAGGGCGAAGAAGGAGATGACGGAGACATGGCGCCGCTGACGGCCGACGGCTCCTCGACGGTGTATCCGATCACCAGCCAGGCCGGCTCCCTCTGGAACGGGAACGCTCCCGCGTCCGACGAGGAGTACTGGGGCCCCGGTCAGTACGGCATCGACACGGACAAGAACATGGCCGACTACTGGGCGGGCCTGTACGGCTTCGAGCCCAGCGGCGAGGAGGGGACGCCGCCGTTCTACACCAGCATCGGGCTGAACCACACCGGCGTCGGCCTCGAGAAACTGGAGCGAGGACAGGTCGACATCGGCGACGCCAGCGCGCCGGTCAGCGCGGAGTTCCCCGACCGGAGCGAGGAGGAACTCGAAGATTTCACCGACCACGTCGTCGCCGTCGACGCCCAGCCGATCGTCGTGAGCCAGGAGATCTACGACGCGGGCGTGACCGAACTGACGCTGACGGACATCCAGGACATCTACCAGAACCGAGTCACCAACTGGTCCGAGCTCGGCGGCCCGGACCGCAAGATTCAGGCGATCGGTCGCGCGGAAGGCTCCGGGACCGACACCTCGTTTCGCAACAACGTGCTCGGCGACCCCGACGCGTCGATGTCCGGCGTCGACAGCCGCCACGGTCAGAACCAGCAGGTCAAGACCGTCGTCGACGAGGCCGACAACGCGGTCGCCTACATCGCGCTGGCGTTCGTCGACGACACGACGCCCGCGATCGACCTCGAGATCGACGGCGAGCTCTACGAGTACCCCGACGACTTCGGGTCGCTCGACTACCCGCTCGCGCGCGCGCTCCACACCTACACCTGGGACGGGACGTCGAACAAGGAGGCGGCGTTCATCCGGATGATCCTCCACGAGTACGGACAGCAGATGTTCGTCGAAACGGCCGACTACCTGCCCCTGACCGAGGAGCGCCGGCAGGAGGAGCTCGACAAGCTCCCCGAGCCGACGAACTGAGCTGGCGCTCCGCCCGACGGCCGCGTATTTATACGAAATTATATGAGACTGATACGATACGATAATGAGTAGTCCATCACCGTTCGACCACGAGACCCCGATACGTCGGGTCCCGGAGACGTGGCTGCGTCGGATCCGGGAGACCGACGACGCCGTCGTCGCGCTGTTCGGGATCGGCGGGGGCTGTCTCGTCGCCGGCTTCGCCCTGTTCCTCGCCAACTCGACGCTGGCGGCGATTCCGCTCCTCGGATTCCTGGGCGCGATCGCGTACGGCTGGCGCGCACACGAGCCGGTAACGGCGCGCGCGCTGACGTTCCTCGCGACCGCGTCGACGATCCTCATCCTCGGGCTGATCGCCGTGTTCGTGATCTACGAGGCGCTCCCGGTCTTCCAGCTGATGGGGATGAAGCTGTTCGGGTTCACGGAGCCCGTCGAAGTGTTGGGCGTCCAGGTGTTGCCCGGCGTCGAGTCCTACTGGGACACGCGCGCCCACGTGTACTCGATGATCCCGATGATCTACGGGACGCTCGTGACGACGCTGATCGCGACCGCGATCGCGGCGCCGCTTGGCATCGCCGCGGCGCTGTTCCTCGCGGAGATCGCCCCGCCGATCGTCCGCGAGACCGTGAAACCCGGCGTGGAGATCCTCGCGGGGATCCCCTCGATCGTCTACGGCTACCTGGGGTTCGTGACGCTGAACTCCTTCCTCTACGAGAACCTCGAGATGGCGAACCTCGGGAGCCTGTTCCTGGTCGGGCTCGTGATCGGCGTGATGGCGCTCCCGACGGTGACCTCCGTCGCGGAGGACGCGCTCACGAGCGTTCCCGCGAGCATGCGCGACGGGGCGATCGCCCTCGGTTCGACCGAGTGGCAGACGATGAAGAGCATCACGCTCCCGGCCGCGCTGTCGGGCGTCTCAGCCGCGGTGTTGCTCGGCATCGGCCGCGCTGTCGGCGAGACGATGGCCGCGACGGTCATCCTCGGCCACAGTCAGCGACTGCCTGACCCGCTGCAGGACGTCTTCGACAACACCGAGACGCTGACGAGCCTCATCGCCAGCCAGTACGGTAACGCGGAAGGCACCCACATGAGCGCGCTGTTCGTCGCGGGCGTCGTCCTGTTCGTGACCGTGCTGGTGCTCAGCGTCGGCGCTCGACGCGTCGAGCTCAGGATGGAGCGCAAGCTCGGTGGTCAGGAATGAGCGACGCCTACGAGACCGACCTCGTCGTCGGCGAGCGGGACCTCGACGGACGGCTCGCGTCGGTCGCGGTCGGCGTCAGTCTGGTGACGTTCCTGCTGTCGTTCGCGAGCGTCGCCCGGATCGTGACCGAGGAGACCTCGCTGTTCGGGCTGGGGCTGTACGATCTCCTCGCGGTCGGCGTGCTGATCGCCGGCGGCTGCGTCGCCGTGCTCGGCGTCGGCTCTCGCGTCGGCGTCTTCGAGACGACGCCGGACGACACTCCCGGGCTGGTGACCGCCGCGCTGTTCGGTCTCGGCGCGTTCGTCGTCGTCGGGCTCGTCGCCACCGAGACGATCGGACTCGGCACCGTGCTGTGGATTCCGGCGGCGCTGCTCGCCGGCGGGCTCACGACGATCGGCGTCGCACTGACGCCCGAAGACGTCGGGTCGACGGTCCCGGTCGGCGTCGCGACGACGTTCGTCGCGGCGCTCGTCCTCGGAGACGTCCTGGCGCCGGGGTTCGCGTGGCAGCCCGAAGGGTTCTCGGCGACGTTCACAGGGTCGATGGTCGCCCCGGTGGTCCTCGGCGTCGCGGCGCTGCTGGCCGCGTGGGCGGGCGCGAAAGCCTACGAGGGCTACGGGAGCAGGGGGCGCCAGTCGGGCGCGTACCTGCTCGTCGGCGTCAACGCGGTCGCGATCCTCTCACTGCTCGTCGGCTTGCTCCTGTTCATCGGATCGAAGGGGATCGGGCCGGCGTTCCGGGGCTTCTCCCTGATCCCGTTCGAGTGGCCGTTCGTGACGAACGGCTACTCGTTCCGACCCGAGGTGATAAACGGGGTGTTCCCCGCGATCATGGGGACGATCTGGCTCGTGATCGGCGCCGTCATCACGGGCGTACCAATCGCGGTCGCCGCGGCGATCTTCCTCACGGAGTACGCCGAGCAGGGCCGGTTCGTCGGCGCGGTCGAGATCGCCACGAACGGCCTCTGGAGCACGCCGAGCGTCGTCTACGGGCTGTTCGGCTACGCGTTCCTCGTGCCGCGACTCGGCGGCACGACGACGCTCGCCGCGGGGATGCTCGTCCTCGGGTTCATGCTGATGCCGCTGTGTCTCATCACGGCCCGCGAGGCGATCAAGTCCGTCCCCGACGAGTACCGCGACGCCAGCGCCGCTCTCGGCGTCAGCCGCTGGCAGACCATCCGGAGCGTGGTGCTCCCCGCCGCGATGCCGGGGATCCTCACCGGCGTCATCCTCGGCGTCGGCCGGATCGCCGGCGAGACGGCGCCGATCCTGCTGGTGATGGCCGGCGGGCTCCGGGACGACGCGCCGAACGTGCTCGCGTCCTTCCACTTCACGAGCACGCCACCGTTCGTGGGCAACGACGCCCTGCTCCAGAGCGCCCCGGCGCTCCCCTACCAGCTGTACGCGACGATCACGGCTGGCGTATCCGCGGAGAACGCCGAGGCGTTCGGCTGGGCGACGGCGTTCGTGCTCCTGCTCGTGGTGCTGTCGTTCTACGCGCTCGGTATCGCGTCTCGAATCTACTTCCGACGGAGGCTCAACGCATGAGTGAAACGACGACAATCGACACGGAGACGACAGGAGAATCGCAGCGCACGACGACGGACAAATCCCAACGCACGACGGCGGGCGAGAGCGCCGAGACGGTCCAGTCGGAGTGGGCCGAGTACCAGTTCGAGGGCGAGCCCAAGCTGTCGGTGGAGAGCCTGGACGTCCACTACGGCGACGATCGGGCGCTCGACGACGTCTCGATCGACATCCCCGAGGAGAGCGTGACCGCGCTCATCGGTCCGTCGGGCTGCGGCAAGTCGACGTTCCTCAGGTGTCTCAACCGGATGAACGACCGAATTCGGTCGGCGACCGTCGACGGGCAGGTCCGCTACGAGGGGCAGGACATCTACCGCGACGACGTCGACCTCGTGGAGTTGCGACAGCGCGTCGGGATGGTGTTCCAGTCACCCAACCCGTTTCCGAAGTCGATCCGCGACAACATCGCGTACGGCCCGCGCAAGCACGGGGACGTCCGCACCGGGCTGCTCGCGAAGCTCACCGGACGCGACGACGAGGAGCGCGAGCTCGAAATCGTCGAGCGTTGCCTGCGAAAAGCGGCGCTGTGGGACGAAGTCGAGGATCGGCTCGACGACAACGCGCTGGGGCTCTCGGGCGGTCAGCAGCAGCGTCTCTGCATCGCGCGCTGCCTGGCGGTCGACCCCGACGTGATCCTGATGGACGAGCCGGCCAGCGCGCTCGATCCCGTCGCGACGGCGAAGATCGAGGATCTGATCGAGGAGCTCGCCGAGGAGTACACCGTCATCGTGGTCACCCACAACATGCAGCAGGCCGCGCGGATCAGCGACCAGACCGCGGTGTTTCTCACCGGCGGCCAGCTCGTCGAGTACGACCGGACCGAGAAGATCTTCGAGAACCCCGAGAGCGACCGGGTCGAGGACTACGTCACCGGCAAGTTCGGATAACCGCGGTCGTCGCCGCGGCCGCCGAAGGATTTTCCTGCCGTCCGCGCGGGCACGGAGGTATGCCGGACGCCGACCCCGACCTCGACCGCTTTACCTCCCGCCGATCGACCGTCTACGCGCCGAACGGCATCGTCGCGACGAGCCAGCCCCTCGCCGCTGAAGCCGGAATCGAACTCCTGCGATCTGGCGGCAACGCGTTCGACGCCGCCGTCGCGACCGCCGCCGCGCTCAACGTCGTCGAGCCGACCAGCACCGGCCTCGGGGGCGACGTGTTCGCCCTCTACCGGACCGCGGACGGCGACGTCGGCGCGATGCGGAGCTGCGGCGGCGCGCCCGGCGAGGCGACGCTGGAACGCGTCCGCGACGCCGTCGCGACCGAGCGGGACGCCGACCCCGAGGACGTGACGATGCCGAAGACCGGGCCGCACACTGTCACCGTTCCCGGGACGGCCCGGGGCTGGGAGGCGACCGTCGAGGAACTCGGCCGAGGCACGCTGGCCGACGCGCTCGACCCCGCGATCCGGTACGCCACCGAGGGCTACCCGGTCTCGGAGGTGATCGCCGACGCGTGGGCACACGGCGAGGAGCTGTTCGAGGACGCCAACGCCCGCGAGGCCTACCTCGTCGACGGCGAACGCGCCCCCGAGGTCGGCGAGACGGTGCGCCTGCCCGAGCTGGGCGAGACGATGGAGCGGATCGCCGAGGACGGGGCGGACGTCGTCTACGAAGGCCCGATCGGCGAGCAGATCGTCGACGCGGTGCGGTCGAAAGGCGGCTTCCTCTCGGCGTCGGACCTCGCCGCGTTCGAGCCCGAGTTCGTCGAACCCGTCAGCGCGACGTACCGCGGGACCGAGGTGTACGAGCTACCCCCGAACAACCAGGGGCTGATCGCGCTGGAGGCGCTGAAACTCGCCGAGGAACTGAGAGCGGGCGACGAGCCGTACGATGCGCCCGAGCGCGTCCACAAATTCGCCGAAGCGACGAAGCTCGCGTTCCACGACGGCCACCGGTACGTCACCGACCCCGAGTACGAGTCGATCCCGCCGCTGCTCGACGACGACTACGTCCGCGAGCGCGCCGACGAGGTCGGCCGCGAGGCGCTCGACGACGTCTCATTCGGCGCGCCGCGGGGCGCCGGCGAGGACGCCGACACCGTTTTGCTGACCGCGGCCGACGACGAGGGCAACGTCGTCTCCTACATCAACTCTCGGTTCGCGGGCTTCGGCAGCGGCATCGTCGCAGGCGACACCGGCATCGCGCTCCAGAACCGCGGCTGGTCGTTCTCGCTCGATCCGGACCATCCCAACCGGCTCGAACCGGGAAAGCGCCCGTTCCACACGCTGATCCCCGCCCTCGCGCAGTTCGGCGACGACGACTGGGCCGCGTTCGGCGTCATGGGCGGGTACATGCAGCCCCAGGGCCACGTCCAGGTGCTGTCTAATCTCGTCGACTACGGAATGGGGCTCCAGCGCGCGCTCGACGAACCACGCTGGCGCTACCGCGAAGACGGCCAGCTCGCCGTCGAGGGGCGGTTCGACGGCAACCTGGCGACGAAACTGGTGCGCAAAGGGCACGACGTCACGGTGCTGGAACCGGCGACGTTCGGCGGCGCCCAGATCGTCCGGAACCGCGAGGGGACGCTCTCGGGCGCGACCGAGCCGCGCAAGGACGGCACCGTCGCCGGCTACTGAGTGCAGACGATCGTACCCCCGGCGATCGGTCGACCGCTCAGGCCTGCCACGCTCGGTGCATCGTGGTGTCCGATCGGATCCAGGCGTCGTCGTTCTCGGCGTCGAAGATCTCGATGTCGCCGTTCTCGGTCTCGCGGCCCTGGTATCTGCCCGGCTCGTCTGATCGTTCTGCCATCCTACCGGACACAGTAAGCTGGTACTACATGAGAGTAACGGCAGGCTGGACGCCGTGAACCAGTTACCGATCAACAAAAAAGAGACGCCGATCGCCGTCAGTCGGCTTCTTCGGACACCGCGCCGGCTTTGACCTTCTCGACCTCGACGCCGACGTCCTCGGGCGTGATGGTGTCGGGCAGCGCCTCGTCGCGCTCGCCGGTCACGTCCGCGAGGATCTCCTTGAGGTAGGCGTTGAACAGCGTCGGGTTCTCGCTCATCGGGAAGTGACCGATGTCGGCCATCTCCATGGCGGTCGCGCCCTCGCCGACGCCCTCGGCGATGTCGCGGGCGTCCTCCGGCGTCGTCAGGTAGTCGTACTCGCCGTTGATCGCGTACAGCGGCGTCTCGCTCGCGTCGATGCCGCTCAGCTTGTCGCGGTAGTCGTGGTCGACCGAGTAGTAGTACAGGTCGCCCTTGAACACGCCGTTGGCGCCCTGCTCGTAGTGGTACATCGTCTCCCGGCGAGCGTGCTCGGGTCCCTGGGGCGCCATCAGCCCCCAGCAGGAGTAGGCGTTGACCTCGGTCGTGTTGACCTCGGGGTGGTCGAGCCAGTCGATGTAGAAGCCGGGACTGTGCGCGCCGGCTTCGAGGCCGATGATCGCGCGGAACCGCTCGGGGTACCAGTCGGCCAGCTCCAGCGAGACGTTCCCGCCCATCGAGCAGCCCATGTAGATCGGGTCCTCGAGTTCGAGCGCGTCGGCGATGGCGACGATCCGCTCGGCGAACTCCTCGCCGGTCATCGAGTAGTCTTCCTCCCACCACTCCTGGCTCGTCGGCGGCGCCGACTTGCCGTGATACGGGAGGTCGTAGGCGATCACGCGGAACTCGTCGGTGATCTCCTCGTCGCGAAGCACCTCGCGCCACTCCTGGTTGTTACAGCCCGCGGTGTGCTGGCACAAAAGCGGGATGCCGTCCTCCGGGCCGTTCTCCTCGAAGTACACGCGGTGCTCGACGCCACCGATGTCGACGGTGACGTACCGGCCGGTGACCTCGTCGACGGCCTCGATCTCTTCGGCGCTCATGATCCACCTCCGTCGTTGTGGGCCTCGCGCATCAGATCCAGCGCGCGCTGGAACGCCCGCAGGTTCTGGAAGATCTTCTTGTTGTCGCCCGTCAGTTCGAGGCGATTCTCCTCGTTCCGGACCGCCGCCCGGTAGTTCGAGGCGATGATCTCGTGGTTGAACGCCGGCGGCGTCTCCGCGACGAACTCCTCCCAGGTCTCGCGGTCGCCTTCGACGCCGAACTCCCAGCGGTTGTTCAGCGCCGGGTTCGGGACGACTTCCTCGACTTTCCCGCCGTCCATCTCGATCAGGAACCGCTCGTCGCCGATCTCGATGTAGAAATTCGTATCGAACTTGTCGTGGCCCCGAACCTCCATTTCAGGGTCCTCGTTGACCGTCTCCTTGTACCGCTCCCACCAGCCGTGGCTTGCGAACTCGGTCGTTGACACGTAGTATCACGCCCGTTCGGGCCCGCGTTGGTACCACCACGCGCCTGATAAACTGAGCCGATAGTTCTCCCCTTCGCGGCGCCGGTACACTGCGAGTACCGCGAGTAAGATCGGATTATCGACGGCGAGCGTGAATCCGCCCGGTGGACGATCCCGTTCGAGAGGCCGACGGCCGCGCGCCGTTCGGACGCAATGGGGAGATTCAAGAGGTCCCGGGGACGCCAGAATAACAATGCGGCACGAGCACCTCGTAACGGCGAAACAGCTGTCCCGGGCGGACGTCGAGGCGGTTCTCGACCGCGCGGCGGAGATCGCCGCGAACCCGGCGGCGGTTCGGGAGCGTCACTCCGACGCGCTGCTCGGCCTGCTCTTTTTCGAGCCGAGCACGCGAACGAAGATGAGCTTCGAGACGGCGATCAAGCGCCTCGGCGGCGACGTCGTCGACATGGGATCGGTCGACTCCTCCAGCGTCAAGAAAGGCGAGAGCCTCGCGGACACGGTCCGCGTCATCGAGGGGTACGCCGACGCGCTGGTCCTTCGTCACCCCCGTCAGGGGTCCGCCCAGATGGCCAGCGAGTTCGTCGACGTCCCGCTGGTCAACGCCGGCGACGGCGCGGGCCACCACCCCACGCAGACGCTGCTCGACCTGTACACGATGCGCGAGGCCGCCGACGGGCTGGACGATCTGACCGTCGGCATCATGGGCGACCTGAAGTACGGGCGAACCGTCCACTCGCTGGCGAACGTCCTGACGAACTTCGACGTCCGCCAGCACTTCGTCAGCCCCGAGAGCCTCAAGCTGCCCCGGAGCGTCCGCTACGACCTCCACGAGGCCGGCGCGAAGGTGCGGGAACACACGGACCTCGAAACGATCCTCCCCGAACTCGACGTGCTGTACGTCACGCGGATCCAGCGCGAGCGGTTCCCCGACGAGAACGAGTACCGCGCCATCGCCGGCGAGTACCAGATCGACGAGGAAACCCTGGAGCAAGCCGACGACGATCTCGTCGTGATGCACCCGCTCCCGCGCGTCGACGAGATCGCCCCCGAGATCGACGAGACCGACCACGCCCGCTACTTCGAGCAGGCCCACAACGGCGTCCCGGTGCGGATGGCGCTGCTCGATATGCTCCTGGAGAACGCACGAGGTGACGCGGAATGAGCGAGCACGAGCTGCGCGTCAGCAAGATCCGCAACGGCACCGTGATCGACCACGTCCCCGGCGGGCAGGCGCTGAACGTGCTCGCGATCCTGGGCATCGACGGCTCGGGCGGCGAGGAGGTCAGCGTCGGCATGAACGTCCCCAGCGACCGGCTCGGGCGCAAAGACATCGTCAAGGTCGAGGGCCGCGAACTCAGCCAGGACGAGGTCGACGTGCTCTCGCTGATCGCGCCCGACGCGACGATCAACATCGTCGACGAGTACGAGGTCGTCGACAAGCGCCGGCTCGATCCCCCCGAGTTCGTCGAGGGCATCCTCTCGTGTCCGAACCGCAACTGCATCACCACCGACGACGAGCCGGTCGACTCGAAGTTCGAGGTGCTCGACGACGAAGTTCGGTGCGTCTACTGCGAGACGATCATTCGGGAGGATCTGGCCGACCACATCGATACGTAGAGCACCGATCGTCTTTTCGCGGTCACGTCGACCCGTTCAGGGTATCGTGCCCGGGCGAAACGTCCGCATCGCTCGGATACCCACAGATCGGTCTCGAAGCCGTGTTGCGTCCCGAAAGAGAAACCGACGGCGTTACTCGTAGAGCCAGCTCGCGTCGTGCTGGTCGTACTCGACGAGTTCGTCGTCGTCGAAGAACAGCTCGATCTCGCGTTCGTTGGCGCCCTCGTCCTCGTGGTCGGCGGCGTGAACGACGTTCCGGCCGAGGTCCAGCGCGTAGTCGCCCCGGATCGTGCCGGGGGCGGCTTCGGCGGGATCGGTCGCGCCGATCATCTGGCGGACCTGCCGGGTTGCGTCCTCGCCCTCCCAGACCATCGGGACGACGGGACCGGACGTGATGAATTCGACGAGGTCGTCGAAGAACGGCTTGTCCTCGTGCTCGCCGTAGTGCTCTTCGGCGTGCTCGCGGTCGAGCACTTCGAGTTTGAGGCCGACGAGCTTGAGCCCGCGCTCCTCGAACCGGGAGATGATCTCGCCGGCGAGCCCGCGCTGGAACGCGTCGGGCTTGACCATCACGAAGGTTCGTTCGCGCTCGCTCATTCTTCGTCGTCCTCGGACTCGTCGTCAGCCTCGGCCTCGGCGTCTTCGTCGGCGTCCTCCTCGGCTTCGGATTCCTCCTCGGTCTCCGCTTCCTGTGCGTCCTGTTCGTCCTCGGCCTCCTCGGCGGCTTCGGCCTCGGCCTCGGCGTCCGCGGCGCGGCGCTCGCGGCTCCCGCCGGACTCGGTCCACTCGACGTCGCGCGGTTCGCGACCGAGATCGGCGTTCTTCTCGCACTTGCTAGAGCAGTAGTGGACCGTCTGGCCGCTCGTGCGGACGAGCATCGTCCCCGTTCCCGGGGGGATGTCGCCGCCGCAGTAGTCACATTCTCTCGTCTGGGGCATCGTCACTGACCTCCGATGGAGTCGGCTTCGCGTGCGGTCTCGCGGAGCTGGAGGACGTCGCCCTCCCGGACGGGACCCAGGACGTTCCGCGTGATGATGCGGCCCTGGTTCTCGCCCTCCCGGATGCGGCACTTGACCTGCATGGCCTCGCCGTGCATCCCGGTTTTGCCCACGATCTCGATCACTTCTGCGGGCGTGGATCCGCTTTCAGACTCTTCTGCGCTCATGGGAGATCTCTACTGAAGGTCCTCGACCTTGTTGGCGATCTCCTCGACGTCGTCGGACGCCTCGCCGGCGTCGACGATCGCCGCGGCGGCGCTACCGACTTCCAGCCCCGCAGCGTGACCCACGTCGTCCTGGGTCTCGATGAAGACGACCGGAATACCCTTCTCGTCGGCGAGCTCGGGCAGGTGCATCACGATCTCCTCGGGCTGGACGTCCTCGGCGACGTACACGAGCTCGGCGTTGCCGCGCTCGACCGCCTTGGTCGTCTCGTTGGTTCCTTTCTTTACGCTTCCTGTATCTCGGGCGACTTCCAGGGTGTCTACGGCGTCGTCCTGGAGGTCGGCTGGGACGTCGAAGTCTACGTATACTGGCATGTGTTGGATCACCTCCTGCACGTGGGCTCGCGCTCCCCTGCCGTCCGGACGACGTGTTGGGCCGTCCGCTCCGACCGCCGCGACGGCGGCCGGCGACTGTCCTGTGTGGCTAGGAGCATCATCAACCCCGCGCAGGCTGTACCCTCCTGTTGCGTACCACCCCATAAAAGCGCTTTCAAACGAGAGAGGCCGTGGGAAGGCTGCACACGCCGGTCCGGCGGGACGACTCGCCGATCGATCGCCGGCACGAATTCGGGCGCCTTCGAGGGATCTCGTCGAGCCCGTGCGGGGAGGACAAGAGATTACTTGCCCACCCGACAACTGACCTGCAGTGACCGATTTCGCCGCCGTCGCCAACGTCGCCGCCGCCCTGCGCGGGGAAGCCGCTGCGCTCGACGAGCGCCGGCTGCTGGTGCTCGCGGGCGACCGCGATCGCTGCTACGACGCCGCGAGCGAAGCGCTCGACGCCACGGAGATCGACCGCGACGCGACGACGCTGATCGGTCCCGACGACCGGCTGGACTGCGAGCGCGTCGACCAGCGCCGCGCGGTCGAACTGCTCGGGACCACGCGGGACGCCGTCGCGATCGACTGCCACGACGCCTTGCGCCCGAACGCGGTCGGCCGGGTCGTCGGCGCGGTCGACGGCGGCGGGCTGCTGGTGCTGCTCGCGCCGCCGCTCGACGAGTGGCACGAGCGCCGCGACGGCTTCGACGAGAGCCTCGCCGTCCCGCCGTTCGACGTCGGCGACGTGACGGGGAACTTCAGGCGCCGGTTCGTCGATCGACTGCGCGCTCACAGGGGCGTCGCGATCGTGGACGTCGACGCCGGCACCGTCGAAGACGACGGGCTCACCGATCCGGCGCCGCGACTGGAGCTCGGGTCGGACGACGATGCCGAATCGCTCTCGACGGTCGTCGACACCGCGTTCCCGCGGGAGGCCTACGACGCCTGTCTAACCGGCGATCAGGCCGACGCCCTGGGGGCGCTGGAGGCGCTCGCGGACGCCGGAGGCGGACGGGCGGAAGAAGAACCGGACGACGCGCAGGCCGTCGTCGTCGAAGCCGACCGCGGCCGCGGAAAGTCGAGCGCCGCGGGGCTGGCCGCGGGCAGCCTCGTCGCCGACGGCGCCGACGTGCTCGTGACCGCCGCGGAGTTCCGGGGCGCTCGCGAAATCTTTGCGCGCGCGGGAGAGTTGCTCGCCCGGTTAGACGGCAACGCCCGCGACGACGACCCAGCGGCGTCGAGCGATCGCGACGTCCCGCGTCGGATCGATCGCCCCGACGGCGGCTCGCTGACCTTCGCGGAGCCGACCGACGCCGCGGAGCGCGCGGGCGACGCCGACGCGGTGATCGTCGACGAGGCCGCCGCGCTGCCGGTTCGCCTGCTCGAACGGTTTCTCGACGCCGAACGGGTCGCGTTCGCGACGACCGTCCACGGGTACGAGGGGGCGGGCCGTGGGTTCTCGGTGCGGTTCCGCGATCGCCTCGCGGAGAGCCGCCACGAGGTGACCGACGCGACCCTCGCGGAACCGATCCGCTACGCGGCGGGCGACCCCGTCGAGGCGTGGGCGTTCGACGCCCTGCTGCTCGACGCCCGCCCGCCGGTCGACCAGCTGGTCGCCGACGCCGATCCCGAGACCGCCGAGCGACGGCGGCTCGACGCCGACGATCTGCTGGCCGACCCGAACCTGCTGCGCGAGACGTTCGGTCTGCTCGTGCTCGCCCACTACCGCACAGAGCCGAACGATCTCGCGCGCCTGCTCGACGCGCCGAACCTCTCGGTCGAGGCGCTGCTCGTCGACGGTCACGTCGTCTCGGTCGCGCTGCTGGCCCGCGAGGGCGGGCTTCCCGCCGATCTGCGCGGGGATATGTACGACGGCGAACGCGTGCGCGGAAACATGCTTCCCGACGTGCTCACCACCCAGCTCCGCGACGAGGACGCCGCGGCGCCGACCGGCTGGCGCGTCCTCCGGATCGCCACGCACCACGCCGCGCGCTCGCGGGGGCTGGGCTCGGAACTGCTCTCGGCCGTCCGCGAACGGGCTGTCGAGGCGGGCGGTCCGGACGGGACAGGCATCGACTGGGTCGGCGTCGGCTACGGCGCCACGCCGGAGCTGCTCGACTTCTGGGCGGCGAACGGCTTCGAGACGCTGCACCTCTCGACGACGCGCAACGACGCCAGCGGCGAGTACTCCGCGATCATGCTCGATGCGCTGAGCGACGCCGGGCGCGATCTGCGGGACAGAACCGCGGCGCGGTTCGCCCGCCGGATCCCATCGGTGCTCTCGGATCGGCTGGACGACCTCGATCCCGACGTCGCGCGGGCCGCGCTGCGGTCGGTCGACGCCGACCCCGAACTGGATCTGACGGACTGGGAGTGGCGGGTCGTCGTCGGCTCGTCCTACGGCCCGGGGATGTTCGACGTCTCGCCGCGGCCGTTCAGACGGCTCGCCGCGGCGTACTTCCTCGACGCCGAATCGGGGACTGCAGATGCGCGCGCGGACTCCGGCGCCGACGATCGGCTTCTCGACGACCGCCAGGAGCGACTGCTCGTCCTGCGCGTCCTACAGGCTCGTGACTGGGAGTTCGTCGAGGAACGGCTCGGCTACCACTCCTCGGGCCAGTGCATGCGCGCGCTCGGCGCCGCGTTCCAGCCGCTCGTGGATCGGTTCGGCAGTGAGACGGCGCTGGCCGAGCGCGAGCGGTACCGAGAGTAGCGGCCGATCAGACGAACACCCGCTTGCGAACGAACTCCGGCATCGCCCGGATAAACCAGGCGACGAGCCGCCAGCGCCGGGTGACGTAGACGTGCGAGCGTTCCTTCTCGATCGCGCGCCGGATCTGGGCCGCCGCGGTCTCGGGCGAGCACATCCAGAACAGGTTGTCGCCCATCGCCATCTCGGTGTCGACGTAGCCGGGTTCGATCGTCGTCACGGTGACGTCAGCGTCCGCGGCAGAGCCGTTGTACCGCAGCCCCTCCAGATAGTTCGAGACGAACGCTTTCGAGGCGCTGTAGGCCGGCGCGCCGCCGTTGCCGAACCGGGAGGCGACCGAGGAGATGCCGACGAGGTGACCGCTCCCGCGCTTCCTGAAGTGACGCATCGCGGCGGTCGCCAGCGCGGCGAACCCGCGGACGTTCACGTCGATCGTCTCCCGCTCGGGCTCCCACTCCACATCGCGGTTCTCGTGACCGACGCCCGCGCTGAGCACGACGAGGTCGATCCCGCCCATCGCCTCGGCGAGTTCTTCGAACCCATCGATCGCGTCGTCGGCGTCGGTGACGTCCATCGTCGCGACGTAGGCGTGGGTCGGCAGCTCGGCGCCGATTTCTTTCAGCTGTTCCGTGCGCCGGGCTGCGAGGCCGACGTCGTAGCCCGCCTCGGCGAGTTCGTGCGCGAGCGCTCGGCCGATCCCCGAGGAGGCGCCGACGATCACGGCGTTGCCGGTCATGGAATCGACTTGCGAGGGACGGGTCCTAATCGTTACGCCCGGTACCGATCCCGATCGTTCCGAGAGGATACCGGTCGAATGCAAACCCCTAACTCGCTCGCGATCGTTCCGGCGCCTATGGTAGAGGTCGCGTTCTGGATCGCCGTTGCGCTGCTGGCCGTCGGCGTCGTCGGGAGCATCGTCCCGCTGGCGCCCGGCCCGCCGGTCTCCGTGGCGGCGGTGGTGGGGTACTGGGCGTACAGCGGCTTCTCCGAACCCGGGACGTTCACCGTCGTGGCGCTGGTGCTGGTCGGCGTCGTCGCGTTCGCCGCGGACTTCCTCGCGAGCGCCGTTTCGGCGAAGGCCGGCGGCGCGTCGTGGGGCGTCTCCGCTATCGCCAGCGTCGTCGGGATCGTCCTACTTCTGACGACCGGGCCGCTCGTGATGATCCTCGGCGTCGGCGCCGTCGTGTTCGCGCTGGAGCTGCGACGGCACCAGGACGTCAACCGCGGACTCCGGACCGCGGTGACGACGACGATCGGCATCCTGGGCGGGGCGGCCGTCCAGGCGCTGCTGACCTTCGGGATGCTGGTCGGGTTCGTGCTTGCGGTGACGTGATTCGCTTTTTGTCGCTCGACGAGTACACCGGCGCGTGATCGAACTCGACGGCGCCGAGGGCGGCGGCCAGATCGTCCGCTCGGCGCTCTCGCTGTCGGCGCTCGCGGGCGAACCGTTCCGCATCGAGAACGTCCGCGGCGCTCGCGACGATCCCGGCCTCAAACACCAGCACCACGCGGCGGTCGAACTGGTAGCCGAAGTCTGCGACGCCGACGTCGAAGGCGCCGAACTCGACGCCGAGACGCTCACCTTCGACCCCGGCCAGCCCTCCGGCGGCCAATACGAGGTAGACGTCGGGACGGCCGGTAGCGTCACGCTCGTGTTCGACGCCGTGCTCCCGCTCGCTGTGACGATCGACGAGCCGCTGGCGGTCACGATCAGCGGCGGCACCGACGTCGAGTGGTCGCCGCCGATCGATTACTACCGGCGGGTCAAGCTCCCCGTCCTTCGGCGCCACGGCGTGGACGCCGCGGTCGACGTCGAGCGACGCGGCTTCTACCCGGCGGGCGGCGGCGTCGCGACGCTCACGGTCGATCCCTCCGACCCCGCGCCGATCGACCTGACCGATCGGGGCGAACGCCACGGCGTCCGGCTCTACTCGGTCGCCTCCGAGGAACTGACCGACGCCGACGTGGCGGAGCGACAGGCCCGCGGCGCGGCGGCCGCGCTGCCCGACGACGTCGACGTGATCGAGCGCACCGCGGCGTACGCCGAGACGGACTCGATCGGCACCGCGCTGACGCTACGCGCGGAGTACGAGAACACCCTCGCGGGCGCGAACGCGCTCGGCGAGCGAGGCAAACCGGCGGAGGAAGTCGGCGAAGACGTAGCGCGCGAGTTCGTCGAGTTCGACGAGGGCGACGCCGCGGTCGATCGCTACCTCGCCGACCAGTTGCTCGTCTGGCTGGCGCTCGCCGGCGGCGAGGTGACGATTCCCCAGATCACGAATCACGTCGAATCGAGCGTCGAACTACTCGGCGAGTTCGGCGTCGACGTCGAGATAGAGCGCGGCGGGGAAGACGAAGCGGCGCGAGTGTCGGTCAGCGAGACGCTCGACAGGTGACGGTTCCGCCGGCGGCTGCGCCGATCTCAGGGGTGCGCGTAGTACGCGACCGACTCCTCGTCGTGCCGATCCACCCTGGCGAACCCGATGCGCTCGAACTGGACGACCTCGTCGGCGTCGGTGTCGGCGAACTCGGGTTCGGCGGCGCCCTCGACGTCGCCCTCCATGGTGCGCAGCCGGACGGGGACGGACGCCTCGGCGGGCGCCCAGTGGATCACGTCGACGCCTTCCTCGCGGACGGCGTCGATGTCGTCGCCGGTGAACTGGAACGCGTCGCGCGTGTAGCGCACGCAGCCCAGCCCCTTCAGCCAGACGCGCTCTTCGCGGTCGGGCAGATCGTCGGGCTCGACCAGGACGGCGCCGCCGACGGGAATCTCGCGGGTGCCCCGCCCCTCGTGGTCGGGGTGGCGGGGCGGTTCGGCGGCGTCCGGGCCGTCGCCGGTCAGCGCGACCTCGGTGCCCTCGCGGACGAAGAAGTACCGGTCGGCCTGGTCGTCGACGAGGTCGCGGTTGTTGGCGTAGACGCTCGACATCGCGAGGTCGACGTTGCTCGTCGACGTTCCGAGCTCGACCATCGCGTCGGTGACGGCCTCGCCGCGGATGCCCCGACGGCTGACGCTGGCGAGCGTGGGGGCGCGGGGATCGTCCCAGCCGTCGAGTTCGCCGTCGTCGATCAGCTCCTTGATCGTCGACGTGCTCATCTTCACGTCGTAGGCGTCGATCTGGACGTGGCCCCAGTGGATCACCTCGGGGTACTCCCAGTCGAAGTAGTCGTAGACGAACCGCTGGCGCTTCGCGGAGTCCTGCAGGTCGATTCCTCTGATGATGTGGGTGATCCCGAGCAAGTGATCGTCGACGCCGCTCTGGAAGTCCAGCATCGGCCAGCAGCGGTACTCGGCGGCCTCTTCGCGCGGATGGGGCGTGTCGATCATCCGGAACGCCACCCAGTCGCGCAGCGCGGGGTTCTTGTGCTCGATGTCGGTCCGGACGCGCAGGACCATCTCGCCGCTCTCGTACTCGCCGTCGACCATCGCCTCGAACTCCTCGCGGGTGGTCTCGGCGTCCTTGTCGCGGTGAGGGCAGGCCTCGCCGGAGTTCTTCAGGTTCGAGAACTCCTCGCCCGAACAGGAGCAGGTGTACGCGCCGCCGGCCTCGATCAGCTCGCGGGCGTGCTCGTAGTACGTCTCGACGCGGTCGCTCGCGCGGTACACTTCGTCCGGCTCGAAGCCGAGGTACTCGATGGCGTCGAGGATCTCGTCGTAGGCGTCGAGATCGGGACGCTTCGTCTCGGGGTCGGTGTCGTCGAAGCGGACGCAGAACCAGCCATCGTACAGCTCCTTGTACGTCCCGATCACCGCGGGCATCCGGGCGTGGCCGAGGTGCCAGGGGCCGTTCGGGTTCGGCGCGACGCGCATCCGGACCTGGTCGTACTCGTCAGCGTTGGGGAGGTCCGGCAGGATCTCCTCTTCCTCATCGTCCTCGCTGTCGAGTTCTTCGAGTTCCTCGGGCGCGAGCTCGCCGAGGCGCTCGCGGCGCTCCTCGTGGTCCAGCCCGTTGATCTCGGCGATGACGCCGCCGGCGACGCCGGGGATCTCGTCGCCGTGCTCGCGGAACTCGGGGTTCTCGCCCATCAGCGGCCCCATGATCGCGCCGACGTCGGCGTCGCTCTCGTGCTTGACGGCGTTGATCAGCGCGTGCTTCTCGGCCTCGCGCTCGATTCGCTCTCGGAGGTCGTCGTTCATTACTCCCGAGTATCGGCCGGGGCGTCAAAACTGCGGTGGATTGGCGTCGAGGCTCGCAGGATCAGCGCGTCGAGATGGGCATCACGACCGCACGGTCATCGACTCCGAGGTCATCTGGTCGAATAGGCCCCACGCTCGCAGCGCGAGCCGGTGGAACCCGACCAGCGCCGTCACAGCCGCGAGGATGATCGCCCCGGTCCGCGGGCTCGGCAGGATGCCCAGCGAGACGATCAGCGTCGTCGCGCACGCCGGCGGGTGGTTCACGTCGGCAGCGAGCATCCCGACGCTCGTCGCGGCGACCGACAGCCCGCCGGCGACCGCCATGCGCAGCACGCTCGTCGAGAACGGCGCGAGCGTAACTGACAGCGAGACGCCGGGCGCGACGAGCCAGTGGGCCGCAAGTCCGGCGACGACGCCGACGGCGTGGCCGCCGATCACTCGGCGCGGCGCGACGACGGCGCCGGTCCGCGAGCGCGCCAGCAGGAACGCGGTGGGCCCGAGGCTCGGGAACACGAGCGGGCTGCCGGTCGCCCACGCGAACACGCCGAGCACGCCCACGAGAACGCCGGCGTACGCGCCCGTGAATCCGGTGTCGCGGAGCACGCGAACCACTTCTCGGCGGGCCTGAAAAGCCTCCCGCCTCGCGACGGCCGAACGGTCGCCTTAAGCCCGTGAGGGCGGTACGGAGCAGTAGTGACTGCATCGGAACGACACCGAGCGGCGCGGGCCGACACCGTCGTCGACCCGGACCCCGACGCGGCCGCCGAGCGGGTCGCCGACGGCATCGAGGAGGGGGCGCTGGTCACCGTGTTCGGGCGCTGCACGGTCGAGTACGACGGCCGGGCGTCGAGCACGCTCGGGCCGGGCGACCGCCACGTCATGCTCAAGCCCGACGGCTCGATCCTCGTCCACACCGACGAGGGCCAGCAACCCGTGAACTGGCAGCCGCCGGGCTGCACGCAGGACGCCGAACTGGCGGACGGCGACCTCAGAATCCGGAGCCACCGGTCGACGCCGGACGAGCGCCTGGACGTCCGGTTCGAGCGCGTGACGCAGGTCTCGGCGTTCGCCGTCGACGACGCGAGCGAACTGGCGATCACCGGCACCGAGGAAGATCTCCGCGAGCGAATCCTCGACGATCCCGATCTGCTCGAAGCCGACTTCACGCCGCTGGCGACCGAGCGCCAGACGAGCGCCGGCGCGGTCGACATCTACGGCGAGGATCACTCCGGACGAACGGTCGCCGTCGAGCTCAAGCGCAAGCGCGTCGGGCCGGACGCCGTCGGCCAGCTCCGGCGGTACGTCGACGCCCTCGAACGGGATCTCCACGACGACGCCGAGCTTCGGGGGATGCTCGTCGCGCCGTCGGTGACCGACCGAGCCAGAGAGCTGCTCGAACGGAACGGGCTGGAGTTCGTCTCGCTGACGCCGGAGACGGGCGAGTAGCGGTCGGCAGAAGTCAGTTCTCTAACTCGCGCTGGAGCTCGTCGAGCAGCTGCAGGGCCTCCAGCGGCGTCGTGTCGGCGAGGTTCGCGTCGCGGAGCTTCGCCGCGACGGAGTTCGGGACGCGGTCGCCGCCGTCGCCGACGGCCTGCCGGATCGCGGCGTCGCCCGTTCCCTCCGCGAACGGCGGTTCGTCGGGGGACGACGCGTTCGCCGCGTCGGCGTCCGACGGCGCCGCGGACGCGTCGGCATCCTCGTCGAGCAGCGTCCGCGCCCGCTCGACGACGGCGTCGGGCACGCCCGCCATCTTCGCGACCTCGACGCCGTAGGACGCCGTCGCCGGGCCGCGGCTGAGCTCGTGGTCGAAGGTCACGTCGTCGCCGTCGCGGCGGGCGGCGAAGTGGAGGTTCGCGACCCGGTCGAGGTCGTCGGCGATCTCGGTCAGATCGTGGTGGTGGGTCGCGAACAGCGTCGTCGCGCCGACCTCGTCGTGGACGTACTCGGTGACGGCCTGGGCGATGGCGAGCCCGTCGGCGGTGCTCGTGCCGCGACCGACCTCGTCGAGCAGCACGAGCGAGCGCTCGGTGGCGGCGTCGAGGATCTCGGCGAGTTCGGTCATCTCGACCATGAACGTCGACTTCCCGCTCGCGATGTCGTCGCTGGCGCCGACGCGGGTGAACACCCGGTCGACGAGTCGCAGCTCCGCTCGCTCGGCGGGGACGAAGCTGCCCAGTTGGGCGAGCACGACGATCAGCGCGACCTGCCGCATATATGTCGATTTGCCGGACATGTTGGGGCCGGTAATGACCGCGAAGTCCTCCGCGGGCCCGAGGTCGGCGTCGTTCGGGACGAACCGCTCCTCGGTGCGCTCGACGACGGGGTGGCGGCCCGTCTCGACGTCGATGCCGTCGCCGCCGAGTTGCGGGCGCGAGTAGTCGTGCTGGGCGGCGACCGTGGCGAGCGAGACGAGCGCGTCCAGTTCGGCCAGCGTGCCCGCGAGCGCCTGCACGCGCTCGGCCTCGTCGGCGACGGAGGAGCGGACCTCGCGGAACAGCTCGTACTCCAGGTCGTCGGCCCGCTGCTCGGCGCTGATGATCTCGTCCTCGCGCTCCTTGAGTTCGGGCGTGTAGAACCGCTCGGAGTTCTTCAGCGTCTGGCGGCGCTGGTAGTCCTCGGGGACGGCGTCGAGATTCGGGTTCGTGACCTCGATGTAGTAGCCGTGGACCGAGTTGTGGCCGACCTTCAGCGAGTCGACGCCGGTGCGCTCCCGTTCTTCGGCTTCCAGCTCGTCGATCCACTGCTTGCCCGAGCGCTCGGTCTCCCTGAGATCGTCGAGTTCGTCGCTGTACCCCTCGCGGATCACGCCGCCCTCGGTGACCTCGATCGGCGGGTCGGCCTGGATCGCGCTCCCGATCAGCTCGCGGACGTCGGCCATCTCGTCGAGACGCTCGCGGAGGTCGACCAGCCGGTCGCACTCGACGCCGGAGAGCTCCGCTCGGAGTTCGGGCACGACGTCGAGCGTATCCTTCAGCGAGCGGAGGTCGCGGGCGTTCGCTCGTCCGCGAGCGACCCGGGCGATCAGGCGCTCGACGTCGTACACGTCCCGCAGGAGATCGCTCGCGGTCTCGCGGCGCTGGAGGCTCCCGACCAGCTCTTCGACGGCGTCGTGACGCGCTTCGATCTCCTCGCGGTCGATCAGCGGTCGGCGGAGCCAGTCTTTGAGTTCGCGGCTGCCCATCGCGCAGGACGTCTCGTCGAGCACGTCGATCAGCGCGTCTCCGGCCTGATCGTGGACCGAGCGGCGCTCGAACAGTTCGAGGCTCCGGATCGCGACCCGGTCGAGCACCATGTACTCCCGCGGGTCGTAGCGGGTGAGCGTGTTGATGTAGTCGAGCGAGCCGACCGCGGAGTCGTCTGCGGCGCCGTCGCCGCTCGACGCCCCGGCGTCCGCGTCGTCGCCCTCGTCTTCGGCGTCGGCATCGCTTTCGGCGGCTGCGTCGGGATGCAGCTCGGTGTAGCGCCCGCCGCGCGTGTACTCGGCGTACGCCAGCAGGGCGCCGCAGGCCCGCACCTCGACGTCGCTCGCGAGCAGCGAGTCCGGGTCCCCGAAGTACGCCGCGACGCGCTCGGCGGCGGCGTCGAACTCGAACGTGCGCTCGTCGTGTGGCGTCACCATGCAGTTCGCGGGGAACGGGTCGCCCGAGGCGTCCGGCCCGAGGATCGCCTCCTCGGGATCGAACCGGCTGATCTCGTCGCGCAGCGCGGCGTCGGCGTCGACCGCGGTGGCGTAGAAGTCGCCCGTCGAGACGTCGAGCAGCGCGAGGCCGTGTTCCTCGCCTTCGGAGGCCAGCGCCGCGACGAAGTTGTTGTCCTCGGTGTCGAGCAGTTCGTCCTCGGTGAGCGTTCCGGGCGTGACGATCCGGGTCACCGCGCGGTCGACGACGCCGCTGACCTCGTCGGGGTCCTGCACCTGGTCGGCGATCGCGACCCGGTAGCCGGCGTCCAGCAGCGTCTCGACGTACGACTCGGCGTTGTCGATCGGGATGCCGGCCATCGGGTAGGTGCCCGTCGAGTCCTCGCGCTTGGTGAGCGTGATCTCCAGCAGGCGCGCGATGGCTTCCGCCGCATCGCAGAAGGCCTCGTAGAAGTCGCCGACCTGAAAGAGCACCAGCGAGTCGTCGTAGCGCTCGCAGAGCTCGTAGTACTGGGACATCATCGGCGTCAGGTCCTCGCGCCGATCTGCCATCTTCTCGGGGGGTCCGAGCGCCGCGTCCATGTCCGACCCCAGCGGACGGGCGCAAAAATACCCTCCGCTCCGGGGGCGTCGCGACGCCGATCCGCCCTACCGCGTCCGCGCGATGCCGTGCTCGAACACCTTGCGATTGGGAACGATGAACTCCTCTTCCTCGTTCTCGATGCGGGTCACCAGCAGATCGACCTCCTGGACGATCCCCTCGCGGTCGCCGATCCGCACCTCGTCGCCGATGCCGTAGGGCTGGTTCAGGAGGAGGTACATCCCGGCGGCCGCCGACGAGAGGAAGTCCTTGAACGCCAACCCGCCGAGGAACACGACGCCGAACACGTACACGGTCAGCAGGATCAAAAGCGCCGTCGTGTTGACGTCGACCTGGCTCAGAGCGATCAGCAGGGCGACGTACAGCACGGTGTACTTCACCGCGAGCGGAAGGAGCGTGATCTCGGGCAGTTTGACGTCGCGCAGTCGCTCGCTGGCGATCAGTTCGGCCTTGTCCGCGACGATGAAGCCGAGGATCATCACGACGACGGCGACGAACAGTTTCGGGACGAACGCGGCGACGCCGATCCAGAACGACGGCGCCTCGAAGAAGTTCGCGACGCGAATCGCCGCCAGGATCGAGACGCCGTAGACGAACCACGATGTGAGTCGGGCCAGCAGCGACACCGTCGACGTGCCGAGGCTTCTGGCCGTGCGCTCGAACGGCGTCCCCTCGACGGCGTCGGGCACGCCCGCCGCGACCAGAATCTGCTTGTTCACGCGGCCGACCAGCAGCCCCAGTCCCAGCCCGACGACCAGCAGGATCAGCGCGACGACGACCGGCTCCTGGAACAGCGTGAACCCGTCGGGGAACGCCTGCAGCAGGAGCATCTCAGTAGTTCTCCGGATCGAGTTCGAGCACCAGTTCGCCGCCCTTGAACGCTCGCACGAGTCCGTCGCTCTCGCTGAGGACGATCGCCGTCGCGTTCGTGTCGCGGGTGATCGCCCCGGCCGCCATGTGCCGGGCGCCCAGCCCCTTCGGGATGTCGACGCCCTCCGCGGCGGGTTCGAGGTAGCGGTACGCGCTGACGATCTTGCCGGCGTCGCTGATGACGAAGGCGCCGTCGAGCCGCGAGAACTCCTTGAGCATCACCTTCACGATCGGGTCGCCGACGTGGACGTGGGACTTCTCGAAGGGGTTGTAGCTGAGCGGGCGGGACTTGTTCATCACCTTCCCGGCGTCGCCGACGACGAACAGCGCGCCGACGGGCTTGCCCTTCTGGCCCTTCTGGCCGAGCTCGATCGCGACGTCGAAGACGGCCCGGATGACGTCCGGCTCGGCGCGGGAGTTGACGAACAGTTCGTAAATCCCCGAGCCTTCGGCGGGGTTCGCCCGGACGCGAGTCAGCGAGTCGACGTCGTCCGCGAACAGCCCGAGCGCGCACAGGAGATCGTCGCCCTCGTCGACGATCCCCTCGTCGACGGCGCCCTCGATCGCGAACTCGATCCGGTCCGACGCGTCCTCGAACTGGACGGGTAACTCGACGTACGCGTCGGCGTCGTGGACGTTCTCCGGCCCGACGAGGATCACGTCCGGGTCGTCGTCGTCGAGATCGTCGAACCGCTCGTAGTAGGAACTGCTCGGCGAGAACAGCAGGATTCCGTCAACGTCGTCGAACAGGTCGCCAAACAGTTCGCGTAGGTCCGACATCGCCCGTACCCACTTGGCGATGGGAGAAAAGGTTTTTGTGAGCGACTCGACGCCGCCGCGACGGCGAAATCGGACAACTCGGCGGGGTCGTCGGGAAACACATTTTTACCCCCGCCGCTTTACCCACAGATATGATATCGCTTGACGATGCCGTGACGGCGCGCCTCGAATCCCACGGGGAGCGATTCGAAGTGCTCGTCGATCCGGACGCCGCCCTCGAGATCAAGCGCGGCGACTTCGAAGGAGAGCTCGAGGACGTGATCGCCGCCGAGGACGTCTTCGAGAACGCGAGCCGCGGGGACCGCCCCGCCGAGTCCGACCTCGAAGAGGTGTTCGGGACGACAGACTCTCTCGAGATCATCCCCGAGGTGATCCAGCGCGGCGAGATTCAGATCACGGCCGAGCAGCGCCGCGAGATGCAAGAACAGAAGCACAAACAGCTGGTCAACCAGATCACGCGCAACGCCGTCAACCCCCAGATGGACGACGCGCCCCATCCGCCCGACCGGATCGAGAGCGCCCTGGAGGACGCCGGCTTCGACGTCGATCCGATGGAACCCGTAGAGGAGCAGGTCGACGACGCGCTCGACGCGCTCCGGCCGATCATCCCGATCCGGTTCGACGAGGTCACCGTCGCCGTGCAGGTGCCGCCCGAACAGGCCGGCAGCGCGCAGGCCCAGCTCCGGGAGTTCGGCGACCTCCAGCGCGAGGAGTGGCAGGGCGACGGCTCGTGGATCGGCGTGCTGCAGTTCCCCGCCGGGCTGCAAAACGAGTTTTTCGACCGCGCGAACGAGGTTACCGGCGGCGAAGCGGAAACGCAGATCGTCCGGGACGAGGACGACATCAAGACGCAGTAGTCCGCTCGGAACGACGCCCGAGACCGATTATCCTCGCTTGAAGCCGATCAGGAAGCCGCCGGTGAACCCGGCGCCGATCGACAGCGAGGAGATGATCGGCTCGATCCATCCCGGATCCTGTACCTTCTCCTGCGTGCTGACAAGTCCGTTCGTCAGCCGGTTCCAGTCGACGGTGAGAATTCCCTTCGATTCGAGGAACCGGAACACCGCGAGCTGGACGCCGACGATCACCGCGAGCAGCTTCGCGAGCTTCTTCGCGGCGAAGCCGATCAGCGCGCCGATCGCGGCGCCGCTGCCGAGTTCCAGACCCAGTTGCTGGGGGTCGAGCTCCATACCTGAACAAGGTAACTCTACCTTATATGATCTTTGCGGCTCTTCGTGTCCTCGAAGGGTCGCCTTACTCCGCTCTCCCACTGGAATCGCGCATCGTGAGTGACGTTAAGTCGACACGTATAGATAACGTCATTTCTGGTGAATCGAGTCGGCCGTCCGGCGTTCGGCTTCGTCCCGGCGTCTCGAACCGAAGTGCCGTCTCCTGCCGACGTGCTGTCACCCGCCGACGTTTAAATACGACGAGCGCCTACGTGAGCGCACGAAGCGACCGCTCGAACGCACCCACATGATCGCGATAATCGCCAAGCGTGTCGACGATGGAACCGCCGATACGTCCGAGATCAGCGAACTGGCGCGCGCGGCGGGCTACACCGTCGCGGGCGAAGTGACCCAGAAGCGCCGCGAGGATCCCGCGCTCGAGATCGGCGAGGGGAAGGCCGAGGAGATGGCCGACCTCGTCGTCGAGGCCGACGCGGACGCGGTGATCTTCGACAACCGACTCGATCCCTACCAGACGTTCAACCTCGGCAAGAAGCTTCCCGAGGGCGTCGAGGTGATCGACCGGTTCACGCTGATCCTGGACATCTTCGGCCAGCGCGCCCAGACCCGGAAAGCCCAGCTGCAAGTCGAACTGGCCGAGCTGCGGTACGAGCTGCCCCGCGCCGAAGCCAAGGCGAGCCTGGCCAAGCGCGAGGAGCGGCCCGGTTTCATGGGCCTCGGCGAGTACGACGAGAGCCGCGAAGAGGACATCAAAAAGCAGATCAGCCGGATCAAAGACGAGCTCGACCGGATCGCCGACACGGAGGAGCAGCGCCGCGAGCAACGGCGCGAGTCCGGCTTCGATCTCGTCGCCCTCGCCGGGTACACCAACGCCGGCAAGTCCACGCTGATGCGCCGGCTCGCCGCCGACGTCGACGTCGACGAGAACGAGGACCTGCATCCCGATCTCGACACCACGGCCGAGAGCGAGGATCGCCTCTTTACGACGCTCGGGACGACGACTCGCAAGCTCGACTTCGATCGGCGGGACGTCCTGCTCACCGACACGGTCGGATTCATCAGCGACCTGCCCCACTGGCTCGTCGAGTCGTTCAAGTCGACGCTCGACGAGGTGTACCGGGCCGATCTCGTCTTGCTCGTGGTCGACGTCAGCGACCCCGTCGAGGAGATCCGCGAGAAGCTCGTCACCAGCCACGACACGCTCTACGAGCGCAACGAAGCGCCGATCGTCACCGTGCTCAACAAGATCGACACGGTCGACGACGAGGAACTCGCCGAGAAGCGGGAAGCGCTCTCGGCGCTCGCGCCGAACCCGATCGCGGTCAGCGGCAAGGAAGGCCGAAACGTCGAGGACCTCCTCGCTCGGATCGACGACGAACTGCCCGACTGGGAGCGCGAGCGACTCGTCCTGCCGATGACCGAGGACACGATGAGCGTCGTGTCGTGGATCCACGACAACGCCCGAGTCAACGACGTCACGTACGGCGACGAGGACGTCGTCGTCGACTTCGAGGCGCGCCCGGCGATCGTCGAACAGTCCCGCGCTCGCGCCGGCGACCTCTCCCGGCCCGTCGAGTCGGCGTGACGCTCGCTCCGTCGTAGCGACGTGACACCCACACCACCGTAGCGGCGTGACGCCGCCGCTGTGCGGACGCTCCCTTCTACAGGTTTATCCGCGATCGGGCGACCACCCGGCGTATGTCCTGACGGATCGTCCCGCGGCGAGCAGCGAGTGCGCGACGCACCGCCGCGGGATTCCCGACCGCGTCGCCTGTTCGCTATCCTCGGTACGGCGACCGCCGTGGACATCGATTGCTCACTCGGCGTCGTTCCACAGCGCGTCGGCCACCAGCGGCGGCAGATCGGTCGCCACCAGCCCGTAGCCGTGGTCGTCGACGGCGAGATCGCCCGCCCGACCGTTGGCGTACGCCCCTACGCCGGCGGCCTGCACCGGATCCTCGATCGCGGTGACCAGCGCGCTCGTGACGCCCGCCAACACGTCGCCGGTCCCCCCGACTGTCATGCCGGGATTGCCGGTCCGGTTGACCCGCGTCGTCTCGCCGTCCGATATCACGTCGTGAGCGCCCTTGACCAGCAGCGTCGCACCGATCTCGCCGGCGAACGCCGAAACGGCGTCCGCACGCTCCTCCCAGTCGTCGGCAGCCGGGCCGCCCATCTTCCGGAGCTCGCCCTGGTGGGGCGTGCAGACGAGTTCTGCGTCGGTCTCGACCTCGGGCACGACCTGCAAGGCGTCGGCGTCGACGACGACCCGCCCGTCGTAGGAAGCGAGGAACTCCCCCACCGCGTCGAGCGTTCCCTCGTCGTCGCCGAGGCCCGGGCCGATCAGCACGGCGTCCTGATCGGCGGCGAGCTCGAGCAGCTCGTCGACGTGTCCCGGCGCGAGCGCGTCGCCGGTCAGCGGCTCGACGATGAAGTTCTCGGAGAACCCGCGCACGTCCGGCGCGATGGTCTCCGGAACCGCGACGCGAACGAGGTCCGCGCCGGCGCGGAACGCCGCCTGGGCCGACAGCGCGGGCGCGCCGGAGTACGGCCCGCCGCCGATCACCAGCACCTCGCCGTGGTCGCCCTTGTGGCTCCGGGGATCGCGTTCGAGCGCGAGCAGGTCGCCGCGCTCGACGAACAGCTCCGCGGCCTCGGGGATGCCGATGTCGGCCACTGTCACGTCGATGTCGAGATCGGTCAATCCGGGTTTCTGATCGTGGAACGTTACGACGTGGTCGGCCTCGACAGCCGCACCCGGCGCCTCCCCGGTGTCGGCGTCGACGCCGGAGGGGACGTCGACCGCGATCACCGTCGCGTCGGCGTCGTCGATCGCCCGGGCGGCCGTGGCGGCGGGCTCGCGGAGCGCGCCGGCGACGCCGGTGCCCAGCATCGCGTCGACGATCACGTCGGCGTCGGGCAGGTCCAGCGCCCGGGAGTCTTTGACCTCCACCGTCTCGTAGTCGCCCGCTTCGAGGGCATCCCAGTTCTCGCGCGCGATCTCGGTCCCGATCGTTTCCGCCCTGCCAAGCAGGTGAACGGAGACGTCGTACTCGTCGAGAAAGCGTGCCGCGACGAACGCGTCGCCGCCGTTGTTGCCGCGGCCGGCGACGATCGCGACTGTGGATCCCGGCTCGGCGCGTTCGCTGACGGCGCTGGCGACGGCGTTGCCACTCGACTCCATGAGCTGCTTGCGCGGGACGCCGAGTGCCTCGGCGTTGACGTCGACGGCGGCCATGCGATCGCTCGTGATCATGTGCGCCGGTTCGCCGGCTGTCGGCAAAATGGTGCCGGAGCGCGTTCCTTTCGATTGCGCGGTGCCGGGGTTTACCGCCTGATGGAGAACTCGTCTTCGCCCTGCGGGTCGCCGTACTCGACCTCGACGTCCTCGACGTCGGCGGCGGGGCTGCCGGTGTGGCACCACTCGACCATCGCCTCGACGGCCTCGGTCGGCCCCTCGAAGACCGCCTCGACGCGGCCGTCCTCCAGATTCTTCACCCAGCCGTCGACACCTCGCTCGCGGGCGTTCTCCCGGGTGTTGGCGCGGTAGAACACGCCCTGGACGCGACCGGAGACGAACACGTGTGCGCGCGTGCGATCTGCCATACGTGAGTGGTCTCTCGCCGCCCTGAAAAAGGACCGGGCCCGGGCGACAGCGCAACGCCGATAACCCCGGGGTCGCAATCGCCGTGCATGAACGATCGGGCGCGGCTCTACGCCGCCGTCGCCGGCACGGTTCTGCTGTTCGTCCTCGTGCAACTGGGCTCGCTGGCCCTCGTCGAGCCGTTCGTGCAGAACGACTACCAGGCCGTCGAGGACCCGTCGGATCCGACCAACGGGCTCGTGTTCTTCGCGGTGATCCTCGTCGCGACGGGCGGAATGCTGCTGGTCATCAAGTACGACGTCGAGTGGCTGATCCGCGCGATGATCATCGGCACCAGCGGAATGCTGGCGTGGTACGTCGTCGCGGCGATCGCGCCGGTCGGCGTCGTCTCGATCGGCGGGACGGCCGTCGCGCTGCTGCCGATCCTCACGGCCGTCGCGGTTTCCGGGGGACTGCTGGTCCATCCGGAGTGGTACGTCATCGACGCCGCGGGCGTGCTGATGGGCGCGGGGGCGGCGGGGATGTTCGGCATCAGTTTCGGGCTGCTGCCGGCGATCCTGTTCCTGCTCGTCCTCGCCGTCTACGACGCGATCAGCGTGTACGGCACCGAGCACATGCTCACGCTCGCGGAGGGCGTGATGGACCTGAACGTCCCCGTCCTGTTCGTCATCCCGACGAGCCTGACCTACTCGTTCCGCGACCTCGGCGCCGGCGAGGAGATGACCGACGACGCGACGGACGAGGCGGCGGCCGAAGCCGCTGACGGCGGCCCGGCGGCCGAGGAAGCGTCCGCCGGCGCCCCGTCCGAGGATGACGGCGTCCGCGACGCGCTGTACATCGGCCTCGGCGACGCCGTCATGCCGACGATCCTCGTCGCGAGCGCAGCGGCGTTCGTCCCCGTCGACGCCGCGCCGCAGCTTTCGATTCCGGTGGTCACGATGAACCTCCCCGCGCTCACGGCGATGCTCGGGACGCTCGCCGGGCTGCTGATCCTGCTTCGGATGGTGCTGAAGGGTCGCGCCCACGCCGGCCTGCCGCTGCTCAACGGCGGCGCGATCCTGGGCTACCTCGTCGGCGCGCTCGCCAGCGGCGTCACGCTCGCCCAGGCGATCGGGCTCGCGTCGTTCTGATCGCGGACTCCCGGACTCGTTACTTTCCGGTGAGAGCTTCACTCGCCGGTGCGAACTCGATCTCCGTGCCGAGGTCTCGCTCCTCCGCTTTCTCGTAGAGCAGTTGCGCGCCGGCGACCGTCTCGATGCCGGTGCCGCCGCTGTCGAACACCGTGATCTCGTCGTCCGAACGGCGACCCGGCCGCTTCCCGGCGACGACCTCCCCCAGTTCCGCGTGGACGTGCTCCTCGGTGACCGCACCCTCCTCGACGGCGTGGATGAACGAGCCGGCGTCCGTGTCGACGCGCTCGCGGAGGTCGACGACGTACGTCGAGCGCTCGATCGTCGTTGCGTCGAGCTCGAACTTCTCAGGGTTGTACTGGCCCATCGCGGTGACGTGGGCGCCCGGTTCGAGCAGCTCGCCGTCGAACACCGGCCGGTTTGCGTTCGTGGCGGTGATCACGACGTCGGCGCCCTCGACCGCGGCGTCGCTCGACTCGACCGATCGGACGGCGGCGTCGAGCCGGTCGTCCAGCTCGGCGGCGAACCGCTCGCGGTGCTCGCGAGTCGGCGAGAACACGTCGACGGTCTCGAACTCGCGGACCGTCGCGGTCGCCCGGACCTGCCCCCTGGCCTGCGGGCCGCTGCCGATCACCGCCATCGAGGCGGCGTCCTCGCGGGCCAGCGCGTCGACGCCGACGGCGCCCGTCGCGCCGGTTTTGAACGGGTTCATGCTCGCGCCGTCGAGCACGGCGCGGGGCTCCCCGGTGTCGGCGTCGAACAGCTGGGTCATGAACCAGGCGTCGGCCGCGCCGAACCCGGCGGCGTAGACGTACCCGCCCATCGCACCGGTTTCGGGGAGCACGGCCGCGTACTCGGTGAGCATCCCCGGCGGATCGGAGCGGAGTAGCTTCGTTCGCGGTTCGGCAGATGCGCCCTCGCCGCGCTGGCGATACCCCTCGCGGACGGCGTCGACGTACTCGGCGGGTGTCGCCAGACCGTCGACGGCGTCGCTACTCAGGAATCGTGCGGTGACCATGTCGGGAAATTACCGGCGAACGCAAAAAGCGTGGTCGGTCGGAGGCGGAGAGTAGTCGATCGGAGAGACGAGTAGATCAGTCGGCGTTGACCGGGCCGACCTGCGGCGACGTCGAACCGTTGTCCGTCGCGGACGGGGCGGTCTCCTGACCGACCGGGGCGTTGACGAACAGCGCGTGGCCGACGATCAGCAGGCCGACCGCGGCGGCGACGGTGACGGCGCCGGTCGTCGTGACGCCCGCGAGTGAGAGCGAACCGGAGAGGCCGAGGAGGGTGAGCGGGATGAGGCCGAGGACGAGGTCGTAGTAGCCAGTCATAATCTATTCTATAGTATGCCGGATATGCATATAAGAGTTTCCCATATGAGGGAGATATTCAATTCGTCAGCGATCCATACTCGACGCGTTCTCAACGTAGCTGATCTGTAAATAGAACCCATACTATCTTCATAAGTTATAGAGATATGGGAGCAGTTGTGTTCTTCCCATCTAATGAGGAAAATTTCCTGCGCAATCGCTAATAGAGGCGGTATTGGCCATTTCGGAATAAATTCCGATCGGCGGGATTTTCAGCATCTCCGGCAGCCCGGATGCACGTTACGAATATTCGTCCGCGCAGAACCGCCGATGTATCAGCTCCAGTAGTGCTCGTCGCCGCTCACAGGCGACGAGTACCGATAGCTTGAACAGCGTCTCTCCGTTACGCACACCCGTGAACTCGAACGATCGGGCGATCGTCGGGCTGGTGGTGCTCGGTCACGCCGCGGTCCACACCTACGAGCTGTCGATCCCGGTGCTGGTCACCGTCTGGCTCGTCGAGTTCGGGACGACCGAGGCCGTGATCGGCGGCGTCGTCACGGCGGGGTACGCGCTGTTCGGCCTCGGCGCCGTGCCGGGCGGCGTGCTGGCCGATCGGCTCGGATCGCGCCGATTGATCGCGGGCTGTCTGGCGGGGATGGGCGGCTCGTTCGCACTGCTCGGCCTGACGCCGACGGCGCCGACGCTCGGGCTCGTCGTGATCGGACTCGCGCTCGTGCTCTGGGGCGCCGCCGCGAGCGTCTACCACCCGTCGGGCCTGTCGCTGATCAGCACCGGCGTCGAGGAGCGCGGGTCGGCCTTCGCGTACCACGGGATGGCGGGCAACGTCGGCATCGCGTTCGGGCCGCTGGCGACGCTGCTACTCCTCGAAGTGCTGCCGTGGCGCGTCGTGACGCTGCTGCTGGCCGCGCCGGCCGCCATCGGCGTCGCGCTGGCGCTGCGGATCGACGTCGACGAGACGGCGGCCGTGGACGACGAACCGGATGCGGACGCCGAACCGAATGCAGACGCCGAAGCCAGGCCCGACGGCGGCTCGAAGGCCGACGCGGTCGACAGCCTCCCGGCGTTCCGCCGCGGGACGCGAGAGCTGTTCGTCGGTCCGTTCGTCGCCATCTTCGCGATCGTGATCCTCTCGGGGCTGTTCTACCGCGGGTTCCTGACGTTCCTTCCGGACATCCTCTCTGGGTTCGCGGTGTTCGAGCCGGTCGGTCTCGCCGGGACGTCGTTCGCGCCCGATCGGTACGTCTACGTCGGGATCCTGACCGTCGGCGTCGCCGGGCAGTACGTCGGCGGCAAGTTGACGGACCGGACCCGCCCCGAAATCGGCATCGCGGGCGGGATGACGGCGCTCGCCGCGCTGGCAGTCGCCTTCCTGCCCGCCTCGGAAGCCGGTATCGCCGCGTTCCTGCTCGTCGCGGCGTTGCTGGGCTTTTTCCTCTTTTTCGTCCAGCCGCAGTACCAGGCTGCGGTCGCCGACGCGACTCCCGCGGGGCAACGAGGGCTCTCCTACGGGTACACGTACCTCGGCGTGTTCGGCGTCGGCGCGCTGGGCGGCGGCGTCGCCGGCGCGATCCTGACGTGGGGCTCGGCGGGCGCGCTGTTCGCCGTGCTGGCCGCGTTCGCCGGAACGGCGGCGGTCGTCGCGACGCTGGCGTTGCGAGCGCGGTCGGATGAATAGGTCGCCCCCGTCGCGGGGCGGTCGGTAGTAGTTCGATCAGTCGAGGAGAGTCGCCGCGACTACGCGCCAGCCCAGCAACACGACGAGCGTACTACCGGTCACGACGAGCCCGAACGGCCAGGCCGCAGATCCCTCGAACAGCGGCGAGGTCCGGAGGATCAGGCCGAGATTCGCTGCGGCGATCCCCGCGACGGTCACGTACCGCGCAGCCGCGATCGGGTCGCCGATCACGCCGTCCTCGTAGACGCCCGCGAGCACCGCGGGGATCGGCCAGCCGAGCAGGAACGGGAGGACGGTCATGAACGAGTCGATCGGCGTCGCGAACGCCGCGGCGCCGTGGTGGCTGTACAGTCCCCAGCCGACGACCGCACCGATCGCGAGCAGGTCGCCCGCCGCGAAAGCCAGCGCCCGCCGCGGGTCGCCGATCGCGGGGCGCAACCGATTGGTGGTGCGAGTCTGCGCACTCTGGCGTGCCATGTGGCCCTCTCGTGGCTCCAGTAGTATCGGTTTGCGGGTTTCGGTTCGGCGGCGAGTGCGCCCGGCGCAGTCTTCGCGTGCGTCGGTTGGCACGGACGCTGAACTTTTCCGCGTTCCGGCGGAAGTGTGCCCATGCCCGCGCTCTGCGACACGTACATCGAGAACCGCCACCGCGTCCAGCCCAACCACGCCAACAACTACGAGACGGCCCACGGGGGCAACGTGATGAAGTGGATGGACGAGGACGGCGCGATGTCGGCGATGCGCTTCGCCGGCCACGCCTGCGTCACCGCGAACGTCGACGAACTCGACTTCAAGCGACCGGTGCCCGTCGGCGACACCGTGCTCGTCGAGGCGTTCGTCTACGACGCCGGGCGAACGAGCGTCCGCGTGTGGCTCCGAGCCTACCGGGAGAACCCCCGCACCGGCGACACCGAACTGACGACCGAGTCGGACTTCGTGTTCGTCGCCGTCGAGGACGGTACGCCCGTCGAGGTTCCCGAACTGTCCGTCGAGAGCGAGCGCGGGGAGGAGCTCCACCAGTACGCGATGGAGAACACCGAGAGCTGAGCGCGGTCGTCGCCGCGCTGTGGGTCGGGCTGCTGGTCGTGGTCCTCAGCGAGTGGACCTACCCCGCCGGGAAAGCCACTTTTATGCGGGTCGATCCTCGTAGTTGAGGTATGTACGTAGTTTCCCGTCTCGCGTCCCCCGGGGGGTGGTGCCTGTGAGCGTCTCCGAGGCCGAAGCGGAGCTGTCGGAGGACGAGCGCGCCGGTCTGGAACTCGTCAGAGAGACCGGCGGGATCCACCAGAGCGAGTTCTGGAAGGAACTGGACATCTCCTCGCGCAAGGGAAGCCGCATCATCGAGTCGCTCGCCGAGAAGGGGCTCGTCGACCGCGAGGAGACGATCTACGAGGGCCACAACACCTACCACATCTCGCCGACCGCTCGCGACCTGGACTTTTCGCTGCTGATGGCCGGCGACATGCTCTCACCCTTCATCGGCGAGGAGGAGATCGACGGCCAGAGCGACGCCTTCTCGCAGTGGATGATGAACCTCGCCTACGAGGAGTAGCCGCTCGACCCCGCTGTTACGTTTATTTACCAGTTCGCTCTACCGACAGGTGTGACGCTCGAACGCCTCCGCAGAAGAGCCGCACAGTCCGACGAACAGCGGGACGCCGACGGAGAGACGTCCGACGACCCGGAGACGTCGATCGACATCGCCGAAGAGACCGAGTCGAGCGGTTCCCGACTCGGCACGATCACGAAGACCGTCGGCGTCGCGATCGCGGCCGCCACGGTCGTCGTGGCCGTCCGACGACTCCGACGACGCCGCGGCGAGTAGACGCCGGCGAGGGTCTCGCGACCGACCCGGTCCCCGCTGTCGACGCAGTTGTTCTACGGTAGCTCCTCGACGCAGTCCTCTAGCTCCGACTCCGTCCGCCAGACGTGGAGTCGCCCTGCCTCGTCCGCCAGCTCGAATAGCGGCGTCTGCATCCCGCTGTAGGGGTCGTCGGGATCGGCGTCCGTGTCGATCGCTTCGGCGTCGATCCCGTCGTACTCGCGCTTGAGGAAGTGCGTCTTCTCGAAGTACGCGGGCTCGGTGACGACCGTCCCCTGTTCGACGAGGAAGCCGCCGCCGTCGTGCTCGGCGACGCCGACGATCAGGTCGGCGTAGTCCGCGAGCAGGCGGAACTTCAGGTACGTGTTCGTCCACTCGCGTCGGACGTCGACCATCAGGAACGCGTAGGCGTCGCGCCGGCGGTTGAGCCGATCCTTGACGAGCTGGAGCCGGCGGACCTCCGGCGTCCCGTAGCTGCCGAGCACGAAGTACGACCGGTCGTGCCGGAAGATCGGCGTCAGCTCGGCGACGGAGCGCTTGAGGTGCTCGTACTCCTCGGGCGACAGGGACCGGCCGGGCAGGTGCTCCTCGGCGTCCGCGAGCACCGCGTCGGGGTCCGGGACGGTGGCGTCGGGATCGTGGGCCGCAGCGTCGGAAGCGACGTCGGAAGACTCGGGAGCGCCACTGGAGGACTCGGGGGCGGCGTCGCGCGACGGCGTCTCGTCGTCGACCATGTCCGGCGGCTCTCGCGGAGCGCTCAAATAGCTGTTCCTCCGGGGCGGGACGCCGATGGCCGTCGCTCGCAACCGATTCAGTCCTCACCGAAACGGTTATTGACGAACGGGTCCAACGTAATCACATGAGCCGCACCGACGCGTCGCCCGCGGAGATCGAACGGGAACGACGGCGCCTCGACGTCGTCACCCAGGAGACTCGCTTCGCCCTGCTCCAGGACCTGCTGGGCCACCCCGAGGGGCTGCCGTCGCTGAGGGAACTCGACTACGTCAACCCCTCCAAGAGCCGGTCGACGATCCACGGCCACCTCCAGACGCTGATCGAGGCCGGGATCGTCGAGGCGGCGACGCTGTCCGACGACCGCCGGAGCCGCGACCTGCCGTACACGTTCTACGGCGTCACCGAGGCGGGCCGCGAGTTCCTCGATCGGCACGACCTGCTGCGGGCCGAGGAGACGCTCCAGGAAATCTACGATCGCGTCGAGAAGACCGACGATATCGAGCGCTACGAGCGGGCGCCCCGCCCCGAGCGCTGATCCGACCGGTTTCGTCGAATCGTCGCCGTGGACTCCAGCTATTCGCCGAGGTGCTCCAGCAACAGTTCGTTGATGGCCTCGGGCGCCTCCACGTGAACCCAGTGGCTCCGCGTCGGGAACCGCTCGACGCGCACGTCGTCGCAGTGCCGCGCGCTCTTCTCGGCGAGCTCCGGTACGAGGGCCGGGTCCTTCTCGCCCCAGGCGATCAGCGTCGGCGCCGCGACGCGGTCCCGGGGCGGCTCGTCCGGCCGGCGGGCCGCGGCGCGGTACCAGTTTAGCATCGCCGTCAGCGCCCCCGGTTCGGCCCAGCTCTCGCGGTAGCGGTCGACGTCGGCGTCGTCGAACGTGTCGATGCGCGAGGTGCGCTGCAGGGCGTCGACGAGCCCCGAAAACTCGCCGCGGGCGAGCGCCCGCTCGGGGAGGTACGGGAGCTGGAACCAGAACGCGTACCAGCTCCGCAGCAACTGGCGCGGGCTCGATCGGAGCGTCTCGCGGAAAGCGGTGGGATGGGGGACGTTCAGGATCCCGAGTCGATCGACGTATCCGGGACGACGGAGCGCAAGGTCCCAGGCGACCATGGCTCCCCAGTCGTGTCCGACGACGTGGGCCGACGCCTCGCCCTCGCTCTCGATCAGCGCCGCGATGTCCGCCGAGAGCCGACCGAGCCGGTAGGGGTCGAGTCCGACTGGCTTGTCGCTCAGGTTGTAGCCGCGCTGGTCCGGAACCACCACCCTGTAGCCGGCGTCGACCAGCGGCTCGATCTGGTGGCGCCACCCGTAGAAGCAGTCGGGAAAGCCGTGCAGCAGCACGACCAGCGGATCGGCCTCGCTGCCGGCGGCGACGACGTGGAGGTCGACGCCGTTCACGGATCGGCGCGTCGATTCGGCCGACTCGACGTCGAGAACGTCGGCGTCGATTCCCATGGTCGCACTGACGAGACGCACAGCATAGTGGTTCCGGGAACGGAGCGCAGCCGGCGCTTCCGGTAGCCGCCACAGGTTCAAATACGAATCCGCACCACGCGACGTATGACGATACTCGCACGACGCGAATTCGTCGCGACGATCGTAACGCTTGCCGGAACCGCTTTGCCGTTCGGAATCGGGGGGTCCGACGACGATCAGGACGCCGGGCCCGACGATCGGCTGGACGACGCCGACGCCGAACTGACGGGCGTCGTCGACAGGATCGAGCGCGATCTGGCGGTCGTCCTGCTCGAACGCGAGGAGGAGACGGTCGCGCAGCGACTCGTCCAGCTCGACCGACTCCCGGCGAGCGCCCGCGATGACGGGGCCGTCCTCTCGGTGCGGCTTTCGGACGGCGATATCGAGCGGTTGCGGCACGACGCCGCGGCGACTCGGCGTCGACGCGAGGCGGCCAGGGAACGACTGAACGAGCTCGCGGAAGACGCGTCGTGACGAGGAGACGCGTCCCGATAGAAGGAACCGTTAGCTCCGTGACACGCCGCCACAACGACCAATAGGCGGCCGAATCAAACATTCACGGAATGGATCGCCAATCGGCCACCGCCGTCGTTGTCGTCGTCGCGCTGCTGTCGGGCTGTCTGGCGGGCGTCGGCGACCTGAGCACCGACGCCGAACCCGACGACACTGGGGAGCTCGAAGTCCACACGATCGACGTCGGGCAGGCCGACGCGACGCTCGTGGTCGGGCCAACCGGCGAGACGATGCTGATCGACTCGGGCCACTGGAGCGACGACGGCGAGATCGTCCTCTCGTACCTGCGGGATCGGGGGATCGAGCGACTCGACTACCTCGTGACGACGCACGCCCACGCCGACCACATCGGGGGGCACGCCGAAGTGATCGAGTACTACGAGACCGAGGCCGGGGGGATCGGCGCGGTCTACGACTCGGGGACGGTGTCGTCGTCAGAGACGTACGGGGACTACATCGACGCCGTCGAACAGTACAACGTGACCCTCTATCAGGCGCAGGAGGGCGACGAAATCCCGATCGAAGGCGCCGAGGCCGACGTGCTACATCCGACCGCCGACAGCGATCTGGAGGAGCTCAACGAGAACAGCCTCGTCGTCCATCTCGAACACGGCAACGCGGGGTTCCTGTTCACCGGCGACGTCGGCACTGAGGAAGAGCGGCGCCTCGTCGACGAGTACGACGACGAACTCGTCTCGACCGTCTACCAGGTCGGCCATCACGGGAGTTACTCGAGTACGTCTGACGCGCTGCTCGACGCCGCGAGTCCGTCGATCGCGGTGATCTCGGCTCCCTACGACTCGCCGTACGACCACCCTCACGACGAACCGCTAGAGCGGCTCGCGGCGCGAGACATCGACACCTACTGGACCGCGATCCACGGCACCGTCGTCTTCACCAGCGACGGCGACGCCGTGCAGGTCGCGAGCCAGACCGAGGCGACGACGGACCCCGCCGAGTTCGGGGACGCCGAACCGTCCGACGCCGATCCGACCGATCCGGTCGAGGAGCGGGGAACCACGGCGCCGTCGCTAGCCGGCCCCTCGGCTCAAATCGGACAGATTGCAGGATGAATCGGAACAACGTCGGCAAAACGAGCCCTATCAGTCGTCGGCCAGCGGCGACGCACCGTCGATCTCCGGACGGGTGACGTCGCGGTCGGTTTCCTCCCCCTCGATGTCGTAGGGGTACTCGCCGGTGACACAGCCCAGACAGAGATCGCCGCGCGAGGACTCCAGGGCCTCGGCGACGGCGTCGATCGAGAGGTACGAGAGGCTGTCGGCCTGGATCTCCTCGCGGATCTCCTCGGTCGAACGGTCGGACGCGATCAGCTCCTCCCGGGTCGCCATGTCGATGCCCATGTAGCAGGGCGCGATGATCTGCGGCGCGCCGATCCGAACGTGGACCTCCTCGGCGCCGACGTCCTTGAGCAGCTGGATGAGCTGCGTCGAGGTCGTCCCGCGCACGATGCTGTCGTCGATGATCGTGACGGTCTTGCCCTCGATCGTGCTCTTGATCGGGTTGAGCTTCAGGCGCACCGCGCGCTCGCGCTCGTCCTGCGTGGGCATGATGAACGTTCGGCCGACGTACCGGTTTTTCATCAGCCCCTCGGCGAACTCCAGGTCCTCGCCTTCCTCCTGTGCGGCCTCGGCGTAGCCGCTGGCGAACGCGCGGCCCGAGTCGGGGACCGGCATCACGACGTCGGACTCGACGCCGCTCTCCGACCAGAGCTGGCGGCCCAGCTCCCGGCGAACCTCGTAGACCAGCTTCTCGTCGATGACGCTGTCGGGGCGCGCGAAGTAGACGTGCTCGAAGAAGCAGTGGGCGGTGTCCTCGCGGTCGAACAGCTGGTACGTGTCGAACCCTGTCCCGTCCTTGTGGAGGACGACCAGCTCGCCGGGTTTCACGTCTCGGACGAGCTCGCCGTCGAGCGTGTCGATGGCGGCGCTCTCGCTGGCGAGGATGTAGCCGTCCTCGAGTTCGCCGATACACAGCGGCCGGTTGCCCTCGGGGTCGCGGACGCCCAGCACGGTGTCGTCGTGCATGATCGTCAGCGAATAGGAGCCGTGGATCCGCTCCATGGTCCGCTTCACGGCGCGCACGAGGTCCTCCTCCAGAAGGTTGCGCGCGAGGTCGTGGGCGATCACCTCGGTGTCGCCGTCGGACGTGAAGGCGTGGCCCATGTTCGCGAGCTCGTCCCGGATCTCGTCGGCGTTGACGAGGTTGCCGTTGTGGGAGAGCCCGAGCGAGCCGCTCTTGAACGACACCGAGAACGGCTGGGCGCACGAGGAGTCGACGCTACCCGCCGTCGGGTAGCGGACGTGGCCGATCCCGACCGAGCCGTTCAGCCCCTCGACGTCGTCCTGATCGAACGCGTCGCCGACCAGCCCCATCTCGACGTGGGTGTGTTGCTGGAAGCCGTCGTGCGTGATGACGCCTGCCGACTCCTGGCCGCGGTGCTGGAGCGCGTACAGGGAGTAGTATAGCGGTCGCGCGGCGTCGCGGTCTCGCAGCGAGACTCCGACGACGCCGCACTTCTCGGTCATACCGTCCGGGTTCGCAACCCGCCCGTCTGACATGGACGGTCGTAGCCGTCCATCGGGGATAAATCCTCGCAAATGTGTTTCGACGGCGGCGTCTATCGGTGAACACTATACACAATCATGCATATGTCGACGCCGTCGACCGGCGAGCGGAGTCGACGTCGGCGCGCCTGTTGACGGGTCGAAAAGCCCCGCGAAATCGTCGGCACCGACGCTACGCGGTCGGGAAGCGAGAAGAAAGAACGGTCGAGATTACTCGCCGGCCTTCGACTGCCACTCGTAGTCGCGGCGCTTGGCGGACTTGCCGAAGCCGCACGACGAGCACTTCTTTTTCTTCACGTGGTAGGACTTCTCGCCACAGCGGCGGCACTTCACGTGAGTCGTCTTGTTCTTCTTCCCTTGGCTCGGCGTTCCTGCACCAGTCATGGATTGATCGAAACGACGTTATCGCCGCGTATAATGGTTGTGTCTTCGACCGACTCCTCCTCGGAGACGGTCTCGGGCGTGTCGCTCGCGGGCCCTTCGACGGCGTCCTCCAGCACGAGATTCATGTGCTGGTCGTAGCCGGCGAGGGTTCCCTCGAAGATTTCGCCCCCCTTGAGCTGCACCTGTACGTCGTCGCCGAGTGACGCCTCGAGCACGTCCAGCGGTCGTCCGCTCATACGCCCATTCGCACCCGACGTGCGTATAAACGTACCGGTGGAGAGTCGACGCCGACCGCACGCCCCCTACTCGACGTCGACCGCGAAGTCCTCGTACTCGCCGGCCAGCTCCGCGAACCCGGCGAACAGTTCGGCGGCGGCGTCGAGATCGGTCGCGTCGATCACCTCGACCGGCGTGTGCATGTAGCGGTTCGGCAGCCCGAGGTTGAGCGACGGAATCCCGCCCTGCTGGACGTAGAACGCGTCGGCGTCCGTGCCGGTTCGGATGCCCGCGGCTTCGAGTTGGACGTCGACGTCCTCCGCTTCGGCGGCTTCACGAACGGCGTCGACGACGACCGGGTGGTTCGCGCTGCCGCGCGTGACGACCGGCCCCTCGCCCAGCGAGACGTCGCCCGTCCGGTCGTTCGGCGCGCCGGGGTAGTCGACGGCGTGGGTCACGTCGACCGCCACGACGGCGTCCGGCGCGAGGTCGAACCCGACCATGCGCGCGCCCTGGAGGCCGACCTCCTCCTGAACGGTGCTCACGGCGCAGACCGTCGCGTCGACGTCTCGCTCGGCCGCTCGGCGCAACGCCTCGGCGGCGGTCCAGACGCCGACGCGGTTGTCGACGCCGCGAGCGGCGAGTCGATCGCCCGCCAGGTCCTCGATGGTCGTCGAAACGGTGATCGGATCGCCGACCTCGACGAGCTCGCGGGCCGCTTCGCCGTCCGCGACGCCGATGTCGACGTGTTGCTCGCGCACGTCGTCGTACCCGTCGTCGTCCTCGCGGAGGTGGATCGCGGTCTGGCCGACGACGCCGCTGACCGGCCCGTCGGCGCCGTGGATCGTGACGTGCTGGCCCTTCGAGACGGACTTGTCCGAGCCGCCGATCCGCCCGAGGTGGACGAACCCGTCGTCGTCGATCTGCCGGACGATGAAGCCGATCTCGTCGGCGTGACCCGCGACCGCGACCGTCGGGTCGCCGCCCTCAAGCACCGCGACGGCGTTGCCGTACTCGTCGGTCTGCACGTCGTCCGCGAACTCCGAGACGTAGTCGATCCAGGCGCGCTGGGCGGCGGTCTCGTAGCCCGAGGGGCTCGCGGTCGTCAGCAGGTCGTCGAGGAACTCGCGCTGTCGGTCGTCCATACCGGCCCTTGCGGGGCCAGCGTTTCAAAGACTCGGTTAGGAAAACCTGCCACTGCAGGGGGTGACCCCCACGCCTAAGTCGATCCTCGACGAAGGTCGGGACATGGCGAGTATCACACTGTTCGAGTTCAGTCCGCAGGGAGACATCCAGATCGGTCCGAGCGGCGCCGGCGAGGAGGGCCTTCTCAGCATCGCGACGAGCGAGGACGCCGAGATGGACGCCGAAGACGAGCAAGACGAGAGCGGCGGCGGCCTCGCCAAGGTGATCGTGCCGCTGATCGCGCTGATCGCCATCGCTGCCGCGGTCAAGTACGTTCGCGGCGGCGGCGAGCTCGAGGACGAACTCGACGAGGAGTCGGGCGGCCGCCTCGACCAGTTCAAGACGACGACCGAGTGAGCGGCGGCGGGGCGTCTGCAGCAGGCGCCGGCAGGAGGAGATACCGGGCGAGCGGGCCGGGAGAAAGGTTTTGCCCGCGGAGACCTTCCTTCGAGTAATGAGTCTCTATCGGAGCGTGCGCGCGGTCACGGGGGCGTCCGGAACGGGGGCGATCGACTGGGACGCCGTCGCCGAGGCCGCCAAGGCCAGCACCGACCCGGGCGCGCTCGAACTGAGCGAGGCCGAGCGGTCGGGGTACGCGGCGGACGTCCGGGAAGCCCGCGACGCGGTGGGCGCGGTCGGTGGCGTCGAGTTCGACGTGCCCCGGACCGTCGAGGTCCAGAACCGGCACCACTGGATCGACGCCAACGTCGAGACCTTCTCTCGCGTCATGGCCCCGCTGGAGGACCACACCGAGGTCGCGCTCCCGGGCGTCTCCCGAGTTCTCAACACCGGAACGATGAGCTTCATGCTCGCCTTCCTCGGCCGCAACGTGCTGGGCCAGTACGACCCGCTGTTGCTCGCGGAGGGCGACGCCGATCACGCCCTGTACTTCGTCCACCCGAACATCCGCAAGGTTGCCGAGACGCTCGACGTCGAGTACGACCGGTTCCGGCGCTGGATCGCGTTCCACGAGGTGACCCACGCCGCCGAGTTCGGCGCCGCGCCGTGGCTCTCGGACCACCTCGAAGAGCGCATGGAGGAGGGTATCGAGGCGCTGGCGGGCGGCAGCCTCGACCGGGAGGCGTTCCGCGAGCTCGACGCCGCGATGACGGTCGTCGAGGGGTACGCCGAGCTGCTGATGGACCACGCGTTCGACGACGAGTACGCCGACCTCCGGGCGAAGCTCGACGCCCGGCGGCGGGGCCGGGGCCCGATCGCCCAGTTCGTCCGGCGCGCGCTCGGCCTCGGGATGAAGCGGCGACAGTACGAGCGCGGGAAGGCGTTCTTCGAGCGCGTGGCCGACCTGCGCGGCGTCGAGGCGGCCAACGCCGTCTGGACGTCGCCGGACAACCTGCCGACTGACGCCGAACTCGACAACCCGGACGCGTGGGTGCGACGGGTCGATCCCTGAGGGGCCGTCCGGCGACCGCCGAGCGATTTTGAGGGTGACGCCGGTTACAGTCCGAACGCCCAGCGGAAGTACAGTACGAGCGCCAGCCCGACCAGCACGCCGCCCAGCGTCGACAGCGCGACGACGAGCAGCGAGGCCTTCGCCTGCAGTGCGACCGTCGCCCCCGAGATGGCGACCAGGGCGACGAACGCGATCGCGAGCGGTCGGTAGCCTCGGCCGGAAGTCGCCTCCTCGCGCGTCGGTCCGACCACGGTTAGAGCCTCCGCGGCGCGCTGACGTGCATCGCGACGAACGCCCACTCGCCGTCCTCGCGTTCTAACGTGGCGCTCCATCGGGTGTCGAACGTCCAGCGCTGTCCCGTCTCGGTGTCGGTCCAAGCCAGGGCGACCTCGTCGCCGAACCACGCGAACTCCTCGCGCTCGGTGACGTCGAGGCCGGTCGACTCGACGTGCCAGTCGTCGGTCGTCCGCGTCTGCTCGCGGAGCGCGGCCGCGATCTCGTCGGCGCCGAACAGCGACTCGCCGACGCCGAACTTGACGGTCGCGTCCTCCGAGAAGTACGGGACGAGCGGGTCGCCCCGCTCCAGAGCCTCGTAGTACTCGCGGACGGTCTCCTCGGCGGTCATGCGAAACACAACGTCGAGGGGTGGCTTGAAACCGCCGAATCGGGGCGGACGAAGGCGCCGCCGTGGATCGACCGCGGGGGCGCTGTCCGCCGCGGGACGCACTCAGTAAAAGCCCTTGCCGACCTCGTCGCTCTCGACGACGTCCTCGAACTCGGCTTCGAGCAGTTCCTCGGCCTCCTCGAACGTCGTCGAGAGCCCATCTAACTGGTCCGGACGATCGTACTGGTCGTACTCCATCGGCCCGAACGCCGGACTGTCCAGCGCCTCCATGACGTCGTCGAACAGGTCGCCCGGCGTCGTCGGCGCGTCGGCGTGCGCCTTGATGACCTCCTCGAGGTGGCGAGCCTTCTCCTCGGCGTCGTCCTCGTCTTCGGGCGCCTGCTGGACGGCGAAGCGGCTCGCCTCCGATTGTTCCGGGAGGTACGATCCGATCTCGTCGTCGAGGCTGCGCGCGACGCGCGCGCCGACGCCCTTCACCTCGAAGGGGTTCTTCGCGTACGTTTTGAGCTGGTAGACGCCGGCGGCGGGGTGGCCGACGTACAGGTCCTCGCCGACGCCGTTCGCGCGGTCGCCCGCGACGGCGCGCCAGCCGTCCGGATCGACGTTCGAGTCGACGACGTCCTCGACGATGTCCTGCCAGTCGCGTACCCGCATGGTCGCGGGGAACTTGGGCCGTAGACAAATTCAACGTACCGGTTCCCAGGACGACGTCAGTCCTCGCCGGGCCGTCGCTCCAGAATCGATACCCCGAAGAAGATGACGTAGAACACGAGGAGCGCGACCAGGAGGACAAACGCTGGCCCGCTGCCGGGGAGCGCCAGCGCGATTAGTAGCAATTGAAGCACGATGATCGCATTGAGCCGTCGACGGATACCAGCGTCGACCATATCGACGAGACGCAGCGTGGATAATTCATTGTTTCGCGACACGAATCGTATCCCGGATCGTCGGCGTTTCCGTCGACGGTGCTTATTTGGCAATTCGCTGGGAGTATGTGATATGAGCGACGCCGAGGCCGGATCGAACGACGACAGGTTGATCGGGTCCCGAGCGGGCAACGCCGCGCTCGGGATCGCGTATCTCCTGATCGGCGTCGGACTCGCCTACAGTCTCGCGGTGAACTCGATCGATCTGTTCGGCGCCGTCCTCGTCGGTATCATCGGACTGGTCGCGCTCTCCCTGGCGATCCTCGTCCGGCGGGAGGGGCTGTTCGCCCCCGAGAACAAGCTCATCGGGATCTTCGTGCTGTTGGCGATGGCGCTGCTGTTCGGGCTCTCCGAACTGACCGAACTTCCCTCGGAGATCGTGTTCGGCGTCGTCTTCGCGGTCGGTGTCGTCGTCCCGCACCTGCTGCTGGAGTACACCGAGTACGGAACGGCGAAGTAAACGGTCGAAAATCGTCGACGCCGAACCGCGTTTACAGCTCCAGCCCGCGAATCGCGACGCCGTCGCCCTCCTGCACGTCGCCGATGACCCGCCCGTCCGTGGCGTCCGCCAGTGCGTCCGCCCGATCCGCGGGAACCGCCGCGACAAAGCCGGTGCCCATGTTGAACGTGCGGTGCATCTCCTCGTCGGCGACGTTGCCCTCCCGCTGGACGAACTCGAAGACGTCCTGAGCGGGCAGCGGGTCGGTGATCTCGTAGCGGTGCTCGCCGAGCCGTTCGAGGTTGGTCCAGCCGCCGCCGGTGACGTGGGCCGCGGCGCGGACGCCGTGCTCGCGCATCGGTTCGAGCAAGTAGGTGTAGAGCCGCGTCGGCTCCAGCAGCTCCTCGCCGATCGAGCGGTCGGGATTCGGCGGGAACGGATCGTCGTACTCGTGGTCGCGCGTGACGGCTTCCCGGGCCAGCGTCAGCCCGTTCGAGTGGATGCCGCTGGAGGGAAAGCCGACCAGCGCGTCGCCCGGCCGGGCCTCGCCGTCGAACGTGGCGTCCTTGGGGGAGAGGCCGGCGCAGGTCCCCGCCAGGTCCAGCCCGTCGATCACGTCGGGCATCACGGCCGTCTCGCCGCCCAGCAGCGCGAGGCCGGCTTCCTCGGCGCCCGCCGAGAGACCGTCGCCGACCTGCTCGGAGAACTCCTCGCTGGGCTCCTCGACAGCGAGGTAGTCGACGAACGCGACCGGCTCGACGCCGGCGGCGACGAGATCGTTTGCGTTCATCGCGATGCAGTCGATGCCGACCGTCGAGTAGTCGCCCAGCGCCTCGGCGACGAGCAGTTTCGTCCCGACGCCGTCGGTCGCCAGCCCCAGGAAGCGATCGCCGATGTCCAGCAGTCCGGCGTACTCCGTGTCGACCACGTTGCCGACGGCGTCCAGCAGCGCCGCCGTCGCCGCTTCGCTCTCCTCGATGTCGACGCCCGCCTCCGAGTAGGTGAGGCGGTCCTCGTCGTCACTCATACCGAGAGAGCGCACCGCTGCCGGCAAAAGCCCACCGGTATGGGCGGGCCGACCGGCGGCGTCCGCCTGCGTTCCGTCCGCCGTGGAGACGCGCTCGGCCGAACACGTTCGGGGGAAGCCCGAGGGCGGCGTCGACCCAACTCACGGGTGCATGACAAGGATCGACGCCCGCGAGATTCCGCCGGTACAGCGCCACGACAAGATCCACGAGGCCTTCCACGACCTGGAGAGCGGCGAGACGCTCACGATCGTCAACGACCACGAGCCCAAGCCGCTGTTCTACGAGATGCAGGCCGAGATCGATGCGTTCGACGCCGACAACTACGAGGTCGAGCAGCGCGCGCCCGAGGAGTTCGTCGCGAAGTTCCCCAAGAAATAATGGTGTCGCTCCAGTCGCTCGACGACCTGGAAGGCGAACCGCACGCCGAACTGTTCCCCGGCGAGGAGCCCCAGACGATCCGGCTCTCGCTCGACGAAGGCGAGGAGATCGCGCCCCACCAGCATCCGGACCGTCAGATCGTGTTTCACCAGCTGTCGGGCGCCGTCGACGTGACGCTGGGCGAGGAAACGTACGAACTCTCGCCGGGCGACGTCGCCCGGTTCGACGGCGACCAGTACGTCTCGCCGAAGGCCAGAAGCGACAGCGAGGCGCTGCTCGTGCTCGCGCCTCGCGAGGAATAGCGCGTCGAAAAACGGGACGTCTCGGCGGCTTCTTTTCGACGACTCGGACGTCAGTCGACTCCGGACACCGTCAGTCGTCGTCGGACGTCGCGGCCGTCGCCCGGTCGCCCTCGCCCAGGACGCCGTCGACGTACTCAGCGACGTGGTCCTTGCTCGCCAGTCCGACGCTGATGCCGATCGCCAGCGCGAAGGCGAGCGCGATGCCGAGCGTCGCGGCCTCGACCACGACGAGGACGATTCCCGTGTGGAGTCCGAGCAGGTCGAGCACGATCACGCCGGCCACGAGGTACAGCGCGGCCTGCACGATCCCGCCGACGGCGGGTTCGGCCGCGGTGCCCTCCACGGGCTCCCACCGCGCGGCGCGGTTCCCGACCGCCGTCGCGACGATCGACGCCAGCGCGAGCAGGCCGAGTCCGACCACGACGAACGTGGCGTAGAACAGCAGGTCGGACGCCAGCTGGCTGATTAGCCCGATACGAAGGATCGTGAGCGCGAGCGCGCCGCCGACGACGTAGCCGTAGAGTTCGAGAACCGTCTCGGTTCCGTCGCGCAAGTCGCCCGTTCCCTCGCCGCCGGTGGCGCCCAGCGGCGTCGTTTCGAGTCGGCCGAAGACGCCGAGGCGGGCGATCGCGTCCGTCGCCTTCTCGGCCAGCTTCGGGGCGACGTACGCCACTACGCCCAGAACGATCGCTGCCCCGATCAGCTGGGGCAGGAGGTCGATGCCGGTCAGAATCGTCTGTCGCAGCGTCGTCTCGAGGTTGTCGATGATTACACTCATTGTAGTTCTCCTCTGGGGGGTTCGTCTCGAAATCAAACTAACGGCAAATAGTATTTACTATATATTCTGAAGCATCGGTGGCGAAAGATTCGGGGGATTTGAGCTCGATCGGCGTCGAGCCGGAGAGGACTACTCCTCGTCGGACTCCTGAAACAGCGCGGCGAAGATGCGGTTTTCGGCGGTTCGGAGGTGCTGGGAGAACGTCGCCGGCGCGATGTCGAGCGACTCGGCGATCTCTTCCCCGGAGCTGTCGCGGGGCCACTCGAAGTAGCCCGCGTAGTACGCGGTTTCGACGACGGTTCGCTGGCGGTCCGTCAGATCGTCGTGGAACGCCGAGACCATCCGACTCGTGCCGCCGTCGTCGCGGCTCACCTGGCGCTGTGCGCGCAGTTCGGCCGTCGGATAGCTCTCCTGAACCACGTCGACGATCTGGCGCACGTCGGCGCCGTGGGGAAGCTGGACCGCCAGGTGGAAGTCGCCGTCTTCGATCGTCGCCGCCTCAACGTAGCCGCCGTGGGCGGCGACGGCGGCCTGAACTGAGGGTTCGCCGAACCGGACCTCGAACCGGAGCCGGTCGAGCTCTTCGTCGACGACCCGGACGGATTCCCAGGCCGGAAGCGCGTCGACGAGCGCGTTCAGCACGTCCCCGTTGTCCGCCGGCGTCGACCCGTAGCCGAGGTACTCGTCGCCGCCCGCGGGGACGACCTGTTCGATCCGGATCTCGTCGTCGGTTCGCTCGGCGATGTCGAACTCCGCGAACACGTTTTCGACCCGGAAATTGGCCTCGATGACCTCGTCGCTCAGCAGCGCGCGCTTGCGCTCGACGGCCGCGATGGCGTGGCCGACGATCTCGCCGAGCTGCCCGATCACCTCGCGCTCCCGATCGGCGAACGCGTCCGGACGGTCGGCGTACACGTTCAGGACGCCGTAGATCGTCCCCTCGTGGACGATCGGGATCGCCGCCGACGAGTACGCGCCCCGCTCCCGGACGTACTCGCGCCACGGTTCGTACTCGTAGTCCTCCTCGACGTTGCGGGTCACCTGGATCTCGCGGGTCCGGAACGCCCGCCCCGTCGGGCCGCGGCCCTCCGGATCGTCCTCGTCGGCGGTGATCGTGATATCGTCGAGATACCCCTCGACCCCGGCCTCGGCGCGCAGCTCGAACTCGTCGGTCGCGGCGTCGAGCACGCCGATCCACGCGAACTCGTACGACGCCGAGTCGGCCAGGGCCTCGCAGACGGTCCGTTCTATCTCCTCGCGCGTCGACTGGTCGATCACGGCGTCGGTGATCTCTCGGACGACGCCGTTGAGCTGGTTCAGGGCGGCGAGCTGTTCGCGGTGGCGTTCGAGCTGGCGCTCGCGGGCCTTCCGTTCGATCGCGTGGTACACCGATCGGACCAGCAGGTCGGCGTTGATCTCGTCCTTGACGAGGTACTCCTCGGCGCCGCGTCGCAGCGCCTCCAGGCCGACTTCGCGGTCCCGGAGTCCGGTCAACACGACGACCGGGACCGCTTCGGTCCGGTCGACGACCCGCTCTAAGGTTTCCAGTCCCTGACTGTCCGGCAGGTCGAGATCCAGCAGCACGACGTCCTGTCGCTGCTCGTCGAGCCGTTCGAGCCCGTCCTCCAGGCGGCTCTCGTGGACGAGTTCGAGTTCCTCCTCCTGGTCGTCGAGCTGCGGGCTCGCGAGCACCTCGCCACCGGGGTCGATCGTCCTGTTCGACAGTTCGCTGGCGTCGTCGAGGATCTCGCGGATGTAGCGGGCGTCGCCCGGGTTGTCCTCGACCAGCAGGATGCTGAGCGGCGACTGTCGCGTCATTCTTCCCCCTCGAGCGGCGTCGGTTCGGCCTCCGGTTCGGGCGGCAGTTTGACGAGCGTGAACCAGAATTCCTCGAAGGACTGCACCAGCTCGACGAACTCGTCGGGGTCGACCGGCTTCGTGAGATACGCGTTCGAGTGCAGCTCGTAGCTCTCGACGATGTCTTCTTCCGCCGACGAACTGGTCAGCACGATCACCGGGATCCGCTTGAGCGCGTCGTCGGTCTTGATCTCCTCCAGGACCTCCGTGCCGTCGATCTTCGGGAGGTTCAGATCCAGCAACACGAGATCCGGCGTCGGCGCCGACTCGTAGTCGCCGCGCCGATAGACGAAATCGAGCGCCGATTCGCCGTCGCGGACGACGTGGAGATCGTTGCTGATCTTCGCCTCCGCGAACGCCTCCTCTGTCAGGCGAACGTCCCCGGGATTGTCCTCGACCAGCAGGACGTCGATCGGCTCGGCCGACCTATGTTCAATCATTGTCTTCCCCTTGAGCGGGCACGCTAAAGTAAAATGTCGATCCCTCTCCGGGCGTCGAGTCGACCCAGATCTCGCCGCCGTGACGCTCGACGATCCGCCGGCACAGCGCGAGTCCGATTCCCGTCCCATCGTGTTCCTCGCGCGTGTGAAGCCGGTTGAACACCTCGAACACGCGATCGGCGTGCTCGGGATCGATGCCGATCCCATCGTCGCTGACCGAGACGATCCACATCTCGCCGTCGCGCTCGGCGCCGACGTCGACCTGGGGCGGGCCCTCCTCACTGTACTCGATGGCGTTGCTCAGGAGATTCTCGAACACCTGCCGGAGCTGCCCCTCGTCGCCGTACGCCTCCGGGAGCGGCTCGGCTTCGATCTCGGCGTCGCTCTCCGCGATCTTCACCTCCAGATCCTGGATCGCGTCCTCGTAGACGGCTTCGAGATCGACGGGCTCGAAGGGGTCCCCGCGCGTCTCGACGCGGGAGTACTCCAGCAGGGCGTCGATCATCTCGCGCATCCGTTCGGCGCCGTCGACGGCGAACTCGATGAACTCCTCGGCGTCGTCGTCGAGCTCGTCGGCGTACCGCCGTTCGACCAGCGACAGGTAGCTCGATACCATCCGAAGGGGCTCCTGGAGGTCGTGGGACGCCGCGTACGCGAACTGTTCGAGGCGCTCGTTGGACTCCTCTAGCTTCCGTCGTCGCTCCTTTCGTTCCGTGATGTCGCGGACGACGCCGACCTCCTCGCGTTCGTCGTCGGTATCGATCGACGCGAACGTCCCCTCCGCGGGGATCGCGCCGCCGTCTTTCGTCCGGAGCGTCGCCTCCATGGTGGGTTCGTCGCCGTCCTCGAGCGCGGCCCCCGACAGCATCTCTCGCGAGTCCCCGATCGTCGCCTCGTCGACGACCAGCGACGCGTGCGCGCCGACCAGCTCGTCGCGATCGTAGCCGGTCATCTCGGCGTACGCGTCGTTGACCATCGTGAAGTAGCCGTCCTCGTCTTTCACGTAGATGCCGTCCTCGATCGTCTCGACGATCGTCTCGTACTTGGTCAGCTCGCGCTCCCTGTCCTTCTGCTCGGAGACGTCCCGCCCGATACCGGCCAGGACGGTGTCGCCCTCGGGGTTCTCGACCGTCGTCGCCGAGAACTCGTAGGGGATCCGCTCGCCGTCGTTCGTCACGAGATCGGCCTCGACGATCACGCCTCCCTCCTCGAACCCTTTCGCGACGGCGGACGCGATCGTCTCGGCGTCCTCCTCGAAGAAGTCCAGCGCGTCCATCGAGTCGATCTCCGCGTTCGAGTACCCCGTCACGTCGGCGAGGCTCTCGTTCCACCGACGCAGCCCGCCGTCGGAATCGAGCACGTAGAACAGGTCGTCGATCCCGTCGATCACGTCGTCGAGGTACTCGCTGTACTGTTCGAGGGCGCGCTCCTGTTCTTTCTGCTCGGTGACGTCGATCGCCATCGTCATCCCGGCGAACACGTCGCCGCGCTCGTCGGCGATCGGCACCGCCTGGAAGATCCACTCCCGGTCGACGTACTCGAGTTCGACGGTGCTCTCTTCTCCGTCCAGCGCGTCCTGAAACGCCGGTTCGAGAGTATCGACGGTTTCCTCGTCCCAGGCGTCCCGGAACGAGTTGCCCTCGAGGTCCTCGGGATCGACGGGAATCCTGTCGAACCCCTGACCCGCCGCCAGCGTGTACTCGAGGTCGTGATCGAACAGCGTCACGACGCCGTTCGGGAAGTGCTCGGCGAGCGTCCGATACCGGCGCTCCGACTCCTCGAGTTCGCGCTCGCGCTGCTTCCGTTCGGAGATATCCCGGAAGTACACCGACAGTCCGGTTTCCGAGGGATACGCCCGAACCTCGAACCAGATGTCGAGCGGCTCGGGGTAGTACTCCTCGAACGAGACGGTCTCCTGATTCTCCAGTGCGCGCTCGTAGTGGGGCTTGAACAGTCTCTCGGTGGCTTTCGGGAACTGGTCCCAGATGGACTCGCCGACCAGCTCCCGATCCTCCGGATTGATCAGCTCGTGCGCCCGCTCGTTGATGTGGGTGAATCGGAACTCCTCGTCGAGCGCGAAGAACGCGTCGGAAACGCGGCCGAACACTTCCCCGAGTTCCGACTCGAGTTCGTCGCGCTGCCGGCGGAGCTGGCGCTCGCGGCGCTTGAGCTCCGTCACGTCCTCTCCCGCAACGACGACCCGATCGACCGACTCCTCGGCGTCGAACAGCGGGACGGCGTTGACCCGGAACCAGCGGCGATCGCCGTCGGGCGGGTCGATGGCGATTTCGTCGTTCACGACTGGCTCGCCGCTCTCGAGCACTCGCGCGGGCGGGAGCTCGTCGGCCGGGAGCGGCTTCTCCTCGGCGTCGTACACGTCCCACCGGTCGGCGTCGTGGAGGTCGTCCACGTCGCCCGATTCGGGGAGACCGAACACGTCGCGGGTCCGGCGGTTCGACAGCAGCAACTCGCCGTCGCTGTCGTACACCGCGATCGCCACCGGGGCCGTCTGGAGCAGCTTCTCGTTGAGGTCGCGCTCGCGGCGCAGTTCGCGCTCCCGTTCGCGGCGATCGGTCATGTCGTGGGTCACTTTCGCGAACCCCTGAAGCGTGCCGTCGTCGTCGCGGACCGCCGTGATCGTCACGTTCGCCCAGAAGTGCGAGCCGTCGGCGCGAACGCGCCAGCCCTCGTCCTCGACCCAGCTCTCTTCCATCGCCGCGTCGAGATTCGAAGCCGGGACGCCCGCCTCCCTGTCCTCGTCGGTGTAGAACGTCGAGAAGTGCTGTCCGACGATCTCGTCCTCGGCGTACCCCTTGATCCGCTCGGCGCCCTCGTTCCAGGTGGCGACTCGGCCGTCGGGATCGAGCATGAAGATGGCGTACTCCTCGACGGCGTCGACCAGCGACCGGAACCGCTGTTCGCTCTCCTCGAGCTGGCTCTCGTCGACGGTCTCCGACCCGGCGCGGAGGACGCCGACGCTCCCGCGATACTCGCCGCCCTCCTCGACGAGCGCGATGCGAAGCTCCTCGAACCCGGCGTTCGCGACGGCCGGATCGGTCAGCAGCTCCAGCGTCGCCGCGTCGTCGGGACCGTCGCGGAGCTCCGCGACGGTCGCTTCGGCGCGCTCGGCGTCGTCGCCGAGGATCGCCGCGACGTGCTCCCCCACGAGCTCGTCGCGACGCCGGCCGACCGCGTCGGCGATCGCGTCGTTCGCGTCGACGATCGTCGCCTCGGCGTCGAGCTGGAACAGGCCGTCGTCGACCGCGTCGACGAGCGTCCGATAGCGCTCGATCGTCACTCCGTCGTGCGAGTCCTCCGGAACGGTCGATCCGGCGGACCCCCCTCCCTCGGTCATACAGTGTATAGTGATCCCAGGAGCGGATAAAACTCGCGCCGGACCCGTCGGGTGAAGGAAGTTTCGGCGGCAGGTTCGCCTCGCAGTCCGGATCGACGAGGACGGCGATTCGGCGTCGTCCGGCGGCGTTCAGCCGCTCACTCGGTCGCTTTCTCGATCGCCTGGTCGAGGTCGGCGACGATGTCCTCGGGATCTTCGAGGCCGACCGACAGGCGAACGAGGTCCGGCGTCGTGCCGCTGGCGATCTTTTCCTCCTCGGTGAGCTGCTGGTGGGTGGTGCTGGAGGGATGGATGATCAGCGTCTTCGCGTCACCGACGTTCGCGAGCAGGCTGGCGAGTTCGGTCGACTCGACGAGCTTGCGGCCGGCCTCCTCGCCCTCCGAGAGGCCGAAGGTGATCATGCCGCCGTATCCACCGTCCAGATACTCCGAGGCGGTCTCGTGGGTCTCGTGGTCCTCCAGCCCGGGGTAGGTCACCCACTCCACCTCGGGGTGGTCGTCGAGGTACTCGGCGACGATCTGGGCGTTGTCGCAGTGGCGCTGGACGCGCAGGGGCAGCGTCTCTAGCTTCTGCAGGGTGACCCAGGCGTCGAAGGGGGCCTGCTGGTTGCCAAGATCGCGCATCGATCGGGCGCGAGCCGTGAACGCGAAGGCGGCCTCGCCGAACGTCTCGCGGAAGTTCAGCCCGTGGTAGGCGGGGTTGTCCTCGGCGATCTCCGCGTAGTCGCCCTCCTCCCAGGGGAACGAGCCGCCGTCGATCAGGACGCCGCCGACCGTCGAGCCGCTGCCGTGGATCCACTTCGTCGTCGAGTGCCAGACGAGGTCGGCGCCGTGCTCCAGCGGGTTGCAGAGGTACGGCGTCGCGAACGTGTTGTCGACCAGCAGCGGCGCGTCGTTCTCGTGGGCGATCTCGGCGACGCGCTCGATGTCCGGCGTGACGAGCGCCGGGTTGCCGATGGTTTCGAGGTGGACGTAGGCGGTGTCCTCGTCGATCGCCTCCTCGTAGGCCTCGTAGTCGAGCGTGTCGACGAACCGCGTCTCGACGTTCCGCCGCGGCGCGGTGTGAGTGAAGTACGTGTACGTGCCGCCGTACAGCGACGACGCCGTTACGATGTTGTCGCCGGCCGAGGCCAGCGTGAACGTCGCCAGGTCCAGCGCCGCCATCCCGCTCGAGGTCGCGATGGCGCCGACGCCGCCCTCCAGCTCGGCGAGCCGGCTCTCTAACATCGCGTTCGTCGGGTTCATGATGCGGCTGTAGATGTTGCCCTTCTCTTCGAGGGCGAACAGCGACGCGGCGTGCTCGGCGTCGTCGAACACGTACGACGTCGTCTGGTAGATCGGCGGCGCCCGCGATCCGGTCGCCTCGTCCGGTTCCTGTCCCGCGTGTACGCTCTGGGTGTAGAATCCCGGTTCGTCGTCGCTCATAGTCACCCGAACCGTTTCGGCCCCGGGCAAATAAACCCTTACGCGAACCTGTGGCGCCGGACAACGTCATTTGCCAGTATCTCGGAGCCGTCGGGGTTACGGACGAGCGGAGAACGGGGGACGCGTCGCTACCGGAGTCGTCGAACGAGTCGGCCGAGGGGGCTGATCGCCCGCGTCCGTTTCGGTCGACGCGCCGGCTCAGACCGTATCGATGGTGTCGGCCATCGGGGTCCGCTCGGCGTACAGCGAGTACGCGAGCGCGACGAAGCCGATCGCCGTGAAGACGCTCTGGACGGCGATGCTGGCGAGCAACCCGGCGCCGAGCAGCTGGTGGAGCCCCCCGCCGAAGAACGTCCCCATCGTGACCAGTCCGAGGCCGACGCTCAGCGACCGCAGCGCGGCGGAGTCGGTGCGCGCCGCGGCGCGGTGGGCGAGCAGGCTGATCGTCCCGCCGAACACGAGCGTCACGGTGTTGGCGATCACGATGATGGCCGAAAGGTGATCCACGCCGATCACCTCCGTCCGGGGCCGACTGTCGCGTTCGCTGCTCGGTTCGTCGACTCCTCGCGCGCCGCTGCTGGGCGTCGATCGCCCGCCGGCGCGGTCCGGGGGTCCGAGGGTCGGTGAGCTGGTGGCATGTCTGAGTGCACCTACCGACCTGTTCGACGGAAATGTACGTAAAGCGGCGTCGAGATTCCCAGTCGTTGAGAACGAGCTACTGTTCGATCTCCGGTTCGAGCTCGCTGTCGGCGTCCGGAAGGTCAGAGACGAACCGCTTGACGACGCGCTCCTCGGCGCGGTGGAGCGTCTCGCTGCACGTCGACTTGGCGACGCCGACGGCCTCCGCCAGATCGGTCACCGAGCACCGCCGCGGCGTGTCGTAGTACCCCCGTTCGACGGCCTCGACGAGCAGTTCGCGCTGGCGATCGGTCAGCAGCCGGGAGCTGTCGACGCGCTCGCGGACGAACTCCACCTCGAAGGGAAGTCCAAAGGTTTCCAGTTGCTCGCCGAGCACCGAGAGCCGGTCGCGCGAGGCCGTCACGTCGACCGACGCGTCGCCGTCCTGGATGTCCATCGGCAGTTCGATCGGGACGCCGGACTCGCGAGCCGAAAACAGCAGGAGCGGGCGGGTCGTCTCGAACTGAACGAGCACCCGGTCCTCGCTGCCCTCCAGAATGTCGACCGAGGTCAGCACCTCGTGGGCGTCCATCCCTTCCAGCACCGCGGCGGGGTCGGGCGCCGTGATCCTGACGAGCCCGAAGCCGGCGTCCTCGCCGGGCATCGCGGCGAGCACTCTGAACGTCGCCTCGGGGAACTCGGTCGATACGTCCTTGATCCACGTTCCGTCGGGAAGCGTGACGGTGAGTCGTGCCTGTGTCATGGGTTCGTCGCTCCGCGCCGCTCGAACGGGTTCGTCGCTCTGCATCGCTCGCTTCGCGCGTCGATCCCTCCGCAAGGCTGTCGGTGGCGTCGATACGGCGCCGACTGCGGCGAATGCGTCACCGATTGCGGCGGACGCGTCGTCGATCCTGTCGAACGCGTCACCGACCGCGTCGAACGTGTTCGGGACAATGCGGGTAGCGCGTCGGCCCGAACGATCGGGCATGGAAGCGCTCGCAGACCGCGCCGTGGAGGCCGTCGACGCGCCGGCGTCGAGACCGCGGGAGACGCTCGACGTCCGCAACCTCGGACCGCCCAAGCCCCTCTCGGAGACGCTCGAACTGCTCCCGGAGCTGGACGACGAGACCGTCCTCGTCCAGCTGAACGATCGCGCGCCCCAGCATCTGTATCCGAAGCTCGACGATCGCGGGTACGTCTACGACACCGTCGAACTCGACGACGCGACGGTGACGGCGATCTGGCGCGAGAGCTGAGGCCGCCGGTCCCGCCGTTTGTTCTCGCTACGCGGTCCGTCATCGATCGGAAGTTACTCCCCGGAACACTAAAGGCCACCCGCCGTTCCTGCGCCGTGAGAATGGCTCGTCGAGCCGTCGCGACGCCGCTTCGGCGTCGATCCGAGAGTGCCGGCGCCGATCCGAGCGCGGCGTCAGTCCGAGGGCGCCGGCGGCGCGGACGGCTCGCCAGCGCGTTCGGCGTCGGTGAGATAGCACTGCGGATCGGGCGCGAACGGATCGTCGTGTTCGGCCAGCGCCCGCAGCCGCGAGCCGCCGCGGCAGATTTCCTGATACCGGCAGTCCGCGCAGCGGCCTTTGAGGTGTTTCTCGCGCTCGCGAAGTCGGGCGAGCAGCGGGTTGGACTCGTCCTCCCAGATGTCGCCGAACGACCGGTCGCGCACGTTGCCGAGGCTGTACCCCTGCCAGAACTGCGTGAGGTGGACGTCGCCCTGATAGTCGACGTCCGCGACGCGCTCGCCGGTCGGATCGCCGCCGTTGCGTCGCAGGTACCGGTAAATGCTGTCGGCTCGATCGTCGCCGAGTTCCTCGCGCGCGTACTCGACGAGGAAGCCGGCGTCGGCGTAGTTGCCGACCAGCAGCGTCTCGATCTCCTCGCCTCGCTCGCGGTACTCGCGGGTCATGTCGCAGAGCCGGCGCACCGCCGCGCGGCGCTCGTCGGTCGAGAGGTCCACGTCGCTGATGTCGGCGCCGCGGCCGCCGTAGTCGAGGTGGTAGAAGCAGAAGCGATCGACGCCGACGTCCGACAGCAGGTCGACGACGCCCTCCAGGTCCTCGGCGTTGTGGCGGGTGATCGTGTAGCGCAGCCCCGTCTTGAGGCCGACGTCGAGACAGGATCGGATGCCGTGGACCGCCTCCTCGAAGGCACCCTCCTTGCCGCGGAACTCGTCGTTGCGCTCGGGGAGCCCGTCGACCGAGACGCCGGCGTACGCGAGTCCGGCGTCGCGCAGCTCGCGGGCCCGATCTCGATTCAGCAGGGTGCCGTTCGTGGAGAGCACGGGCCGGAGCCCGCGGTCGGCGGCGTACTCGACGAGTTCGGGGAGGTCCTGTCGGGCGAGCGGCTCGCCCCCCGAGAACAGCACGACAGGCGCGCCGTAGTCCGCGAGGTCGTCGAGCAGGTCCTTGCCCTCCTCGGTGGTCAGCTCGCCGGGCGCCGCGGCCGACTCGGCGCCGGCGTAGCAGTGCGCGCAGTGGAGGTTGCACTGCTTGGTGACGTTCCAAACCACGACCGGTCGACGCTGCTTCTCGTCGGTGATCTGGGGCTTTTTCGACTCGTCGGCGGCGTCGTAGCGCAGTCCGTCGCCCTCGGCGTCGAGGTCGCAGAGCAGTTTGCTGATCGAGATCATGATCTCACTCGTCCCACTCGTGCTGGCGGCGCTCGGTTCCGGACTCGGGCGTGACGTCTTCTCCCGGTTCGCCCAGCGAGTGCGTCGAGAAGCGGTGGATCTCCGAGGACTCGCAGACCCACACGTCGTCGGCGAACCAGCCGAACAGCCGGCTGGCGTGCTCGTGGGCCTTCTCCGGCGTCGGCGCGCTGACGCTGCCGACGTGGCGCATGACTCCTCCGGCATCCTCGCGAACGAACACGTCCCACTCGGGCAGCGGGTCGCCTCGCGGTTCCTCGCCCACGCGAGCGCGCGTCGACTTCTCCAACTGCGTCGATCCGTCGTCCATGTGGGGTCGAACGAACCCTCCTTAAATATCGGTCGCGCTCGGTTTCAGAATCTGGGAACGGAAGGGGCCTACATTAGACGGGATCGCCAACGTCGCGAGTAGCGACGGCATCGCGGCGCGATCACCACGAACAGGAGGACATCACCGTGCACGTAGACACCGACCGCCGACCGCTCGTACTGATCTGGGAACTCACGCAGGCCTGCGAGCTGGCCTGCGACCACTGCCGGGCCGACGCCGTGCCGGACCGGCATCCCGACGAACTGACGACCGAGGAGGGGAAGCGCCTGCTCGACCAGACAGCCGAGTTCGCCGACAATCAGCTGATCGTGCTCTCGGGCGGTGACCCGCTGAAGCGCGACGACCTCGTCGAACTCGTCGACTACGGCACCGACGCCGGGCTGAACGTCTCGCTGACGCCCAGCGGCACGCGATCGCTGACCCGCGACCGGCTGGCCGACCTCGCTGACGCCGGACTCAAGCGAATGGCGCTCAGCCTCGACGGCGGCTCGGCCGACACCCACGACGCGTTCCGCGGCGAGGCCGGCAGCTTCGACGAGACGATCCAGGCGGCCGAGGACGCGCGCGATCTGGACATCCCGCTACAGATCAACACCACCGTCTGCGCCGAGACGGTCGACCGGCTCCCAGAGATCCGCGACCGCGTCCGCGAGCTCGGCGCGGTACTCTGGAGCGTGTTCTTCCTCGTCCCGGTGGGCAGAGGTGCCGCGCTCGATCCCGTCTCGCCCGGGCGATCGGAGGACGTGATGGCGTGGCTCCACGGCGTCGCCGACGAGGCGCCGTTCGGCGTCAAGACGACCGAGGCGCCCCACTACCGCCGCGTCGGCATCCAGCAGGCTGAAAGCGACGACTCCGGCCCCCGGCGCCGCGGCGGCATCACGGCCGGCGACGGGTTCGCGTTCGTCAGCCACGTCGGCGAGGTGTACCCCTCGGGGTTCCTGCCCGAGTCGGCCGGCAACGTCCGCGACGAGTCCGTCGTCGACATCTACCGCGATTCGGAGCTGTTCGAGCGCCTGCGCAACGCGGACGAACTGCGCGGGAAGTGCGGCGCCTGCCCGTACCGGAACGTCTGCGGCGGCAGCCGCTCGCGAGCGTACGCGACGACCGGCGACCCACTCGAAAGCGACCCGCTCTGTCCGTTCGTCCCCGAGGAGTACGACGGCCCGCTGCCGTGGGAACGCGCCGACGCGAAGGGCGTGCAGGAGTCCTGACGGTACGCGGAACACCCCGAGTCGCGAAAAATTGTTCGAGGTCGGGGGACCGACCAGACATGCCTACCTACGCCGCTGCCGTCCCGGACCACGATGGGGGTGTGGCGTGACGGGCGTGCTGGCGATCGACCAGCGACCGGAGGTATGGACTCGGAGAGGAACAGCCCCGGCCCCGCGTACTGCGGGATTTTAACCGATCGCCCCTCGGTTGCGTCACGACGCTCGCAGCGAGACCGAATCCGATAAGGGCCGTCGGGAGTAGTGTCGACCAATGCGAGTCGAACAGTTGGGCGAGGGCCAGCCCGAACTGGCGATCGTCGGCGGGATCCACGGCGACGAGCCGTCGGGTGTGAGCGCGGTCGAACGTCTTATCGAGGCGTCGCCGCCGGTCGAGAAACCGGTTCTGCTGGTGATCGCCAACGAGCGCGCGATCGAGGCCGGCGAGCGCTACCTCGACGCCGATCTCAACCGGTCGTTCCCCGGCGATCCGGAGTCCGAGGCTTACGAGGAGCGGCTGGCTTACGAACTCAGCGAGCGCCTGGCAGGGACGACGGCGCTGGCGATGCACGCGACACAGTCCCACCCCGAGCCGTTCCTCGTCGCCGACCGCGTCGACGATCTTGTCGAGCGCCTGGGCCGGACGCTGCCGGTCGACGCCGTCGTCGACACCGGCGAGTTCATCCAGGGACGGCTGTTCCGGTCGGTTCGGACGGTCGAAGTCGAGAGCGGGCTGCAGGGGAGCGAGCGGGCGGCCGACGCGGCGATCGGGATCGTGATCGCGTTCCTGGAGGAGATGGGCGCGCTGGCGGGTGAGACCGCGGACGACCTCCGCGAGCGGTTCGGCGTCGCGTCGAGTTCGGCGTCCGAATCGGTCCCGGTGTTCCGGCTGACCCGCTCGGTACCGAAGACTGGGACCGGCGACCACCTCGTCTCGGCGAACAACTTCGAGCTCGTCGACGCCGGCGATCGGTTCGCGAGCGCCGACGGGACGCCGATGGTCGCCGACGAGTCGTTCTATCCCGTGTTGCTCTCGGCCGAGGGGTACGACGAGATCTTCGGCTACGCGGCCCAGAAGATCGCGGAGCTCCCTCGTGAGCGACCGGACAACGCGGAGTGACGCCGACGCTCGGGCGGCGGAACGACGCCGGAATGCGGGCGAATCCTCAGTTCTCGTCGGGCGCGAACTCCACCAGCGTCAGGTCCCGATCCAGCATGCAGTGGTCGTGGGGCGGCTCGCCGACGATCTCGTCGATCCGGCGCTCGTCGTCGAAGTCGACGCCGTCGGGTTCGCAGAACTCGTGGCTCGGACACTCGGTGTGCGGGCACGGGCCTTCGAGGCTGACCTTCGAGCCCGCGTAGGCGTTCCGCGCCGAGACGTTCGCGCGGACCGACGCGGGTTCGACCTCGACGGCCGTGACGCCGCCGTCGTGCATCGCGCAGTCGAGCACCTGCGCGTTGTCCCGCACCGACGTCACCTCGTACTTTACTCCCTCGGAGAGATTCAGACACTGGCTGCGGTACGGACAGCCCTCGCAGCCGCTGGCCTCGCCGTGGTAGACGAACTGCTCGCCCGGTTCGGCGAGCCGCGTTCCGATGAGCGTCACCTGCCCCATGCGTTCCCGTAGCGAGGCGGGCCGAATACGCCTTTCGGGCCGAGGTGTGCGGAGCGGCGCCGTCTCAGTCCGCTCACCCGGTCAGTTCGTCGAGCTTCTCGAAGTACTCCTCGCGGGGAATCTGATACAGATCGCGGTAGTCGATTTCGCCCTCGGCGAACCGTTCGGCGAGGTCGACGGCCCCCGCGACGGCGTCGGCGCGGTCCTCGTAGCTGTCGGCCGAGCGCTCCACGTCGGGTTCGAGGTAGAGCGTGACGTTCCACGCCGTGCCGGACTCGACCGGATCCGATCGAGCGGGACGTCGCGAGGGCCGCCCGCTCGTGAGGTAGATCGTCGGCATGCACTCGGGCGGAAAGGACTGCGAGTCGAACACGTCCGGGCGGTAGGCCAGCACGCTCCGCCCGTCGGACTCGTCGTTCCAGACCACCCAGTCGTCGGGCAGATCGTCGTAGTCGGTCACGGCCGGGAGTACTCGTCGGGGCGTCAAAAGCGGTTCGCGACGCCGTCGCTCAGCCGTAGTGGTAGGCCAGGTGTCCCATCGCGAGGAAGCCGACGATCACCGTCGGGAGCCCCGCGACGAGGCCGAGCAGTATCGGCGCCGAGACGAACGACGCGCCGACCAGCGCGGCGGCCGGCGCGAAGCCGACGCCGAGGATGGTGGTGACGGCGACCGCGGCTACCGCGAGGCGCGTCTCGATCGTCGGCGACGAATCCGGGTCGGTCATGGAAGGGCCGTGGCGTCCCGCCGACATATGTCGGTCGATCCGTCACTTCGTGGCCCAGTCGACCATCCGGGCGTACCGGTCGTGGGTCCGCAGCGCGTCGGCGTCGCCGACCAGCACCAGCGAGCGCTTGGCGCGCGTGAGCGCGACGTTCACGCGGCGATAGTCCTCGAAGATCGGGCTGTCGAGGTCGTCGGTCGCGACGAACGAGACGATCACGACGTCCTTGCTCGACCCCTGGAACCGGTCGACCGTGTCGACCGCCACGTCCTCCGGAACGCGCCGGTCGATCTCGGCGACCTGCGCGCGGAACGGCGCGATCACGGCGATCCGGTCGCGATCGACGCCCGCCGCGGCGAACGACTCGATCGCCTCGGCGACGCGCTCGGCCTCGACGGCGTCGGTGTGGCGTCCGGCGTCGCCCTCGACGTCGAGCATCGCGACGCGATCCCGGAGGTTGGCTGGAAGCGTATCGACGTCGATCCCTTCCAGATCGGACAGGCTTCGGCCGGCGACCTCGGGCGTCGCGGGCCGGAGCTCTCCGTCGTAGAACTCCCGCGAGGCGAACGCCTGGATGCGCTGGGCCATCCGGTACTGGCGGTCGAGCATCACCGACGCCGCGGGGTACTCGTCGATCATGCGCTCGAACAGCGACGTCGAGAGCTCGGTCTCGCTCCTGACCACGGGCGGGAGCTGGTGGTGGTCGCCGACCAGCACGAAGCGGTCGGCGAGGTTGATCGCCGCCAGGGTGTTGGGCTCGGTGAGCTGGGACGCCTCGTCGACGACGGCGGCGTCGAACGACTGCTCGCTCATCACTCGCGAGCCGCAGGTGGAGGTCGTGGCGGCGACGACGGGCGCCTCTTCGAGTTCCGCGGCGCGCTCCTCCGGGCCGTCGTCCGGATCGTCGGGATCGGCGCACTCGTCGAGCAGCAGATCCCGCATGTCCTCGCGGACGCCGCTTTTCGTCCCCACGCGGACGACATCTTCGAACCCCTGATCGCGCAAGGCTTCGAGCGCGTTGTCGACAGCCCGATTGGTGAACGCCGAGAGCAGAACGCGCTCGCCGCGCTCGACCATCGCGCGGACCGCGCGGGCGATCGTGTAGGTCTTGCCGGTGCCCGGCGGGCCGTGGATCAGCGCGAGGTCCTCCGCGGTGACGGCCTTCCGCACCGCTTCGTCCTGCGCGTCGTTGTTGTCGATGAACGTCTCGGAGGCGCTGTCGAACTCCGGTTCCGTGCGCCCGAACAGCACGTCCTTCCGGCGCGGGTCGCCCTTGAGAACGGCGTCGTGGAGCGCGGTGAGCATCCGGTCGACCGACAGTTCGGAGGGGTAGACGTCGATCCGCGAGAACTCGACCGGCTCGTCGGTCGTGACGACGATCTCGTCGGCGCCGAGGCGCTCGACGCGGCCGAGTTCGGCGTGGCCGTCGACCGGATCGCCGTCGCTCGCGAGTACGACGTCGCCCTCGCGAATCTTCGAGACGGCGTCGCCCGAGCGCTCGGCGCGCAGCTCCCAGCGACCGCCCGGAAGCTCGGACTTCCCTACGAAGTCGAGGCCGATCACCGCCCTGTCGTCGTCGGCCCGCTCTTCGGCTGTCTGCTCCCAGAGCTTGGCGTACTCGGCGTGGACCGTCCGGCGCTCGGTTTCGAGGAGTTCGTAAAAACGCTCGAAGTACTCCTGTTCCTCGTCGGGCACTGCGCGGCCGATCTGGCCGGCCTTGGACTCCTGGTCGAGTCGGCCGGAGACGACCATGCAGGCGTCCTGCTCGAAGCAGTACTCGCACTTGGCGTCGGCCTCGTGACCCGTCGGCACGCTCATCCCGTGTTCCATCGCCGCGATCTCGTTGCGGGCGCGAACGACGAAGTCGCGGAGGCCGGGGCCGATCGAGAACTCCTTCGCGGGCGAGAGATCGCCCGTCGCCTCGCCCCGGTCGAGCGTCGTGTTCTTGGTGTATAGCAGCGTTCCGGTGTCGGCCGGGACGCCCTTCTCGTGGAGCATCAGCCCGTAGGACGCGGCCTGAATCTTGTCCTGGAACCGCGGGTCGCGCTTCGTGTTCTTGCCGGTCTTGAGTTCGACGGGCATCCCCCGGCGGATGGCGTCGGCGCGGCCCTTGATGCCGAACCGGTGGCTGATGAGCAACTGCTCGCTGCGCCACTCGTCCTCGTCGGTGAGCGTCCCCTGGGCGAGCCAGCCGTCGATCGCCGCGGCGTTCTGGCGCACCTCCTCGGCGACGGCGTCGGCGTCCCGGCCGAGCAGCCCGAGCTGGAGGCCCGCGTCGGCGACCCGATCCTCGACGGCTTCGTCGAGATCGCGGCCCCGAAGCAGGTCGCCGAACACCTCGTGGACGATCGTCCCCTTGACGACGGGGTAGTTCAGCGGGATGCCCGAAATCTTGTTCAGGTAGTACATCCGCGGGCACTGCACCCACGACCGAACGTCGGTCACGTCGACGAGGAAGGATGGCTCGACGACGACGTAGGAGTCGCCCGTGGTCGCATAGCGCTCCTCGCCGTCGTAGTCGTCGCGCTCGGCGTCGGTGACGTTCACCTCCATGCCCTCCTCGAGGTACTCGGCGGTCTCGGCCCACTTGCCCCACAGCGTGACCGTCACCGGCTCGTGATCGACCTCGCGGCGGACCCGCAGCTCCGCGAGGTCGCGCTCGCCGTACTGCGTGGAAATCTCGCGCACGTCGCCGACGTCGGCGACCTCACCCCTGATCTGCACGCGCTTGGGTCGGTCGCCCGCGGCCAAAAGCACTCGGGTTGCGGACCGTTGGCTGCATGGGACCGCTCCCGTCCCCACGACGCCGTCTCTCAGCGTTTTACCACGACGGCGTCGCGCGACTCGGCGATCTCTCGTTCTTCGTCGGCGTTCGCGCGGTCGTACAGGTCGGCGGCCTGCCGGTGGTGGATCTTCCGCGCGGCGTCGAGCGCGTCGCGTTCGACGTCGACCTCCGGGGCGATTTCGGCCTCCCAGACGTCGGCGTCGACGACGATCACGGCCCGGTCGTCGACCGTCAGCGGGTCGTACTCCGTGGCGTCGTCCTCGGGGCCGATCAGGTCGTGACGGGCTATGGCTTCGAGAACTTCGATCACCTGCTCGCGGTCGACGCCGCGGTTCGTCAGAACTTCGTTGACGAACGAGGAGTCGATCGGCGCCGAGACGGTCCCGGACTGGGGTTCGCCCCCGGCGTCGGCGTCCCGCTCGAGTTCGGCCTCCGCGATCGGATCGCTGTCCAGCGACTCCTCGGGGACCGGCTCGTCGTGAAACGGCGTCCCGTCGGCGAACCTGACCGGCTGGAGTTCAAGCGCCGTATCGGCGGCCGGCGCCGGCGCGCCCGTCGGCATCGCGGCGGCGGCCGCGCCCTCGCCGATCTCGCCGGGCTTGAACAGCAGCGGGTTCTCCGGATCGTACGCCTCGGGATCGAGTTCCAGCCCCTCGGTGATGAGCGACCGAGGAATCGGCAATGATTCGTCTTCGCCGACGCGGCCGGCGACGGTGTCGTCGGGCACCTCGTCTTCGGGGACGGGAACCAGCGCCAGCCGCGCCACGTCGCCCTCCTTGCGGAGCCGCCAGACGACGGCTGCTCCGTCGGGGAGGTCCGCGGTTTCGACCTGTTCGGCGACGTCTACAACGAAGGCCCCGTCTTCGCGACCCAGTTCGACCATCCGATCCCTGTCGATCGCGGTTCCGATCGGATTCTGTGCCATTGTGGTGGCTTCGGCGTAGGCCGTGAAAAGCAGGTTTTCGGGATGCTTGCGGCGTCCTTCGGTCGGACTGTCTCGCAGATGCGGGCGGGCCGCAATCACCGGGAAGAAAAGTAACACTATTGTGGCGCCGACGGGTAGTTTGGAGTGCGAAGTCCCGTGGTGTAGTGGCCAATCATATGGGCCTTTGGAGCCTATGACGGCGGTTCGAATCCGCCCGGGACTATACCCATTTTGGTGTGAATCCTCTTTTTCGAGGATTATTTTGCCGGTAGTTCTAGCCGGCGAGCGGCGGCGCGGTGTGGTGGTGTCGCGCGCGCCGTTGGCCAGACGCGAGGGACTGTGACCGGTGGCTGTGACGTGAGGGTGTGAGTTGGGAATGTGACGTGTGAGTGTGATCCGTGTCTGTGAGCCGAGACTGCGACTTGTCCGGGTCACAGTGAGACATCACAGTCCGGTGTGATCCGTGACTGTGAGCTGTGAGGCGTCAGTAACGAAGCGAGGTGTGTGGTAGTTTCATTTCGATGATGGGGTCTTCATTTCGACAACACCCCGTTCATTTCGAAGACGGTTCCCCCGCAGTGGCGAAGCGAGGTGTGCCCCTCCACTACCTGTGAGCGGCGAGCACTCGCCGGCTAGACCAACGCTATAGCGTTGCTCCCTTCTGGAATCGAGAGAAGCGACCGCGTTTGGGGCGTGAGGCTTTTACCCACTTAGTTACTAATTAATATGTATGAAAGCAACTCCTAAAACACCTGAAGACGGCCCACACTACCTAATCCATCGGTTCGACCTGATACTCGACTATCGCCACGACAAAATCGACGACGTGGACGAAGCACGCCAGGATCTGCGAGAACTCCGGCATGACGTCGAACAGATCACGATGCTCTGCATCAACAACGACGACATCCCGAAGAGCATCCGCGACTTCGCCGACGAGGTTGTCGAACTCGAACTGGGCGAACAGTACACCGCGGGTGATGCATGATGAGTGACGTTGCGCTGACTGACTACCCTAACAACGACATCGAAACACACCGTCGGGTATCAAAAGCCACGGTCGTGCTCACTGGGGTGCTCGCATTGGGGCTCGTCGGTATCGGCGATACTACGGCAGGCACGGCTGTAATCGCTGCTGGTCTCGCCGCTGGGAATGGCCTGCGTCTGCAAGCGACTCAGTGGGAACTCGAGATGCTACAAACGGAGGTATCGAGCGATGACTAACGACCCGACGAAAGTCACCGTACAGTGCAGTGGCTCGACCGATGACGGCAGTCGGTGCGAACGCACGATGACTGTGCACGTCCACTACAAGTACAGAGATCACTACTGCTACGACCACGACCCCAACAACGGTGAGAGCCGATGAGAGACTTCATCGACATCATCGGCATCGGTGCAGTCGTGTTCTTGGCCGTTGCTGCACTAGCATTGGTCGCCGTCGCCCTCGGCGGGATTTTCGGGTACGCTGTTGTAACGTTCTACAATGGAGTTTTCGGCATGAGCGTTGACCCGATGCTCGGTGCGTTGATTGGGTCGATTGTCTCTGGTGCCGGTGTGCAACTGGGTGATGAATGATGACTGACGAACTGCTCGGCGTGCTGACCGCCATCGGAGATGGCGCGCTGCTCCAATCACTACCCGGGAGCGTTGTTGACCCCATCATCGAGCAAGCAGAAACACGCGACGAACTGAACAAAGCCCTCCGAGGACTCGATGTCGAGCGGAGTTTCGACGAAGGTCAGCCGATGTTCCGAGTTGAAGAATCGCACTACGTGACTCTTCCTGGTGATAGCGATGAGTGACGGTAGTGCCGAGTACGAAGGAGTCTTTCGCGACGCGAACGCCTGGCATGTAGATGCACTCCCCGAATTCTGGTACAATACCGTCAAGGAATTCGTTTCCGGGAAACACGCCGGCATTCCCCAGTTTGAGCACCCCGTGCGCGTGTCGGTCACCATCGAAACGGAGGAATTCGACGAAAACCGCATTCGCGAGTGCGAAGCCGTCGGTGGAACGGTCAGCGAGCATCGGTGCGAAGAGTGTGAGACGTGCCTCGTCCGGAAGCGCACGGTTGAGGGCGGTGTATTGTTCTACGAGTGCCCGGGTTGTGGGTGGGTTACGACGGAGGTACTGCGATGAGTCGTGACCTCGTTGAATACGGAACCGTCGTTATCGGCGCGGGCCTTCTCTTCTACTACCTCTACGTGGCTGTTACTACTGGGCAGATTTGCTCCGCGTACGGCTGCGGGACGGTTGATGGGGTTATTTCGAATCCGACCGGGCTGGTCATTCTTGTGGTGGGCGGGGCGATTATGGCATATCTGACGGTGCGGATCGACGAAGACTGACCCTGTTTCTCCCCGGGTAAGTCTTGGTCACGGACGCTCTACCTATGGGTATGACCGATAAAGACCCGTATCCCGAGGGAATCAAGGAAACGACATCCAGCTGGCCAGACGAACCTGTCCACGAAGACATTGTCGTGGGCGGTGAGGGAGGAAAAGATGAGTTTCCTGAAGAGCTTCTGGAGGACGTTGACGAGGACGACCGCGACGAGGGCTGATTTGGTGTCGTATACCCCTGTAAAGCTGTCACAAAACACATTCACCAGATTCAAACTAGAGAGTTGTAGCCAGGAAACCGGTACAAACAGTCCTATTTGTCGGAAGTAGATAATCAGATTGGAAAGACGACGTCGACTGACTGTAAAAGGAGGTCGATCAATAACCTCTAATCATCTAGTTCGTCGGCGGCATCCTCAAGGAATGACGCCATCACGCTCGACCATTCCCGCCTTTGTGAACTGTAGAAACGACGCACCTCGTCGTTGGTGTAGAACATGTCTTCTGTCTGTGCCAACGTGTACACAATCAAATCGAGGTAGACCTGAAGCTCAGGGTTTTCCAGCTCTGCTTCTTGATACACCTGCTGGTAGAATGGGTGATCACGGTTCAGAGTAACGTCCATCTGAGATCCCTTATGCGTCATCTCATAGAAATTACCACTCCCGAGAACCTCAACGGACTTGTTGATATATCGATCGCGCTCGAACCGTTCCCGGATTGATTCAATACGTCGTTGTTTCTCATCCTCGTCCAAATCCGACTCTTCAATTTCTTCGATTTTCCGTTGCTTCTCCGACTCTTGCTCCTCAAGATCTTCTTCGGATGGCGTATATCCGCTTGGACGTAACCGACCCAGAGTGTTGTTGGCGATGCGTTCAGATGTAGACTCTTTACCTACATCTTCCTTATTTAGATCAGCACGAACGTCTTTCCGTTCCTTCTGAATCTCCTTCCCGAGGCTCGTTAATATCCCTTCCAGACGTTCCTTCAGTTTTTCACGCAGGTCTGGGTCAAGAGAGAACCGACTTTTGTTGGTTTGAACACCGAACTTCTCATCTAGTTCTGACGGGAAGCGTATCTCACCCCTGAAGTAGTTGTACCGGTTTGTTTTTGTATACAGTTGGAGCGACCGTCCACCGCCGATTTGTCGGCCATCTCGAAGCAGATAGAATCCTTGGGTTGAACGCCCAATATTGTATTCGTCTTCTACCCCCTGTTCGATGATTGATTCGAGGGGTAGTTTGGCGAGAGTGATTTCAACCTCCAACTCCTCGCCATCTTCCCCTTCATACACAATCGGATCAACAATTCCGTAGTCCTCGGACATTCCGCACTCCTCAACAGCGTTCGAACCCTCCATCATCATAAGAGGGTCAGAATACTCGATCTCTACCCCATTCACATAGATGTTCTTCCCGTTAGCAAGGAAAGTTCGATGGAACTCAGCGAGATCCTGCCGGATGTTGCGTTCCATCCCGTCAATGGTGCTGTATTGGGGTCGAATCAGTTTGGACATCACAACAACGGTTCCACTGTCCACGTCTTCGTCGAGCTCTAGGTCGTACTCCTCGTCAGGAAGTTCTTCTATGGTGGTGTCTGGGAGCTGGATGCCACTCTGTTTCAGCTCCTCAGTGTCAATATAGTTGTAGTGAAACTCGTCGTCCCCGTCTACGAATTTTGAGTAGACTTCTGTGCGTGCGGATTGACAACAGGCTGACGCAGGGAGTCCAAAACCATACTTACCAGTGGTATCTTGCCGCCATGGTAGTCTCCCGCCGAAAGAGAGCGAGTTGGCCATATCGTCTCTGGGGATGCCGTCCCCATCGTCTTCGACGATGAGGAACATCTCGCCATCATCGCGTTCATCAATAGTTATCCAGATGTTTTCTGCCTCGGCGTCGAAGCTGTTGTCTACCAGTTCTTTGACAGCATCTTTTGTTGTGAGGCCAAAGTCTCGGACGCTATCGATGAATCCTGAATCAGAGACGATTCGCTGCGAGCCACTACTCATATAATGGAGTGTATGGTGTGCTGTCAAAACTCTTGTTCTATCGTTGTGATTCAGTCGCGGTTTTCGATGAACGTAAGAAGCAGATTGATAAAACCGAGTATGTCACGGGCTTGCTGCTGATCCATATCGTCTAGTAATCGGTGGTGTGGTGGGTTTCGGAGGGCTTTCGAGGTTCCTTGGTATAGGAATCGGAATCCCTCTTTTTCATTTTCTACGACACCCATTTGCAGTGGCCCGCCGTCTTCATTGAATGCCCTTGCCATGAGGTCTTCACCGTGATCTTCCTCGCTGTATCCTCCCTCTGTTCTTACTCGATGTTCTAAAACCGTTGTTGCTGATGTCACCGCCTCCTGGTACAGTCCTAACTGGAATTGTGGGACACAACGTGTTTCCAATTCCGGATCGTAGTCACTGAAGGCGGGGAATTCGTCTGAGGCTAACCGCTCTGCTTCCTCTGCTTCTGATAATGCCTCGATTCCGTCTTCGGTAATGTCTGCAAGCCGGATGCCTTCTCGTAGTTCAATTCTCGAGGGGGAGCCGCCACGAGCCAGTTTGTACTCACCTACACTCGCTGCCTCTAAGGTGAGGAAATAGCTGTTGACTGCTGATTTGAGCTCGTTTTCATCCATTTCAACTCCGAATTCGACACGGAGTACTTGGCAGACTTTCTGTTGGTCGATATCGCCGTTCTCGTCAGTCTCTTCGGTGAGCTGTTGGGTTAGTTCGCTGTATTGGTCGGAATCTCGTATTCCTCGTACAAATAGTGAGCCGACAGAGTCGGAGATTCCGTCTTCGTAGGCTAGCGTGAGTCCGCGTTCTGTGAGTTCGATTTCGTCGTCGGTATTGAGAAACTCGAGACTTGACCCATATTCGACGTTTTGCTGGATGTCCTCTTGCGATAGGGGGAGACGGCTGTTCAGTTCGTCGAGAGTGATGGTTTCGTTCTTTATTGCATCGCATATCCGCAGTAGGGCCTCTGGGCGAGCTCTGGATGGTAGTGTCTCGATCGTCATTTGTATTGGTATAAGGGTAGCGGGTGAAGTATGTTGTTGTGTCTATTCATACAGCTCTGAGATTTTCGTGTTTGTGTACAAACGTGCAACTGAACGGGTGTGGTGAGATTGAATCGGGTGTTTTCGGGGGTTTGAGTCGAACGGTCTAGCCGGTGACAAGTGTTTTATTGCGCGAAAGTCTAGATAAACACGTAAGATGAGAACAGAACGCAACAAAGACGGTACCTACAACGTCTGGATGAGTCGCACCGAATACAACGAAATCCCCCGACAAGCCAACACCCGAATGCAAGAAATCGCCCTGCGACTAATGGGCGACTGTGGACTGCGCGTCGAAGAAACCCTCCACGTCACGCCCGGTGACATCTCCCGGAAGAAGGATGGGCGTAGCTATGAGTTGGAGGTCACGAAGGGGAAAGACACGACCGGCGAGTACGAGGGTGGGAAACAGCGGGAGACGTGGATGCCCGTTGATCTGGAGCGGCAAATCCATCGCCATGCCCGCGAGGAGGACATTGACGACGATGAACCCCTGATTCAGCGGTCGAAGAAGACCGTGCAGAACTGGGTCACGAATGCGTCCGAGCGCGCAGCCGACGAGACCGGCGACACAGACTATCAGCGCGTCTCGAGCCATGACCTCCGGCGGTGCTGGGCGCAGCATCTCCTCGTAGAGGAAGGCGTCTCTCCACGCATCGTCATGGCGTTGGGCGGCTGGAGTTCCTACGACGCCATCGAGCCCTACCTGACGGCACCGACAGAGGACAACATCATCGACTCGATGTCAGAAGTTTCGCTGTAGCGATTCTACCAGGGGAGTTCAACTTGAAGCAATAGAGTAGTGGCCACACTGGTAGAGAACGTTCGTTCTCTCCGCACCGGCTAGCCGTGACGCTCCCGGAACCGTTCCTTCGAGTGTTCATCGCACAGCCACTCGTCGGTCTCGGGTTCGTGCCGAATCGCGGGCTCGCCGCAGACCGCGCATTCGTGGTCGGCCATGCAACAGGATTGGTTCCGATGTATCAAAAGAGTAGGCACTACGGTCGGTGCGCGTCCCACAGCACGGACTTCGTCCACGAGTTAATCCGCCGTTCTTCCGAGGTGAGATACTCCTGACCGTATCGATTGAGCACTGCTTGGAGTTGGTGTCGGTCGCGTTTCGTCAACACCAATTCGTCCTCGATCCGGTCAAGCAAGCGACCGTAGTCGGCCAACTGGGCACCGACGGTTCGGCAGTAACAGATTGCTTCACGAATCGCGCGACGTTGCCCGGCATTGAATCGGGTATTTGGGTCTGCACGTTGCGATTCCATTCGGACGCTGCGCGGGACAGACGTGCTCATCGTTCTTCACCTGTCCAAATCGTGTGTTCTCCGTCGCGCTCGCCGGGAACGGGTAGGCGCCATCCGCTATTGAGGACGTGCCGAACGACGCTGTCCGGGATGTCGTCCGGGGAGGGCTCGTCCTGATGGGTGTCGGTCTCCAGCGTGGCCAGCTGCCGGTCACGGTCGAGGCAGAACTCGATGGTACGACCGGAGAGACAAACGACCAACCGGTCGCGTCGATACTTGACGTCCAACTCGACCGACTCCATGGAGGTCTCGACTGGCGTCTCGGCGACGTACGTCACTGTGAACCACCTGCGGCTTCGAAAAGTCCGGGCTGATACTCGTCTTCGTGACAGCTGCGACAGACCCAGCGCGAGCCGTTGATTTGGTGTTGTTCGTCGGCGGCCCATTCGTGGATGCCGCATTCGTCGCAGTGTTCGTCCAATTCTGCCTTTCGCCGTTCGTCGATTTCTTTTTTGTACATACTGGAGGGAGGGAGGCGAACGCGGGGACGCTCGCCGGAGAGCCCTTCCGGGAATCGAACCCGGACAGTGCTGCCAGAAGGGCTGAGAACCGCAGGTTCGGTCGGCTAGCGCTACGCGACGATGATGTCCGTGCCCCGGAGTGATTCTTCGAGAGTGGGGTGGTCGTCGGTGTTGTCGATGATGGTGACGTGGTCGGTTTCGGTCACGTCCGGGTCATCGTCGTCGTCAGAGTCGTGGAAGTCGCTGCCGTGTCCGCAGTCGAGACATCCTTGTCGGGTATCGACGTTGCTGCTGCCACAGTTCGGGCAGGGCATGTCGCGGTGGTCGGTGGTGGTAGTGTCGTGCAGTTGGTCGATTGTTGTTTGGTTTCGTGCCATCGTGTATAGTAATTAAGTTCGGGTAGGGTTAAACCTTGCTTAGATAGGCAAGGCAAAATTATTAACCCTACGTAGGAACGAAAATAGGGCATGGAACGTACGAGAAGCACCAAAAACGGACGATTCGACAACGATAGTTCCCCACATGACATCCTCGAAGTGATGGAGCCCGACGAGATCTACAGCACGTCGGCGCTCGCCGACAAAACCGACATCGCACAACGCACCACCCGCAAATACCTAGACACGCTGGCGGAACAGGGGCGGGTTGAGAAGCAGAAACCGAACGCAACCACTGCCATCTGGATACGACGCGACTAACCTCTCCGTCGACGTCGACAAAAGACACTTTCTCAATATATTCTGATAACCCAACGATAGTTCTCCAATATCCCGATTAGAGCAACTTACCTATGTAAGCCGTCGGTTCGTTGGGATATGTCGAATCCGGAATTCAAGGAGCGATATTTCAACCCCGACGCAGACCTCCCCTACGGAGTCCACCCCGACGAAGTCGCCGAAGCAATCAAAGAATGGTACGATCTGTACAACGGAATTAACGACTTCCTCCACAGTGAAGGCCACCACAGTATCGAAAACCTCCTGCGCGCAAACAACGCCCTCTCTGACTTCGTCGGCGACATCCTCACCGACAACCTCGCTGAAGCCAGCCCTAAGCTCATCAAAAACCAGAAACAAGACGGCTTCCCCGACATCCTCCCTGTCGAGAACGAAGAATACGAGGCAAAAGACTACCGCGTCCACCACGGTGACGAAGGCATCGAGACGAAATGCAGTCAGCAAAACGGCGGCTGGCAAGCTCACAACAACGAATCCGCCTGGTTCGTTATCTTCCGCTACGCCTCCATCGACCGAGACGTGCCACCGGAAGAGATGGACGACGTAGAAATCATCCAAGTGCTGTCGGCGAAGCTCGAGGAAGAAGACTGGAACCATAGTGGGCGGAGCAACGATTCACGCCGGACAATTACCAGCAGTATCATTGCGAACGGGATGGATAAACTGCGTAGCAACCCTATCTACCAGAAGCCCGAAGCGATCACCGGGCGTGCGGAACCGAAGCAGCGGTATCGGGAGATGCAGGCGCAGTTTGACCCGGTGTTCGCGGAGGAGCATCCTGAGTACGTGACGGAGCAATCGAGTCTCGACGTATGAAGCGACCAGAGGTCAAAGACCGGTTTGTTAACCCAGACGCGGAATTGCCGTACGGGGTCACGCCGGAGCACGTCACGAACGCGATTCAGGAGGTGTACGACTACTGGCACGAAGTGAACGAGTGGCACCTGGAAAACGACTATGGCAGGTTCCACCAGCAGTTCCGCGCGAACAACGCTATTGGCGGGTTCCTCGGTCACAGGTTCACCCTCGAACTTGCAGAAGAGATGGGCTCGCTTGAAGCGAACCAGATGGACGATGGCTACCCTGATCTCCTGCATACTGGCGGTGAGTACGAGTGGCCGAGCCTTGCTGTCAAAGACAAAGAAGGGGCAGGGCCGGGCTTGGAAGTGAAGTCGTCACAAGACACGACGTTTTACGCCCATCACAACGTCGAAGAGTGGCTAATCGGGATTCACTACCAGATTAACGCTGAAGACGAAACGCCTGCTGACGTTGCACCTATTGAGTTCACGCAGGTGTTGTGCGCGTCGATGGATCACGACGACTGGGTGTATCGCGACGCGGACGGATCGAACCGTACGAATACGAGTGACCTTCCGAAGGAAGGGATGCACGAACTCCGGAAGAACCCAGTATACGAGATGGAGTCTGGGCTCGTGCAAGGGAACAACGCTGATTGGAACAGACAGTACCGACAGAACCACGCACGGTTTGACCCAGTATATCGAGAGGAGAACCCTGCGATACTACCGGACGAGGATGGGTCGAACGTGTGCGATGACTGCGGTCAAATCTTCAAAAACGCTCGCGGAGTCACAATGCATCAAGGTGGCTCCGAAGACTGCGGCGACTAAACAAATGGACGATGACACGCATCGGTTCATGGTCAAGGTGCAGGTTCAACAGCGCAACCACGGTGCACTGCGGTCTATCGAAGTACTCGACGAGGACTCAACGGCAGCGTTCGTGGATACCCAGGACTGGCGTCTCGAAACGTTATCTGTCGAGTCACACGTCAGAGAAACACTCGACCTGCCCCAGCTAGATGAGACAACACAGGTAGGGTACGTAGACGTGCACCCGGACACACTGGAGTGGTCGTTCACGCCGACCAACGACTCACTCGTTAGTTGAAGTCGGTGAGCGACGTCGACTCTTGCGCAGCCTTCGTTTTCCGAATATCGTCGCGCTGCTCGATAGGCGTCGAGATTTCGGTGAACTTCGGGATTGCTTCTTCGGCCATCTGGTAGTACGACTCGTCGAGTTCGATCCCGACCGCGTCGTACCCGATAGCGTCGGCAGCCGCGACGGTCGCGCCACTCCCCATGAACGGGTCGAGAATCACGCCTTCCTTCAGCGGGAGTGCTGCGTGACAGAGCTCGCGCATCAATGACTGGGGCTTTACGTTCGGGTGCGAGTCGTCGCCTTCGGGGTTGGCAGCGGCGGTTATTTCGCGTTCACGTTTCCCGGTCTTCCCGTCTTCGAGCAGGTCGGTGAAGGGGCGGTCTTCGGATTCGCGTCGAAGCCCGCCGGTCTGCCACTCTGAGAGGTTCTCTTTGAGTTTGTTGTCAAACGGTTTCCGGTAGAGTAGCCACGGTTCCCAGTATACACGCGGCATCGACGACACCATCGAATACTCAGGGTGGTCGTGCGCACCCTTCGGGCGATCTCCGCCGCGCAGCGTTTTGGTTTCGCGAACGAGCACGTCTCGGCGTTCGAGGCCGGCTTCGTCGAACCCTTCGGACACGAGGTGCATCAGGAGTTGCGTGGAGGCGATGAAGATGTGTCCGCCGGGACGCAGAACTTTATTTGCGAGTTCGCCGAATTTCCGGAAGAACTCCTTGAGCATCTCTTTGTCCTCGTCGGTGAGAACAGTGAATCGAGGGAGTGGATTACGTTTGTTCCCGTCGAGTTCGGGCGGGATACGCCAGACACCGCCGGAGCCCTCTCGCATCTTCTCGACGTTCTCTTCCATGAATTCGATGACGCCGTACGGTGGGTCGGTGACGATGGCGTGGACACCACCGCCGTTGTCCCAGTTGGCGTCGGGGTCGGTGGTTTCTGGCCAACTCTCTAACTCGTTGAATGAGTTGGCGTTGATAAGCTCATATCCCATTGTGTGTAACTCCGTGCGTTATCCTCCTTCAACTCATCCCTTCCCGACGCCCTCATATAACAGTATTGACTAGAAGTGATAAGTAGATGATACCCCTTTCGGAGGTACTTATAGCACCGGCGCTAGGCCAACAACAAGCATCGACTAATGGACGAAGAGCTGGCCGACATACGCTGGGTACTCAACAGTAAATACCGGATTTACATCCTTGAGCACCTGTCTGATGGGATTGGGTATCCGAAGCAAATCAAAAACGAGTACGACATCCGCTACCCGAACATTTCGCGTGGGATGCGAGAGCTACGGGAACGCGATATGGTCGAACTTGTGGCGGATGAACACCCAGGGAAGCTGTTCCGACTGACGGACTACGGCCAGCATATCTGGGAGCGAATCGAGGAGGAAGACCTCGCATGAACCGATTTACCGAGGGAGACCGCGTGCGCATCGACATCCCGGACACGGACGATCCGGATCACGCACGCTGGCACGGTACCTTCGGTACCGTTGTCGACGTCCGCGAGGACGATGCTGGCCAGGAAACCGGCGACGAACGCGATAGTATTGAGTACCGGGTGGAGGCTGGGGGAGACTCAATGTGGTTCCGGTGGCGCGACGTCCGGCCAGCACCCACCGGCGAGCGCTAGTCGAGAGTTTCCTCGACCGCCTCCATCACGTCCGCGACGACGTACAATTCGGGACGAATACGCACGCTCTTGCTTTGCTCGTCGAACTCAACCACTGACGGAGACATCCGGGGGCAGTGCTGCTGTATGGCGGATACGTAGCAGTTCGTTCTGTCGTCACCGAGTTCTGCAAGGTGGTCAGCAATCTCGCTCACAGCGACTTCATCGTCGTCGTGCTCGGCGAGGTACCGGATGATGTGACGGCGACGCTCATTCTGCAATAGCGAATATACCTCAGTGCGGGGGATGCTGGCGCTCGCCGGTTCATCCTGTGGTTGCTGCGATACTGCTTCTTGTAGACGGTCAAGCAGGCTCATCACTACGGTCTGACCGAGCCTGCGCGACCGGCTAGTATAAGACTGTAGACCAGGTCTCGTCCGTCTCGAGCGGCGTTTCAGCACCGAGCGCCCGCCACCCTTCCTCAGTCAAGTAGTAGTGCTCATCCATCAGCGGATGCTCTATCATCCCGAGTTCGGTTAGGTTGCTTCGAGCAGTACGGAACGTCTCGAGGTCGAACTCTCCGCGACGATCCGCGAGCACGGCTTTGAGTTTGTGGTGGTCGATAGGGTGATGGTAGGCGACCGCGCGCAGCATTTCTTCTTCGAGCGACCGACCGGCCATAGCTTCTGTTGAGTTGGTCAGGTTCATGTATACGATTGGTCTAAACCGGGTGGAAGGAGACTTACGTCGAGTCTAACCCCGGGTTCGACGGGAGGAAACCACCATCCACGACCGCCAAAACAAGGGGCGAGTCAGTCTATGCGACATTCCGGGCACGTCCACGGGTCGATATCGCGGTCAGGAGCGAGCCAGGAATCGAGGAGGTCGAGTCCGGCACGGTCGCCGCAGTTGTCGCACCGCAGTGGCTCGCGGTCAGGGTTGGGATCTATGTCGACTGCTGTTTGGTTATGTGTATTATTCATCGATGGTATAGTATGGTAATATAGGGCGTGGCGAGGGTTAACACTGTGGGAAGGAGCGGGACGGCCACCAATGATAACGTACACGACCTGGAGCAGTCGCACGCGAAACAGGCCGTCCCACCAGCATCGTGTCACCGGCTAGTCTTAATTGTAGGGACTGGGGAAGATAGCGTCAGTCACGAAACGCCCTGTGCCTATTCGAGCGTGTCTTTATACAGTCGTGAAGCGAGGTCGGGTCTTACCAAGTGACGAAGTCAGGTGTGCGCTTGCACAGTAACGAAACGAGGAGTGCATCGAGAACAGCGAAAGAGAAAGGGGTATGTGAGAATCCAGACCAGCTACGTTGAAGCTAGCATGAAACTCCCTCAAGAGAGGGAGAACGGAAACCAAACGAACAGTTCGAGGGCGGCAATTATCTGTGACGTGATCCTGTCAAGGCCCAGCTCTGTGGGCATGTGATGATATGTCTCGCACACCAATAAATTCCACGCGAATAAGTATAGAAGAAATACTAGCCGGCGAACGCCTACCTGCCGGTAGCGAGTTGAGTCAAAACGAGAAATCGGTGGGGCACTACTCCCACCAAGCACGCATCATGGTGATGCGAAGCGGCTAACCCACTTCACTATCAAGTAACACTTCCGCGCACTTAAAGGCAGGGGCGATATCGACGGTTCATACACCGTACAGACGCCTCTACTACGTATCGAGTCGGGCGGGGCACTACTCCCGCCCAGGGTGCCCGCCTCATGGTGATGGAATCATCTTTTCTGACGACGGGCCTGGAACGACGATCAGTCGTCCCGACTGAACATATGTTGTTGACGGGTTAAGTCAGTATCCCTATCACTGATTTAACGCAGTTCACACCGAGAATCGGGGAGGTGTTAAACTCAAAACCACCAGGCGGCGAGGCGGTCTTAACGCATTTAACACATTTAACACCAACTGAGAGGGGTGTGTATGAGTTCTCGTCCGACTCTCTGTCTCTGTCTCGCTCTCTGTTTCTCTCTGTACCTACACGGGGTTCAGATTTGGTGTTAAATGCGTTAACTGGGGGTCGAATCCGTCTGCTATCTTGCGCTTTCTGATTTAACACCGGGGTGTTAAACGCGTAGTTCGGTTCACAGTCGGTCAGACTGGATACACTGGAAGTGGGAGTGTACACTGGAAGCGAAGGTGTACACTGGAAGGACAGGTCAATCTGCCTAAGTGTTTTATGCTCCCAGGGAATACCTGATGGTAAGTGAGGTCAGCGGGGCTGCACTCCCCGTGACGACGCCTCATGGTGATGGAATATGAACGCACAAACCTCCCTGGGGGACTTTAGCGTCTCCCAGCACGACACAGACGAATCGACAACAACCAACACAGACGAACAAACCGGTCACCGCGTGGTGACCGACGGCGGTGCCGACGCCGATCTCGACTTCAACTACGACGAACTGCGGTACATCCGCGTTGCTGACGGTAAGAAACAGCCCATTGACGCGTGGGGTGGATATTCGCAGGACTTCGAGGATGCAGACGATGTGTACATGCACGAAGAAGTGTGCGAGTCAGATCATGATGAATGGGGGGTCGTCGGTATCGATGCTCCTGATGGTCACGACTGGTACACGTTCATCTTGGATATTGACATTCACAAATCGGACGACTACGATGTAGACGACATCGTCGTTACTGATGCAGAGGATACACCGATCGTCAAGTCGCAAAACGGTGGAGTGCACGTCTACTTCGCGCTTCACGAATCAGTGAAGGAAGCAGATATTGACCTTGTACACCCGTGGATCGACCTTCAGGGTAGTGCAACGAAGTCCCACGTTGTGGCACCCCGCAACATCCCTGGCTGTGAAGGCTCAGACTATGATTTGGTGAACGACACCGAAATCCCGGTGTTCTTCTCTGTGGGTGAGGTGCTCGACCGTGTCAATATTGGTGGTGAACCTATCGGCGAGCACGACCCAAGCGACCCGCTCGACGTTGATTTCGAGCGCGGAGAAGCGCCTGACGAGATGCCGACGTGCTACTACTCGGCGCTCTCATTCCGTTCCTCAGAAGCGCGTGAGGAGCACCCGAACGCGTTCAAAATCGACACGTTCGCGGGTATGCTCGGGCTCGCCGCTGGCTACAGTGTCGATGATGTGACTGAGCACTTCGGGGAGTTCGCGCCGCACGGTACTGAGTTCGACGAGCAGCTGACGCGCGACCATCTGAAGAAACTGGCTCGGAAGCTGGATAACGGTGCTTTGGTGCCGCCGGCCATCAGTACGCTGCGCGAGCACGGGATTCTCGCCGCTGGCGAGTCGTGTACGTGTAGTATCGAGTACCACGGTAGTGCTCCTTCCCCGAAGACGTCTGGCACGTCGGGCGGTTCGAGTGAAGGGTTCCACTCCGCGAGTGACCTTCAGTTCGACGGGAACACGTGCGGTTGGTACGATGAAGTCAAGCGCGACGACGGGTCAACAGAATATGTTTGGCGTGAGGTGGCGAACTTCCGCCTTGAGGCTCTCTCCTACTTGTTCGAGGAGGGGGAGCGCCTGATCGAACTGCGCGTGATTCCCTCGACTGGCGAGGAGAGCTACGAGGTGACGGTACCGGCGACGGTGTTCAACGACGTTCGGAAATTCAAGAACAACGTTGTGACCGGGATTACGACCACATGGAGCGGGAGTGCTAAGCGCAACCACCTCGATGAACTGCGGAAGCTTGTCGGCTCCCAAGATGCTCCCGTTCGGCAGGGCGTGAATTACCTGGGACTGAACCCGGAAACAGGTGAATTCCTGACTCCGAACGGTGTCCTGACCGAAGGCGGCTGGACGGACGACCCTGAATCGGTGTTGATTGACGGTGGTTCGACCCCGGAAGCATCCTGGGATCTCGACCCGGACACGCACACGGAGTACGATGCCGATGAAGTGCTGGATATCATCGACCTTGTGACGTCGATGCGGAACACTGAGCGGTTCCTCCCTGTGCTTGGTTGGCTGTATACGACTCCCGTACGCCCCTACATCCAGTCCTGGGAAGGCGAGTTTAATTCTGTTCACGTGTCGGGCGAAACAGGGAGTGGAAAGTCAACCTCTCTCAGTATTCTGTCAGAGATGGTGGGGCTGAATGGTGAACCGATGAAGGTTGACGACACGAAATTTGCGATGGTGCAGTCGTTCTCGTCCACTCGCTCGGTGCCATTGTGGTTTGACGAGTACAAGCCGTCAGACCTGAAGGATTACGAGGTTGACCGGTTCCAGAACTTGCTGCGTGATGCAACTAAGGGGAACCAAGCATCACGGGGGACACAAAGTCAGACGACCAACCAGTATCCAGTGAAGGCTCCTGTTATGGTGTCGGGGGAGCAGCGTCTGCAAGGGTCTGCGGAAGAACGGCGGAGTATCGTGACACGGTTCCTGAAGAACGTGCAGGAAGAAGGCTCTGAGATGAACATCGCGTTCTCGAAGCTCACCGGCAAGGACTATCGCGGTGAGAGCGGCGATCTGCGCTATCCTCAGGAACGCGACCTATCGCAGCACGCGTTCGCATACATCCAGTTTGTTCTCAGTCTCGATGAGAGCGAACTCCGTTCTCTCTGGCGGGAGTCGAAGGAACACGTTGCCGATCTCTTGGAGACCGCTGGTATCGAGGGAATGGAGTCACTGCCACGTCAAGGGCTTCAGACGATTCACTTCGGTATCACGCTTGCTGAGAAGTTCGCAGAATCGATGGCTGAGGAAGCCGATGCGTCTGCGGATGTTATCCCATCCCCTGACGAGCTTGATGAAGCGATTCTCTACAGTGCAGACGAAATGGGTGCCCGCGAAGATGGTCGGAAGAACCACCTCGATGACTTCATTGAGCTCGCTTCCCGTGCTTCGCAGGCAGATTATCTTGAGCGAGGGACGCACTATACGGTGGTGAATGAAGGTGCGCCAGATGAACAACTGGCGTTCCATCTGCCGTCTGTGCATGATGCGGTGTCGAAATACGCCCGTGACCATGATATCACCGGTGTTGACTTGTTGAACAGTGCTTCTGACTATCGTGACCATATGCAAGAACACGCGGATAAGAACGACAGCTACGTCGTTACTCACTCGCAGGTGACGCCGCCACTGAACCGCTGCGCTCGCATTGATCCAGAACACGCTGCGGACACTCTGGACTTCAACCTGAGAGCGTTCGGGTTGGGGGACGAACCGGTCGTTGAAGAGCAGTCGCTTGAGGCGGCTGCGACGCCTATCTCAGAACTTTCGACGAGCGGGAATCCGTATGCGACAGTTACGGTGCAGTGCCTGTCGTGGCGTGAACCCATGAGCGAGAGTGGCCCAACCGAGCAAGGGGCGGTGTCGGACGCGACTGGAACGGTCGATATCGTTGACTGGATGGGGGCGAGTCTCGACGATTCGCTTGAAGAAGACGAGTACTACGTGCTGAAGGACGTGCGGGTCAGCTCGTATAACGACGCCATCCAGCTCGAGGTCGTGCAGGGAGTGACCGAAGCGGAGACCATCCAGCAAGGCGTTGGTCACACGTCGCACGCTGATGCGGGAGAGAACCAGGCCATGGATGCCGTGGCTGATGGTGGCCGTGAAACAGACACGGATGGGCCAGACGCTGACGACGATCCTGCCAATGAAGACAGTTCATCGGACAGTAGCGACGATAACGACGATGGCTCTGGGGAAGACACTACCTCTACTGAGGAAAGCTCGTCAGAAGCGTCTCAGAGCGAGTCTGACAACACTGGTGAGACGCCGTCTGATTCCAGTGGCATCGAACATCAGGTCGCAAGCACCGTCTGGGAGCTCTCAGACGGGATTATGACTGGTGTCAAGCGCGCAGCTATCAAGGGTGAGGAACATCCGATGGAAGGTGACCGTGTGGATGAAATCCTCGACCGCCTGCTCGACGAGGGTATGCTGTACCTTGGCGGTGATGGTGACGAGAGTGTTGTCGGTGTGACGGCGGATCTGCGCGACTTCGTTCAGGCCGACGACTGACGTTCGCCGGCTAGTTCTTTTCAGTTATTTGATGTAGCGTTTGGGGCTCGCGTCTGTACCCCCTTGGCTTCTGGTGGACACCGTCGTTTCCAGTCTGTATTTCTGCATGGTACCCTATTCCTTGGTTCCATTTGAGCGGGTTTTGGCGGTGATCCGCGCGAGTATTTTCGAGAACGGGCGTCGTTCTCCGAAGATTCCGGGTTAATCAACGGTATATTGAAATCGGCAACAAATGTAGCGACGTGACTTCGGGGTGTATTTGGGAGGAACAGGGTTGTTCTGCGAATATATCGCACGTTCAGCAGGTCGTATTTAAAGATGGTGCGCCGTCACTACCGTTGTCGCGACCACATCGAGCGCTCAATTCGGCAGAATCTCCCGATCTACGCGGTGTTTTGCCCCTGTCACATTGGTAGCGAGTACTAGCCGGGCGGTTTCTGCGGTGCGGGTGCTGTGGGGTTATAATATTTTGATTTGAAAGACCGCTGATACTGGTTCGAGGGGGTCGAATCGAGTCTTACCAAACCGTTGTCGACGACGATTACCACCCAGTTCTATTACCTACGCATAAGCCTTTAATTCAATCAGATACTCTTTTGAAATGTTGATACAGTCGCCCCGCTCCGACAGCCCTCCAAACTGACGGAACACAGCGAGACTCAGTCGGCCAAAACAACAGAACAAAACATGGTAAGCAAACAAATCGACGGAATCGACGTCCCATTCATCGCCATCTACACGCTAATGGGCGTCCTCACGACAGGCATCGGCACATTCACCCTCTTCGGGTTCGACTTCAGCGCAGTCCTCACAACCCTCGTCGGGTTCGAAGTCACCGCTGCGTTCCTCGTCAGCATCATCTCCATCGTGGTGATCGGTGCGACGAACGAACTCGACCCAACAGACCTCGCAACAGAACAACGCGCCCTCCTCGGCGCGACACTGTTCGTGATGGTCATCAGCTCCTGGGTACCCGAAGTACAGAGCGCAATCACCGGCAGCGACATGATTGGCCTGCCAGTGTTCGTGCTCTACACCGCAGCAGTAGGCAGCATTTCCTACCTCGGGTGAATCGAACTATGAATAGTGAATCGACCAACGAAAACGAACGCGGAACCGACCGCCGAACCTTCCTGAAAGGCGTCGGTGTGACATCAGCAGCCGCAATGACCGGTGGCGTAGCCTCCGGAACCGCTGCTGCTGAAAGCACCACCACGTCCACCAGCGACAGTGATGGTGACTGGCTTGACGGATTCGGATTCGGCGGCGACAACGCCACCGCATCCGCGAAAGCACTCGGATACACCGCCATCGGCCCAATCGCCAAGGAAGCCGGCGAGTTCCTGTACGGTCAATACCAGCAGGAAATCAGCGAACGCACGGCGCAACAGATGGAACTCGACCACTACGCGTACGTGCAGCAAATCAAGCGCACCCTACAAGCGCTCATCAAAGAGAACTACAACTCGATTCAGCTGGGTCAGCACAAAGCAGTCGCTGACGCCAAATGGGCCGTATACGAGGCAATGCAGAACGACGCCGGAGTATCCACGTCCGGTCTGAAAGCCCGGCAAGCGACGTTCGACGCCGGGGCAGTGTTCGAGAAGAACTTCCTCGTCGCGCTCGAGGAAGCCTACGCGAAACTGCACTCGATTCGAGACCTGCAAGTCACTCATGAGGGTATCAGTGACCCTCACATCTGGTTCTACACCGACACAGACGGTGACCTGAACGAAGACCTGCACAGTCTCTCTGACGTGGATGTCACGCTGATGAACGGCGAGACCTTCAGTACGAAGGCAATCAGCACCGGTGCACAGCACGACAGTGCCCTGAAAGGGTACTACGTACACCCGTACTTCCACGGCGTCTCACTTAGCGACGGGTCGGATCTGAGTGATCACATCACCGATCCACGACCGGACACGAATACAGGCGAATACTCCCTCCGTTACCAGCATCAGTATCAGTGGGACAACAACGGCGGTCACATTCTCGGGTTCGAGTACGACGCCTACGACTCGAACAATCCGGCGATTCAACCGTTCGCAGTCGTCGAGAACCTCGACGGTATCGGCGACGTGCTGATTGGCGAGAGCCAGCATCTCTCGATGTACGTCGCCTCCATTCTGCGAGAGCGCTACATCACCCTCGCCAATGAGATGCAGACCATGGGCGAGAACGCCTACGAGGCGTACGAGAACGGTGAAATCGAGCCAGACGATATCATCGACCCGTACATGGCCGCGCAGAACAGCGCCCAATCGTGGCGCGACACCGGCCACCACGGGTACGCGGCGTTCATGGCTGCGATGGAAGGGTACAGCAGTGACCTTTCCAAGACGTTCAAAATCAGCTATTACGACGCCAGCGACCAGACTACCTCGACCCTCACAGGGAATTTGCTGGCTGACCCGGACACGATGACTGCGTCAAAGACGCAAACCAAAACCATCGACTCCTGGACGTTCAGTGACCGGCTCGCTCTCTCGCACGATTCGGAGTACTTCGACCACCGTACCGGGTACACGGTACGGCACGTCGATAGCTCCGGAACCTCGACCACGCTGAGCGAAGGCGACGACTACTCGATCTCCTGGCAATCAGGGAACGAGAACGTCGTCATCAACAGCGACGGCAGCAACATCGGCTCCGTCACAGAAGGGTCGGGGTCAATCGAAGTTGATGTGACCGCGAAGGTATCGACCTCGGTCACATGGAAGACCGGGAAGACGTACTCCGTCAGTCGAGACGGCCAGTACGTCTTTGCGAAATCGAAAGACGACGGCGGTGGCATTCTGTCGATGGACAAGGGTGACGAATTCACAATCGAGAAGATGTGGAACTCGGACAACCAGGAAATCACGAACGTCACCGCAGGAACGTACAACGTCCAAACGAGATCAACCGCCGGGCTGTACGAGCAGCTGCGGCAGATTCTCAAAGCGCAACAAGACCTGAACCAGACCAACGCGACCGTTGGCGGTGGTTCAGGCAGCAGTAACGGATTCAATCTCTCCCAAGACCAGCTGCTCGGGCTTGCTGCCGGAGTGAGCGGTCTGGGAGTGCTTGCGTATCTCTTCAATGGAGGTAACAACTAAAATGACTCACAAACACAACTCACAGAAGATCACCGCACTCGTACTCGTCGTCGCCATCACGCTCTCCGTGGTGTCGATGGCGATCGTCGCGAGTGCAGCAGTAACGACTTACACGACAGAAGCAGGGAACGCCTCGGACAGCCAAATTAGCGTGTCTGTTGCAGACGCGTCGGCTGCCGACGGTGATCCTTCGACACACGAAATCAAGTACAGAATTAGTGAAGACAGCGGTACCTACGACGCGACCATCGACAAGGTCGAATTCCAAGACTCAAATGGGAACGTCGTCTCCAGTATCCAACCCGGAACAACGATTAGTGCCGGCACGGAGACGGAGTTCACCAACGGGCCGCATCCGGGTGACTCAATGACGTCCGGGACGATGGTCGTCTACTACACCCACAACGGCACGTCCTACTCCCTCGCAGTGCCTGTTGACATCGACAGTGACGACGACGGCTACCTCAACAGTGCCGACAAGTACCCGTCCATCGCTGCGTTCACAACCACACACGACGCTGTGTACGACTCTGACGGTGACGGGACTGCTGATCAAAGCCCGGACAACCTCACGGCGACTTTCGACTCCTCGACAGGGAATGCGACGGTCAGTATGTCGGCAGACACTGACGGTGACGGGACGTACGAAACGCAGCTGCTGTCCAAGGACATCGACACGGCCACAACCACAACTGTCAGTACAGATGTCTCCGATGTGAACGCATCGAGTTTCCAGATCGAAACGCACGGCCCGGCAACGGTCAGTGGTCGCGGCATCGAATACATGGCAGATGCTGACGGTGACGGTATCGCTGACAGTAACGATGCGTACCCGAACACCGCGAAGCAGACGTGGACACTCAACCGCACGGACGGTGAGTCCGTCTACAGTGCGTTCGTCGAAGCACACAACTCCAGTAACGGTGGAACCGTTGAGCTGTCGGTGCACGGTATCAACCAGACCGACGGCAACACGACGAAACTCACCACGAAAACCGTCACGGTTGGTAGCGACACCACGCTCGTTGAAGCCGACGTCGGTGACGGGAATCGCACGTTCGACGCCTACAAGGTCGAATTCCACGGGAACGCCACGCAGGTCAACCACGGCCTGATTTACGAGGCGAACTCCGGCGGTGGTGGTAGCACTGACGGAGGCACCTCCCTGAGCCAAGAGCAACTGCTCGGCGTCGGTGTAGCGATTATCGGCGCTGGCGCGCTCCTGGTGTTCGCACGGGACTAACGAGGTGAACACGCTATGTGGTTCCTCCTCCCGTTCGTGTTCGATATCCTGGGGTCGCTGCTTGACGCGGCGAAGCCGATCATCCTGATTGTCGGGTTGGTCGTGCTGGCCGAGATACTCGGCATCCCGGCTATCGACATGATTATCGGGACGATCCAAGGGGGTGGTTTCCCCAGCATGACCCACTAAACGGGTTGATTTTTGGTGATACGTATGAACGTAAGCAAGCAATATGTAGTGATTGTGCTAGCGATTTTGGCGGTGAGCGGTGCGACTGGCGTTGTCGCAGGCGACGAACACACGACGACTGTGGCGCCCTCCAACAACAGTACGACGACTGCGACTTCGACGCCGACAGCAACGTCTACTCCAGCAGAGACACCGCGAGAAGATTCGGCTAGCACGACACAAACGACGGAAACGACAGGCGAATCGGTTCAAGAACAAGTGAAAGACGAAATTCCTGGCGGAGAATCGACGACAAGCTCCGATGCAGCGTCTGGCGGCCAAGATTGCATTCAGGTCACGGTGAACAACGGAGACACCACGACGAAAGAGTGCGTCCCAAGGTTCTACCACCGCGTAGACCCAGCGACAGAGGTAGTTGCGGTAGACTGGGATAGCGACGTAGTCACGATTGTAATCGACTCAGAACGCCCACAGCAGGTCACTGTCGTCGATACCAACTCAATCGAGAGTTCCGGGTCTGGTGACGTCACGTACGTCCAAGAGACGCTGTCTTCTGGGCGGAACGTTATCCGTATCCAGGCCGCCGAGGAATCAGGTGACAAGACGCTCACGGTCGGAACGAGTGCTGACCTTGACTACCTGTCCAACCCCGGGGAGCCGTTCCTCGAGGATGGTCTCCGTACGTCGCTCCTGTATATGGCAGCCCTCGGTGGTTCCCTCGGGTCACTACTCGTAGCGACGCTGTATGCCTACTACCGGTGGCGTAAGCTGCAAAATGGATGGACTGACGTCCTCAAGGAATACAAACCATGATTCGAGAGAAACCGACACCGACGCGAGAAGAAGTGCTGGAGACGCTTCGCGTAGACCGAGCGAAAGCTGGGTTGAAGCAAACAAAGATCCGCTCAGGTGCGGCGCTCGTCGCTTTGGCGATGATATTCCTCGGGGTGTGGATTCTCCTTGGGAACAAAATCGTCATCAGCGACGAAATGAAGGTGCTGATCGTCTCTGCAATCGGGATCGGCATCGTCAGCGCTCCGTACATGATTGCGTTCGTGAAGAAACTCTGGAACCCTCCCCAAGTGTTCGTTATCCGGGTGAACGTCACGAAGAAGGACATCATCCGAGTGTTCACGGGTGCGCCAGACCTCTGGGACGACGTCGATATCGTCTCCGGTGAACCCTACGAGTTCGCCGTTGGTAACCGAATGTGCTACGTCGTTGTTGACTTCGAGCACACCGACGATATCCCGGAGAACCCTCCCGAAGGTCACGAGCACGAAGAACTCGCCAAACACGTCCCTGACGACGCGAGTGGGTACGTGGCTACAGGGTCGTGGCTCGGTGAAGCCGACGACGCTGAAATCGTGCAGGATCGGAATCGTATCGAAGAGAATCGGCGTCGGAACGACGTGTGGGCGCGTATTGGCGAGAAGATCTACTCGAACATCGAGAAGATTGGCCGGAACGCCGAACACCGCCATCACAAACAGCTGACTGACCACTCGATGGAGTCGAGCCTGTTCAACGGCGGTTCAGGCATTAAGGACGAAGTGATGGACGCTGTGCCCGAGCTGCGAGAGCTTGAGGACGGCAAAACGATGGTGGAGATTATCGAGGACGAAGTTGACCGGCAGATGGAAGACCTGAACACTGCCGACAACACGTCCGGTGCCTCCCAAGGGGTGAGTCGTGATGAGTAGTGACGACCGGTGGGTGTCAGCGGAACTGCGTGAAGCCCTTGCTCGTGGTGACCTACCCGCGCTCGCCGAGGCCGGACTGCTCGAGCAGCAAGACCTCGAATACTTGCTGTCGTTCAAGCGGTCGGTAGAGGATGCTGAAGACACCGACCGCTACCAGGAACTACTGATGCAGGCAGTTTCGAAGAAGATCAACAAAGCGGTCGAATACGGGAATTTGAGCGTGATGAGTCACGCAAACGGAATCTCTCAAGATCGCGTCGATGCATCCACGGTAACCTTCCGCGATAAGATGGAGGAGCTGTGGAAGCCACAGGACAGAGACCACATGCTCAATCTTGTCATCTACGCCCCGCCTCCACCTACCGGCCCAACGGGTGTCGGGAAGACTGACACAGCCTACACCCTCATCGAAGGCGGTGAGCTGGTGCACAGTGAGTACGGTGGGCTCACGGCAGCGTCGAACAACACGACTGACCCGTTCGACGACGTACAGTCGTGGACAGAACTCGAAGACTGGCTGGAAGCAACGGACGGGACGAAGGTGTTCCTCTGGGACGAAGCGGCGCAAGTCCTCCAGTTCGACGATATCAACGCTGGCCGGGCGCTCTCTCGCCTCATTAAGCTGCTCCGGAAGTACGAGTGCCACCTGATCCTGATTGGCCACACAGGGAAGGACATCCCGAAGGACGTCCGTCGAATGGTGCTGTTCTGTCTCAAGGAGAGCAAGTACAAGGCGGAAATCGGGGCTGGTCTCGAAGAGGATCAGGCCGGGTGGATGCAAATCAAGAACGTGCTGTTCCGGCTCGGAAACATCAAAGAAACCGCGATTGACTACGAATCGATTGGTGACAAGGGTCACTTCACGTTCGACGACGAGGAGGGAGACAGTGGGTCGAGTGTGAATAAAAAGCCGGAGTGCTGGGCGCTTTCGAAGCGCTCAGGTAACGTTTGTGGAAACGACGCGATTACACCGGAGGATGACCCTGTCCTGTGCGTGAATCATCGTAGGGCGGATGTTGAGGAAGCGAGGGAGCGACGAGAGAACTCCGAGTCTGGGAGTTAACGTCCTTGCTCGCGTGCGCGCTCGCCGCGCGCTTGCGTGCGATTGGCGGTTGGATACCCCCTCCCCCTCTCCCGGCAGTGTCCGGGACTATTTGTTGTTATGCAGTCAGGGTTATTGGCAACGAAGAATGAATTTCTATCATGATACAAAATACTGTAATGTTCGTTGGCGGATTGCCCGGTGGGCCAGAAATGCTCGTGATTCTCCTGCTAGCGGTGTTGCTGTTTGGTGCGAACAAAATCCCGAAGCTCGCACGCAGCAGTGGACAGGCTATTGGCGAGTTCAAGAAAGGGCGCGAAGAGCTTGAAGAGGAACTGAAGGAGTCGGCGAGCGAGAGTGAGTAGCGCTTAGTCGATACCGAGCGGGTCTACCGTCGCAACTACGTTCCCATCTGGGTCAAGTAGTGAGTGTAGCCCATCGTCGGTACGCTTGACGGCGAGATTGTCGCCACCATGTTCTTTCAGTGTTCCGAACGGCACATAGACTGTTGTTTCGCCGTCATCGCCGGCATACGGGAGTGATATCGGCACGGTCTCATCGTCGGTAGGGCTGGCAGAACCCATCAGGGAGTGCCCGACGACGCTCTCGATCTTGTCTTGGTGCGTCGATTTCAGACTCTCGGAAAGGTCGGCTGGATCTCGAACGATTTGCGAGGGGGAATCAAGGAGGGTTTCGGCGAGCGCGTCATCCTCGCCGTACGTATCGAGGTAATCGACGAACCACTGCGGACGCATATCCTGTTCTAGTTGTTGACCGCATCGAGGGCAGTAGCGCATGCCGGTATCGACGGAGACGTTGCAGTTCGGGCAATTCTCGATCGGAGAGATACTGCGCGCATCGTCGTTTTCAGCCTCTATACCGAAGGTGTCGAGGATTTGGCTGTTGACGTCCTCACCCGTCAAGTGCTCGTAACGCTTCAACTGCCCGCTCTCCCGCGCCCACCCTGCTCGATACTCGATTTCTCGGTCGCTCATCCCTCTGAGTGCCCAAATCGTCACCGCTGCGTGTTTCAAGTTATGTGGATGAAGTTTGCTCTCCTCGATATCGTAATCTCGCGCCAGACGCTTCATTCTCCGTCTGAAAATCGGGGGTGAAATGGAACCGTCATCATCTGGATCGTTCCTGTCCCAATGGCGGCCTATTTTGTGGAATAGAGGTGCTTCGTCATCGTCAGGGCGGGGATGCTCGTTCCGAAGGTACGACCGGACGTAGCCAGCAGAGAAAGTAGCGACGTGGGTGCGCCCTTCACTTCCTTTCTGTCCCAGCGCTTGCTCGTTCAGGCTGATTTCACCGACAGCTGCTCCCTCCTCGTACTCAAAGTCTTGGACGCGTAGAGCGCATAAGGCACCGATTCTGAGGCCGAGGTCAATCAGGACGGAGAACATGGCTTTGTCCCGAATTCGGTTGCTAGTTTCCGAAATCAGCACGCGCACCTCCTCCGGCGAAAGGATGTCGTCCTCGTCGATTTTCCCGCCAGAGTCGTCGGTTGCGAGGGATATGTCGTCTTTGTTTGCGGGTACGTCGTTTTCGACTTCGCCGAGGAACGATCTAACTGCTTTCTGGTAGTTCCGCTTGGAACCGTCGGTGAGATCGCGTTCGCGTGCGATCTGGCTGATTGCGCTTGTCCAATCGAATTTGTCGGCTTCGCCCAGAGGAATTCGACGCTCTTCGATTTCCTCTTCAGTAAGTTCCTCACCTTCATCGTCTTCTTTGTTTGGTGAAGTTCGGAGGTGTTCGCGGACGGTGAGTAGGCGGGCAATGTGGCGTTCTTGTGTGGATTCAGCTAAGGATTCGAGTTCGTTGTTTAGCCAGAGTTCGACGAGCTTCCGATCGTTCCGAGGGAGCTCTTGGATGTCTTCGAGTCTGTTCTGTAGGCGGGTTTTATCATTGTTCGGGTCGTTGACCGATGGCACGCTTGGTCGGGACTTCAGAGGATTAGGATTAATACCTTTCCGACGCGAATCCGCCCGGGACTACATATAAAAAATATTATATTTCTTGCGAACAGCTGCTGCCAACGGATACGGCCTCTATGAACTCAGGGACGTGCTGTCTCGGCCACGGCTTCCCGCACGTCCTCGATCACGGCTGCGAAGTCCGTCTCCCCCTCGTCTTCGACCCACCGATAGGTGACCGTCCCGGCGTCGTCGAGGACGAAGATGCTCCGTTCGGCCGCCTCAAACAGATCGTACATCTCGGGGTCGACGACGCCGTACTCGCGGATGACCTCGTGGTCCCAGTCCGAGAGCATCGGGAAATTGAGTTCCTCGCGCATGATCCAGACGTTCTGGGCCGGCGGGAGGTCGACGCTGATCCCGTACACGCCGGCGTCCAGCTCGTCGAAGCGGTGCATCGAGTCTCGGAATGTGCACATCTCGGCCGTACAGCCGCTGGTGAACGCCGCAGGGAAGAACGCCAGGACGACCGGCCCGTCGCCGAGCGCCTCGGTGAGCGCGAACGGTTCGATATCGTTGTACGCCTCACCGCCCGCTTTCGGCAGCGCGAACTCCGGCGCCGTCTCGCCTACGTCGAGCATACCGTAGATACGACGCCGAGCGAGTAAATGTTCCACCGCGGAGCGCGCTACGCGCGACAGGGGTTCGACGACTGGTCGAAAAGCGACTGGGATCGAAACTTGTGGCGGGCGAGTGCTACCGCGGGCGTCAGGTATTTGGTATGCGGTCACATGGTACAAATCGGATCGACATGCAACCGTGCCACAACTGTCAGGCGGTCATCGACGAGTACCTCTTGGATAAACAACTCGAACCCCTGCGCGAACTCACGGTCGACGACTTCAACCTCTGTGCGGACTGCACGACGGTCGTCGACGACGCGTGCGTGGAATGTGGCGGCGCGGTCTACGTCCCCCGAACCGAAGACGAGACGCCCGACTACTGCCCGGCCTGTCGTTCCCGCCGGATCGAGCGCACCGGCGTCGATCCGGGCTGGCATCGCGAGAGCGTCTCCGCCTGACGCGGTCGGAGACCCTTTCGGCGGATCAGAAAGCGAGTAGCCCCGGAACCACCCCTCGGCTGCGACCTGAGACGGCGGTAGCGACATCGTTGCAGACGCACTCAAGTTGTTTTCCAAATAGTTTAGGTTGCGTGCCGATTCGCCGGTGAAGTTGATCCGCCGACACGTATTATAGCCCCACAGAAACTTTGCAAAAAATATTTTTACTCTCAGATAGAGAGATCTATTAAGATGGATCGCCCGTACAGCGTTCTCGGCGTGACTCCGGGGGCGGACGAGGAGGTCGTCCGCGACGCCTACCGTTCGCTCATGAAAGACCACCACCCGGACCACGGCGGTTCCACCGAGGAGTTCATCCGGATCAAGGAAGCCTACGAGGCGATCCAGCAAAACGACGCCGCTGTGCGCGCTGGCCGGGCCGGCGACTCCGGTCCCGTACGTCGCTCCACGGACGGCGGAACGACGGCGAAAACGGGCGGAGCGGGAGCACACGCGGCCCGCGGCGGCGCCGTCGAACTCACCGAACACGCCGATCCGGACGCGGTCGATTGCTGTCGCGGGATCGGTCTGGAACTGCGCGGCGAGTACCTGACGCTGCGACTGGTCGCACTGGTCGAAAACGCCGACCTGACCGAGTTCGTCGCCTCGCACATGCTGGAGGGCAACGAAGAACGACCGGTCGCGTTCGTCACCGTCGAGAACGCGAGCGACGGGACCGTCAGGTGGCGCGGTAACCAGTGTCTCTCCTTTGTCGGCAGCGACGGGAGCCGGTACGAGAGCGCTGTCGAGTACTGCGCGTCGGATCCGAAGCTACCGGCCGACTGGACTGGCTCGGACGTCACCGTCGAGCCGGGGGCGCAGCTGCGCGCGGTCGTCATCGCCGAAGAACTGCCGTCCGATGTCGCCGTGACCGAGCTCTCGTACACGCAGAACGTGTTCGCCCGACGCGGCGGGGGGAGCGGCATCGAGGACAAAGAGCGGTTCCGGATCCCGGTTCGGACGAGTGTGAAACCACTGCTCTCGCAGGCTCCGTTCTGACGCGCGCAAAATACGACCGTTTGAATTTGTCGGGGCCGATCAGACGCCGTCGACGCCGCGACCCAGTTCCAGCACCTCGGCGTCGGCGGCGTCCCGCTCGGCGCGCTCGAACAGGTCGTCGGGCTCGCGGGTCTCGATCGTCGAGAGATCGCCGTGGGTCTCGGCCTGGTCGGGCGCGAACCGGTTGCAGCCCGCGGGAATCGTCGCCGTCGAGTACGTGCCCACGTCCTTCGCGCGCTCGATCAGCTCCTGCTTGTCGACCGACAGCAGCGGGCGGTGGATCGGCAGATCCGTCGCCCGGCTCGTCACGCCGAGATTCGTCGCGGTCTGGCTGGACTTCTGGCCGATCGCCTCGCCCGTCACGATGCCGACGGCGCCCGCCTCCTCGGCGACGTGCTCGGCGAGCCGGTACATGTACCGCCTGAAGGCGAGCATCCGGCCTTGCTCGAACGTCCGGGCGAGGAGGTCGACCGTCTCGCCGGCGTCGACGACGCGCAGGTCGAACTCGTAGTTCGGCGCATACGCAGCGAGCGTGCGGACCGATTCGACGGCGCGCTCGCGGTGGTCGACGCCGCCGTACTCGCCCAGATCCAGATAGACGGGGACGATCGGGCAGCCCCGGCGCATCACCTCGAACGCGGCGACCGGCGAGTCGATGCCGCCGCTGATCAGCGCGACCAGCGGCTCCTGGGTGCCGATCGGGAGTCCGCCGGGGCCCGGAACTTTCTCGAGGAAGACGAACGCCTTGCCGTCGCGGATCTCGACGGAAAATTCCAGGTCCGGGTCGTCGAGGTCGACTTCGGGCTCGAACTCGTCCTCGACGGCCTCCCAGATCGCCGTGCCGCCGAAGCGCTGGGCGTCCTCGCTGTCGAAGGGAACGTCGCGGTCCGCCCGGCGGCCCCGAACCGCGAACGACCCGCCGTCGTAGTGTTCGCGCGCAGTACGAGCCAAGATGTCCTCGATGGCGTCGCGCTCGGCCGGGACGACCGTCGCGGCGCTGGCCGAGACGACGCCCGGCGCGCTCGCGGCGGCCTCGACGGCGTCCTCGACCTGCGCCTCGCTGGTGTGGATCAGCGGTCGCGACCAGCGGCGCTCGACCTCGCCGTCGATCTCGCGGTCGGCGACGAGCGCCTGGAGGTTCGCGATCAGGCGCCGCTCCATGGCCCCCTGAACCTTGCTGCTCTTGGTGTTGAGTTCCCCGTGGCGGACGAGGACCGTGTCCGCTCCCGGCGGTTGCATGCGCCCCCGTACTCGTCGGTAGGATATACGCGCTTTGGACGCCGTCGGACGGGGGGATATCTGTCGCCTCCGCGAGCAGAATCTTAGGCAGACCAAAACCCTTTTAGATTTAGGCCTGCCTAATCACACTCGATGGACGCCGAGGCCGACACCGAACGTACGCAAACAGTCGACGAGGAGGACGCGGACGACCACGTCGTGACCGCCTGCGAAACCTGCCCGGGGAAGACGGTCTTCACCGAGCGGGACAACAGCGACGCCTGGATCGCGACCGACCTCGCGGTGACGCCCGAGCGATAGACGCTTCTCCCCCACGATCTACTCTCGAAGGTAGTTTCCGACGAGTCACAGGTATCAGCTTGCGGAATGGAAGAACGGTCGCTCGTACGCGCACGAAAAGGAAGCCGACTCTAACTGCGAAACGGGCGAGCGCCGCGTCGTCAGTTTACCACTTGGTGAGCGAGTCTTCCGCGAGGAAATGCTCGATCTCGTGAGCGTACTCCTCGAGGTCTTCGAGTTGCTCGCGCAGCAGCTCCGAGGTCGCGTAGTCGCCGAGGTTCTCGGCGAGCTCGACGTGATCGCGGACCCGCTCGATGATGTCGCCGTACATCTCCTCGTCGTTTTTCATCATCGTGCGAACCTCGTAGATGTCCTCGGGCTCGGGCTCGACGGGCGAGCGCTCCTGAAAGTCAGCGGGTCGGCTGACGGGGACGCCGCCCAGCGCCTGGACGCGCTCGGCGATGTGGTCTGCGCCCTCGCTGGCGTCCTCGTAGGCCTCCTGGTAGAACAGGTGGAGGTCGCGGTACTCGGCGCCGTGGACCGTCCAGTGGTGCTTCCGGAGCTGGTGGTACAGCACCTCGGTCGCCGCGAGGTCGGTGTTCAGCGCGTCGATGAGCTGCTCCGCCTTGTCCTCGTCGATGCGCAGAGCGTTTTCCTCGACGGTGCCGAACTCCTGACGGACGGGCTTCTGGGTGCTCATTGCGTTTCGTACGTACACGCGCGATCCTCTTAAATATTTCCACTACTGAAAGACTTCTTTGGCTACCCTAAAAAATTCTTCCCGGTGCGAGAATTATCGCTGCGGATGCACTCGACCACGACTCGTCGAACGCCGGCGTCACGGCACGCGGACGACCACTTCGTCGTCGGTCACCGTGCGAATCCGATCGGCGTCGAGGCGGTACGTGTCGTCGTCGCGGTCCTTCCAGCCGAACCGCGCCTTCGCGCGATCGAGCATGTCCGGATCCGGATCGACCTCGATCTCGTTGCCGGTGACGTCGGCGACCAGACCGACCTGATTATCGTCGCTGTCGACGATCGGTTTCCCCACGTCTCGTTCGGTCGGTTGAGAGCGATCGCTGGTCATCGGTTCCCGGTCGTATCGTCGCGGTCTCCATCAATAAACGCGTGGCCCTGCTACCGCATTCATCACCGAAACGTGGCTAAACAGAACGGATGGAACGCTATTCCCACAAATACGAATAGAATAATCTAGTGATCGTGAAATGATCCACCCCAGCGGGCAGTTGATCAGCACGGAACCCGGTATGAAGGGAACGAAAAGGATTATTACCCGATGTTCCGTCCCGGCGGATACGTAAATGACCTGCAGGAACCCGGCGGGAATGCGGTGGTGACGTCGAAATGACGGACGACAACCGCGTCCTCTGTCTGAGCGTCGACGCCGACGCGGCCGACCGGATCGCCGCCCCGCTGGAGTGGTCCTACCCCCGGATCACCGTGATCGGTACGGCCGACCTCGACGAGGGGATCGCCCACGTCGAGGACGGCGGGATCGACTGCGTCGTCACCGATCGTTCGACGCTGCGGGAGCGACCGGACCTGTTTTCGACGCTCCGGCGACGCCATCCCGACCTGTCCGTCCTCGTGCTCTCGCCCTACGACGCCGAATCGGGGAGCGGGACGGCGCTGGCCGAAGTCGTGGACTTCCTCGACGGCGTCGACGACGAGGCGTTCGGCGGGTGGGTCGCCAACGCCGTCGTCACCGGTCCCGACAGCGACGAGCCGCCGGGCGGCAACCGGGCCGAAGACGTCGTGCGCGACGTCCGGCACGGACTCGTCGACGCCACGTCGCCGTTGGACATCGAACACGCCGTCTGCGACCAGCTCACGATGGGCGGGCGCTACGCGTTCGCGTGGGTCGGCGAGTACGATCCCGGCGAGCGCCAGGTTGTCCCGTGGGTGACGAGCGCGGCGGCCGACGACTGGCCGACCTCGCGGACGTTCGGCATCGGGACGGGGCCGACCTCGACGGTGCTCGAGCGGGTGTTGCGAACCCGCGAAACGCAGGTCGTCGAGGACGTCGCGACCCACGCCGAGGACGTTCCGTGGCGCGAGGCCGCCGTCGATCGGGGCTGTACGGCCGCGATGTTCGTCCCGCTGACCGCGGACGGCGAACTCCGCGGCGTCCTCGGCGTCTACACGGACGCCGACGACGGGTTCAGCGACGTGGACCGCAGCGCTATCGGCGAGATCGGCGAGACGACCGCCCACGTGCTCGACACGATGGCGATCCGGGGCGAGTACGATCAGCAGGAGCGCGTCCTCCGACGCTACGAGCGACTCGTCGAGACGGTCGGCGACGGGATGTACGCCCTCGACGCCGACGGCCACTTCATGACCGTCAACAACGGGCTACTGGAGATGACGGGCTACACGAGGGAGGGGCTGCTCGGCGAGCACATCTCCGTCCTGCTCGACGACGAGGACGTCCAGCGGCGCCGCGAGACGATCGATCACCTCCGCGGCACCGGGGACGACGAGACGGAGGCGCTGGAGATCACGATCAGGCGGAAAGACGGCGCGAGCGTCCCCTGCGAGAATCGGATCGCGTTGTTGCCGAACGACGACAAGCGCGAGGGCACCGTCGGCGTCATCCGTGACGTCACCGAACGCAAGAAGCGCGAGCGAGAGTTGGAACGCCAGAACGAGCGTCTCGAGGCGTTCGCCGGAATCGTCAGCCACGATCTCCGCAACCCGCTGTCGGTCGCCCAGGGGTATCTCGACATCGTCGCCGAGCGCGCCGGCGAGATCGAGGCGCTGCGGAACGTCCGCGACGCGCTCGACCGGATGGAAGACATCATCGGCGATGTGCTCGCGCTCGCGCGCCACGGTCAGACGGTCACGGAGACCGAACAGCTGACGCTGCGGGGCGTCGTCGAGGACGCCTGGTCGAACGTCTCGACCGAGGACGCCGCGCTGGAGATCGAGGACTCAGGGCCGATCGCGGCGGACCGTTCGCGGCTACTCCGGTCGCTGGAGAACCTCTTCAGGAACTCGATCGAACACGGCGCCGAGGACGTGACGGTTCGCGTCGGACTGCTCGACCGGTCCGCTCCCGACGCCGACGAGCAGGACGGCGCGGCGCGCTCGACCGGGTTCTACGTCGAGGACGACGGCCCGGGGATGCCGGCGGAGATCCGCGAGCACGCGTTCGAGTCCTCCTTTAGCACCTCCGACGAGGGGCTGGGGATCGGCCTGTGGGTGGTCCGCGAGGTCGCCAGCGCCCACGGCTGGACGATCGAGGCGACCGAGAGCGAGTCGGGGGGCGGTGAGCGACCCGAGGGGTCGCAATCCTCGGAAGACGAGCGGAGCGAGTCTTCCGGCGCCCGCTTCGAGTTCGGCGACGTGCGGGAACGTCCGGAGTGACGACGCCGAGTGTAGGCGTCCCGGGGCGACCGCCGCGACCAGAACCTCCTTGCGGTTCCGGCCCCTAGTCGGGCGCGATGACAGACCCCGCGTCAGGACGCGGCATCTCCCGCCGCGAGTTCGCGAAAGCCGCGGTCGCGATCGGCGGCGCGTCGGCGTTCGCGGCCTGCACCGAGCGCGAGCGGGCGCCGGACATCCCGACGGGCCCCGACGACGTCTCGGGCTATCCCGAGCGACAGCACGCGTGGAACGAGGTGACCGCGACCGACGAGCACGGTAACGACGTCCCGCCGCGACACCACGTTCTCGTCTTCTTGAACGTCCCCGGCGACGGGACGCCGGACGACGAGGGCCGCGAGCAGGTCGAGGCCGCCCTCCGGAACCTCGAACGAACCTACCGGCGCGACGCCGAAGGGCTACTGTTCACGGTCGGCTACTCGCCGGCCTACTTCGATCGGTTCGACGCCGCGCTGCCCGAGTCGGTCGGCCTCCAGGAGCCCAGAGCGCTGACCGAACTGGAGGACCCGGAGCTCGATCGGCAGGACGTCGTCGTCCACCTGGCGAGCGACTACGCGCAGGTCGTGATCGGCGCCGAGGAGGCGCTGGTGGGCAACCGCGACGAGCTCAACGGCGTCGAGATCACCGACGACGTGAGCGGCGTCCTCGAGAAGGCCGACCGGCGAACCGGCTTCATCGGCGACGGGCTCCCGGCGGAGAACCAGGACGTCGAGGGGATCCCCGACTCAGAGCCGGTGCCCGAGGACGCCCCGCTGTACATGGGCTTCGAGTCCGGCTTCGAGAAGAACCAGGCCAGCGAGGACCGCGTCTCGATCGCCGAAGGCCCCTTCGCCGGCGGGACGACTCAGCAACTCTCGAAGATCCGCCTCAACCTCCAGCAGTGGTACGAGCAGGACAGCCGCGAGCACCGCGTCGCCTCGATGTTCTGCCCGGCCCACGCCGAGGAGGACCGCGTCGAGGGCACGGGCGAGAATCTCGGGAACGACAGCGGCGTCGGCGACTGCGCCGAGGACGTGATGGACGACGCCAGCGAATCGGGCGTCGTCGGCCACGCCCAGAAGGTCGCCCGCGCCCGCGATGACGACGACTCGCCGATCATGCTCCGACGGGACTTCGACTCGACGGACGGCGGCGCCGCGGGGCTGCACTTCCTCTCCCTGCAGCGCTCGATCGCCGACTTCGTCGAGACGCGCGAGGCGATGACCGGCAACGACGTCGCCGAGAACACGGCCGTCGGCACCGCGACGAACAACGGCATCAAGCGCTACATGACGGTGACCCGGCGCGGGAACTTCCTGCTCCCGCCGCGACCGCATCGCTCGCTGCCGACGCCGCGGCCCGACGCCTGAGCCGCGCTCCGTCCGGACTTTCGATCGCCCCGGTGCGACGACGCCGAAAGCAGAATCGGTATCTTCCTTCGGGCGCAACCGTGACGCATGGAGCGACGCGAGTTTCTCGCCGCCGCGGGCGCCGTCGGTGCCGGAGCCACCGCGGGCTGTGCGGGCCTGTTCGGAACCGAGGAGAACACCGAGGAGTCGGGCGGCGAACCCGCCCTCGTCGAGGATCGCCCCGACGCGGTCTACTATCCCACCCATCGGGAGGGAATGAAGATGGCCGGGATGGGGATGGCAGGCGATCTCTCGGTCGGACTGATGTACTCCTACGCCCACCGATTCTGGACGATGGAGGCCGGGGGCACGAACCGTGTGGACATCCGCGAGGAGGACGACGTCCACCTGATGGTGACGCTGTGGGACGCCGACACCGAGACCGTGCTGCCGGTCGACAGCGGCGTCGGCCTGCGGGTCGAGCGCGACGGCGAGATCGTCTCGACCAAGTCGCCCTGGACGATGCTGTCCCAGAACATGGGCTTTCACTACGGCGACAACTACGCGCTCGACGGCGACGGAACGTACACCGTCACCGTGAACCCCGGCAGCATCACGGCGGGGCTCCTCGGCGGCTACGAGGGGAAGTTCGAGGACCCCGGCACCGCCGAGATCGAGTTCGAGTACGCGCAGGCGACCCGGGACACGATCCCCTTCGAGACGTTCGAGGACCAGCAGGGGACCGAGGGAGCGCTCGACCTGATGCCGATGGACAACATGCCGGTGTCGACCGTCCCGCCCCGCGCGGACCTGCCGGGGACGGTCGTCGGCGAGGGCACGAGCGGTGACGCCGATTTCCTCGCGACCGTGATCGAAGAGCCCGCGTTCGCCGACGCGCCGGCGTACTTCGCCGCGTCGCCGCGGACGCCGTACAACGACATCCCGCTCCCGACGATGGGGCTGTCGGCGACGATCGAGCGCGACGGCGAGGCGGTCTACGACGGCTCGCTCGACGCGGCACTCCATCCCGATCTGGGCTACCACTACGGCGCCGCGGTCGACGGCGTGCAGTCGGGCGACGCCGTGACGATCACCGTCGACACGGTGCCCCGGATGGCGCGCCACGAGGGGTACGAGACGGCGTTTCTGCAGATGCCGCCGGTCGAGTTCACGGCGAACTGAGGCGGTCGTCCGAGAACTGCCAGGGCCGGCTCACGCCACGACCGGCCGCGAGATGGTCCACAGCGACACGACCGTGTACCCGACCATCAGCGCCGCGAGCGGGGCGTGGACTTGCAGCGCCGAGCGGTCCGACGGCGCGTACTCGACGACCACGGCGTGAGCGGCGACGACGGCGACGAGGTGGCCCGCGACGATCAGGAGCGCCTGCGACGCCCAGAATCCCTGCACCGACAGCCACGACAGCGGCGCGATCGGGGCGGCCGCCGGCGAGACGTAGCCGACGACGACGCCGACGAGCTGCCCGGCGTTCCTCGCGACGTACGGGTAGTTGTGGCCGATCTCGTAGGCGACGGCGATCGGGAGCAGCGCCGGCGCGAACGCGAGCGCCGCGGGACGCCAGCCGGGCGATCCGGCGACGCGCGCGGTCAGCGCGGCGACGCCGACGAACGCGCCCAGGAAGGCCACGAAGCCGAGGAGATACAGCAGCACGCTCGCCTGCGGGCCGAGTCCGGTCGCGTCGCGGAGCGCGAAGAGGAGGGTGCGGTACTCCGGCGTCCCGGTGAAGGCGTCGAAACTCACCGTGTACACCGCGGCGACGGTGACGGCGCCCGCGCCGAGCGAGCGCACGGGGGCCGTACAGCCTCGCCACGGCGGGCGCAGGCCGACCGCGTACCCGTCATCAGCGCTGCGCACGTCGAGCGGCGCGACGCGCCCGAACAGCCGGTAGAGCACAGCGAGCGCGTCGGCCCGCCGGAACCATGCGCGGCCGAACGCCAGTCCGCCGGCGAGCATGGCGACCGCGTAGCCGAGCACGAGCACGGCGGTGCCGACGGGCGAGCGCGGGAGCACGGTGAGGTTCTCCGCGATCCCGACCCAGGCGAGCAGGCCGACCAGCGCCGGCCACTCGCCGAGGCGCTCGGGGTAGCTCGCGAGCGCGATCTCCGCGCCCTCGATCCGCGCCAGCGCCTCGTACACCGTCCGCCATGGCGAGAGCGTCGGCCAGGGGTCGCCGACCAGCGCGGCGAGCAGTGCGACGCCCTTGATCCAGACGGCCCAGACGAACAGCGTCGCGACGTTCTCGGCCGGCGTCTGCGGGCCGACGAAGCCGACGGCGACGGCGAGCGCGACGATCGCGAGGAAGCCGACGCGGGCGACCGCCGCGACGGCGTCGCCGATCGGCGCCGGAATCCGGATCGACCGGGACGGCGCGCTCGCCGCGGCGGCCTTGGCGTCGGACGCCGCGGCGGCATCGGCGTCGAACGATTCGGCGTCCTCGGCGTCGAGCGGGGTGGACCGCGATCGATTGAGCGCGAGCAGGACCGCCGTGCCCCCGACCGTCGCGGCCGACGCGCCGAACAGCAGCCACAGGGGGATCGGCGCCTCGAAGCGCGTTCCGCCAACCTGGTGCGCGCTCGCGGTGCCGGACGTCCAGAGAATCGTGAGGGCGACGCCGAACGCGACGCGTCGAAGCGGGGGGCGGCGTCCGGTCACGGTCACGCCTCGTAGTTCAGGGCGACGACGCGCCCGTCGCCGTAGATCGCGAGAATCTCTGCGTCGTCGTCGCCGTCGAGATCACCGAGCGTGACGGGCGCCAAGACGGGGACGTCGCGTTCGTAGGCGGCGAGTTCGTCGCCGTTCGCGGGGTCGAGCACTGCGACGACGCCGCCGGCCGACGGGACGACGAGTTCGGGGCCGTCGTCCCCGCCGACGTCGCCGAGGCTCGGCGCCGGGACGATGGCGTCGTCCCCGACGGCGATCGTCGTCTCCCACTCGCGCTCGCCCGACGACACGTCGAGCGCGACCACGCGACCGCCGCGGACGGAGACGTACAGTTCGGTCGCGCCGTCGCCGTCACCGTCGCCGACCGCGCGGGCCGCCGGATCGCCGTCCGTCCGCTCGGTCCAGAGCCGCCGGTTCTCCGCGGGGTCGATCGCAGTGACGACGCCGTCGTCCCCCGCGTCGGCCGCGATCAGCTCCGGTCGTCCGTCGCCGTCGACGTCGTCGTCGACGAGCGTGTACGCCGTGGCGTCGAACTGCCGCTCGACCGATCCGTTCGCCGCCAGCAGGAAGGTTCCCTCGTTGCTGCCGACGGCGATCTCCGTCGTACCGTCGCCGGTGAAGTCGCCGACCGCCGGCTCGGCCCAGACGGTGCCGTTCAGCGCCCGGTGCCACAGCGGCGTCCCGTCGGACGCGACCGCGTAGGCGTTGCCGAAGAAATCGACCGCGACGATCTCCTCGCCGGGGTCGTCCGTGAGGTCGGCGAGCACCGGGCGGCTGTAACCGATGGTCTCGAACTCGCGGTCCCAGAGTTCCGACCCGTCGGTGCCGTCGTACGCCACGAGCGCCTTTCGTCCCGTTCCGACGATCACGTCCGGCGCGCCGTCGCCGGTCACGTCGGCGATCTTCGGGTCCGAGAACGTGTGGATGTGGCAGTGCTCGACCGGCATTCCGGCCTGCCAGTCGATCCCGCCGCTCCCGCCGTCGAGCGACGTCAGCGCGCAGGAAGTCGACGTCATGCTCGCGTCGTCGCCGACGTCGTTGATCGGCGCGATCACGTCTGCGCCGTCCGCGCGTTCGACGACCGCGACGGGGTGGTGGTTCCCCGTGTGGTCGCGGGCCGTGTCGCTGACCCACTGCTCTTCGAGGGAACCGCCGCCGTCGGCGAACTGCACGAGGCCGACGACCAGGCCCGCCGCCAGCACGGCGAACACCAGCACGACGGCGAGGGCCGTGGTTCGCTTCATCGGCGGAACTTGTCGTGCGGCGTCGAAAAAGGCTCCGTGTTCGACCGCGGGCACTTCGACGGCGTCGCGACGCCGTTTTCACGGAAGGACGCCGTAGTGTCGCGCATGACTCCGGAAGAACTCCGCGCCGACGTCCCGGCGCTCGACGAGACCGCCTACATGAACTTCGGCGCGAGCGGGCCGAGCCCCCGCCGCGTCGTCGACGCGGCCGAGTCCTGCCTGGAGCGCCACGAGTACGAGGCGCCCGTCGCCGAGGGGATGTACCCCGCGGCGTTCGATCTGTACGACGACGTTCGCGAGCGCGTCGCCGACTTTCTGGGTGCGGACGCCGACGAGATCGCGCTCACCCAGAGCACGACCGACGGGATCAACCGGATCGCCGGCGCCGTGGAGTGGGAGGAAGGCGACGTCGTGGTCAGGACCGACCTCGAACACCCCGCCGGTATCCTGCCGTGGGAGCGCCTCGAACGCCGCCGCGGCGTCGAGGTGCGCGTCGTCGAGACCGACCGTGGCCGGATCGACGTCGAGGCGTTCCGCGAGGCGGTCGAGGGTGCCACGCTCGCTTGCTTCAGCGCGCTCTCGTGGAACTACGGCACCCGGCTGCCGGTCGCAGAGCTGGTCGACGCCGCGCACGAGGCGGGCGCGCTGACGCTCGTCGACGCCGTCCAGGTGCCCGGCCAGGCGCCGCTCGACGTCGCCGAGTGGGGCGCGGACGTCGTCGCGGCGGCCGGCCACAAGTGGCTGCTTGGCACCTGGGGCGCCGGCTTCCTGTACGTCGACCGTGACGCCGAGAGCGCGCTCGAACCTGGGTCGGTCGGCTACCGCGGCGTCGAGGAACCCGATTCCGACGACTGGCAGTTCCAGGACGGCGCCGCGCGCTTCGAAGTCGGGACGACCAGCCCCGCGCCGTACGCCGCGCTCGGCGAGGCGATCGACGTCTGCGAGGAGCTCGGCGTCGATGCGATCGAGAACCGGATCGCGCGCCTTGCTGGCCGGCTCGTCGACGGCGTCCCGGAGGACCGATTGTTGAGTCCGGCCGAACCGGAATCCGGCCTCGTGACGATCGACGTCGACGATCCGGAGGCGACCGTCGAACGCCTCAAGGACGCCGGGATCGTGATCCGCGACCTGCCCGACCCCGAGGCGGTCAGGGCGTCGGTCCACGCCGTCAACACCGAGGAGGACGTCGACCTGCTGCTCGACGCGCTCGACGAGGAGTGGTGAGCCTGCGGGACGGATGCAGCGGGGCGGCTGCGGGACGGACGCAGCGGGGCGGACGTTGCTCCGTCGCTACGGTTCGAGCAGCTCGACCAGGTTGTCGTCCGGGTCGCGAACGAAGAGGATGCGAGTCCCGCTCTCGGTGGTCTGTGGCCCGCTCAGCGTCTCGACGTCCTCGGGAAGCTCCTCGTAGGTCGCGTCGAGGTCCTGGACCTCCAGCCCCAGGTGCTTCGCGCCGGCCTGGTTGATCGCGCCGCCCGTGGCGTCCTCGCCCTCGGGCTCGTACTCGACGAGTTCGACGCGGGCACCACCTGCATCGAGGTGGGCGAACGTCCCGGCGGCGCCCTCGACGCCGACGCCGGTGGCGAACTCCTCACCCGACACCGAGAAGCGAGCCAGCACGTCGAGGCTGAGCACGTCGCGGTAGAACTCGATCGATCGGTCGAGGTCGGTCACCGTCACGCCGAAGTGGTGTGCGCTGGGGCCGGTCATATCGGAGAAGCGGCGGCGACCCGAAAAACGGCTTCGACTCGGGGCGACTCCGTCCGGTTCTCGCGGCGGCGGGACGCCGCCGCTCGATCAGCGCTCGCCGAGGACGAGCACGAGCCGACCGTCCCCGAGCATCCGGTCGATCTGCTCGCGCGGGAAGTGGCCGTCGCAGTCGTCGCCGACGAACGCGACGTGCTCGTCGGTCGCTTCGGTGACGGTCGCCAGCGAGTCGCCCGATCTGTGGCGGTACAGCACCGTCGTTCCGGGTTCCAGCGCCGCCGAACTCAGATTCAGATACTCGCTTCGAGCTGCGTCCATGCCCCCACCGCGACCCGTGGGTGGCATGGCTCTTGTGGCCGCCGGTCCCCGCCACATCTTCTTGAGGACGCCGACCGACATCGAACGTATGAACGTGCTACTCGCAGGCTCGCACGGCCAGGTCGGCCGACACGCGACCCGCATCCTCGCCGCGAGCGACCACGACGTCCGGGGGATGGTCCGGGACGAGTCGCAAACACCGGAGATCGAGGATCTGGGGGCCGAACCGGTCGTTGCGGATCTCACCGAGGACGTCTCGCACGCCGTCGAGGGCGTCGACGCGGTGATCTTCGCCGCGGGCTCCGGCGGCGAGGACGTTTGGGGCGTCGACCGCGACGGCGCGATCGACCTCGTCGACGCCGCGGAGGCCGAGGACGCCGACCGGTTCGTGATGCTCAGCTCGATCAACGCGGATCAGCCCGCGAACAGCCCCGAGGCGCTTCGGGAGTACCTCCGGGCGAAAGCGGAGGCCGACGAGTACCTGCGGGAAAGCGACCTGACGTACACGATCGTCCGTCCCGGGCCGCTGACGAACGAGGGCGGCACCGGACGGATCCGGACCGGCGCCGGTCTCGATCGGGCCGACGTCGAGATCCCGCGCGAGGACGTCGCCCGGACGCTGGTCGCGGCGCTCGGGACCGAGAGTACGTACGGCGAAACGTTCGAACTCGCGGCGGGCGACCAGTCGATCGAAGCGGCGTTGGGAAGCCCGCTGTCGGAGTGAATTTCGGGGCGGCGGTAGACGCGCCGCTACTCGTCCCCGGCTAAAACCGTCGGCGCCGCAGCTGCGGATCGGTTGTCGAACGAGTCGGTCTCCGAGGCGCGCCTCGGCGCTGTAGTCTCAACGAGGGTCTGTTCCGGCCGGTGGCCGGGTGTACCAGAGCGCCAGGAGGATCAACACGGCCTGAAGCGGGAGTCGCCCCCAGCGAACGGCGGCGGAGGGATCGCCGCCGCCCGGAAGTCCCTCGATGACGACCCCGTGGGTCGCCATGTAGACGTTCGCCGGAAAGATCGCGACGAGTAACGCGACCGTCGCCCACGCTGCGTACCGTTGAGTTCGGGGGATCAACAGTCCGATCCCGACGCCGATCTCGGCGAGACCGGACAGGTAGACGAGTGCGAGCGCCGCCGGAAAGATCGGCGGGATGATCTGGACGTACAACTCGGGCACGACGAAATGTAAGACGCCCGCGACGACGTACGCCGGCGCCATCAGGTACAGTATCGGACGTTTGAGCCGACGCAGGTCATCCTTCATCGGTGCTGGTTACAGGTCAGAACGGTGAAACAGTTTCGACCGGTCGCTGCAGGATCTGAACCACGCAAACGCTGGCTTGCGCTCGCGTTTGCGTGGTTCAAATCCTTCGCGGTACGTCGTTCGCTCGTCGCGTCCGCTTCTCGCAGATGGTCGTTCTCATAGGTTCCTTCAGAAGGGGAACCGATCTCTGGCTGACTGGAACGCGAGCCGGCCGAGCAACTGGGCAGGGCCGCGCTTCGGTACGTCGCGCGCGATGTTCACCGAGTTTGGCGGTTCACTTCCTCCGATACCGAGTTCCCAGTCAGTCTCCGACGCAAAACGCTCGACAGCGGACTCGGCGCGTTTCCGGATCGTGTCACCGTCCATCGTCTTCGCTTCACCGCCTTCCATCAGCACGTCGCCGTCGACGATGACCATCTCCACATCGGCGGACGTCGCGTTGTTGGCGACTTGTGCCGGAATGTTGGTCAGGGGCGTGAACTTCGGCTTGTCCACGTTGAGCAGGATGATGTCGGCGCGCTTGCCGGGTTCGAGACTACCGATCTCGTCGCCGACGCCGAGTGCCTTCGCCCCCTCGATAGTGAGCATCCGCACCAACTCCATCGAGTGGTACTGCCCGGCCGACCGCTCGAGGTTGGCCGCGAGTCTGGCCTGTCGGGCCTCGCCGAACATGTTGTACGAGTCGTGCCAGTAGTGGTCGTCTATGCCGAGACCGACGTCGACACCGGCTGCACGGAGTTCCGGTACCGGCGTCCACTGTACGTCGCTGCCCGTGTTCCAGTACGAGAAGATCGATGGACAGTGTGCGACGGACGCGTCCGCCTCAGCCGTTCGCTGGATGTCCTCGTCGTCCGCGAGGCGGAAGTGCGCGGCCACCAGCCGATCGTCGAGGAGGCCGACATCGTCGAGGAGGTCGAGTGAGTCGTTCGCACCGTTCGAGCGCGCCATCGTGTTGCTCTCCTCGAGTTCGAGCAGATGCGTGTGAACGAGCAAGTCAGGATACTCCGCGGCGAGGTCAGCGGTGCGCTCCCACAGCTCGCGCGTACACGACCAGTCGTCGTGGGGGTTGATCGTCGCGCGGATGCGGCCATCATACGCGTTGTGGTACTCGTCGATGAACTCGCGGGCGCGGGTGAACTGCTCGTCGACGGGGACGTCCCAGAAGAGGTCGGAGAGTGCCGGGCCGAAGAACCCGCGGAGGCCCGCCTCGCCGAACGTCTTCGCACCCGCGCTCGGACGGACGTCTTGCGAATTGACGGTGGTGACGCCGCCCGCGAGGAAGTTGAGTGCGGCGAGTTCGTATCCCGCCTCAGTGAGGTAGTCGAACTCCCCGTCCGCGATCTGGCCGTAGATAGCGGTCATACTCCCCATCATCTCCAGCAGGTCGAGGTCGCTGAACGCGCCGAGCAACGGCGTCAGTTCGAGGTGAGTGTGCGCGTTGACCAGCCCCGGCATCACGAGCTTCCCTTCGCCGTCGATGACGCGCTCAGCCGCGATGTCCGCATCGTCGTCCCGAGACGACCGCACCTCCGTGATGCGGCCATCCTCGACGAGCACCGTGCCCCGTTCGTAGAGCCGATTCCTGTCGTCGACCGTGAGTACGAAGGCATCGTGGATCGCGATGTCGGCAACCATCTGTTTCGATTTCTGACTGATTGCTCATCAGGATTAGTGTTGTACGCCTCCATCGGGCCAGTCCAAGGGGGCTCCCTAATCGGGTCGCACGTCATTAATCGCAGGAATGAGGTGAGGTTAATTCGTTACGGGTTGAAATCCACTCTCTAATTACTGATACTATTTATAATCACCCCTACGCAGTACTGTGATTCTGAATCAACCCGAAAAAGGATGGGCGCTGCAGGCTCACAGCCACTCAGACGCCCGCAGGATCCCTCTCGTTCGGCCTGACGAACGGAGGGAAATCGCGGAATTCAGATCGACCCGTCATCGGTTCGCGACTCACGACTATGAGTCTCGAGCCAATCGATCCGGAGACAGCACTCGAGCTGTACCTCACGGACAAGGAAGCCGAACTCGCTGAGAGTTCGATTCAGTCGCACAGGTACCGCCTCAAGCACTTCCTGCGCTGGTGCGAGATAGAGGACATCGACAACCTCAACGACCTCACCGGTCGCAAACTCCAGCAGTATCGTCTCTGGCGTCGCGACGACGGTGACCTCTCCGTCGCCAGCGAGAAGACCCAGATGGACACGCTGCGCGTGTTCATCCGCTGGGCCGAGTCGATCGACGCTGTCGAGCAGGACCTCTCGACGAAGGTACGTTCGCCGTCGATGACGCCAGAGCAAAACACCCGCGACGAGATGCTTGAGACCGAAGAAGCCGAAGCGGTTCTCTCGTACCTTGCCAAGTACGACTACGCATCCCGTGAACATGTCACCGTCGCGCTGATGTGGCACACGATGATGCGTGTTAGCAGCGTCAACGCCCTCGACGTCGACGACTACAATCCCGGCGAGCAGTACATCGAGGTCCACCATCGCCCAGAGACTGACACGCCAATCAAGAACAAGAAAGATGGTGAGCGCCTGGTCGCGCTGTCGGATGATATCTGCATGCTGCTCAACGACTGGATCGAAGAGAAGCGGCCGAACGTGACCGACGACTTCGGGCGTGAACCGCTCGTCGCGACGAGGGAGGGCCGCGCGAACAAGACTACGCTCAGGAAGTACGTCTATCAAGCAACCCGGCCGTGCTTCCGTGGGGCAGAATGCCCCGAGGATCGGGACCCAGAAGAGTGTGAGGCTGCTGTCAACGACCAGGAGGCATTCAGGTGTCCGGCGAACGTCAACCCCCACGCCATCCGCAGGGGAAGCATCACGCACTCGCTGAACAGCGATCTCCCGGACAACGTCGTCAGCGACCGGGCGAACGTGAGCCCCGCGGTTATCGAACAGCACTACGACCGACGTTCTGAGAAGGAGAAGATGGAGCAGCGCCGCGACTACCTGGATCGTCTCTAGGCAACCCGGCTACTTTTTTGCAAATTTTCAATAAGGACACATCCAGCGCCAGTCGATATACTACTCTGGAGCAAAGCCGGAATATACTATCAATATGGTCTCCAGGATTCGGTACTTTCCTTGATCATGACTCTTGTCCCCTGTTTCCCATTCCACCACATCAGTTGTTTCTTTGAACCACTCAACGATCTCAGTGGACCATCCACATCGAAGCCAAAGTAGCTACAATCTGGACTTGGAGAAGCAAATCATATGTATCTCTTCCGATACTGATAGCTATGGGCACTTTCTTCGCTGATTATATTGGTGACATTACTTTCCCAGACAATCAGTCGGGCAGCTCAGTGAAATATCGACAGTGTCAGAAAGGGGCCTACTGGGCGATTAAAGCTCACAAAACAACGAATAGTAACAGCCCTGCGACCATCTCTCTCCCGACTGGAGGTGGCAAGACGGCGGTCATGATGCTTGCTGCGTTCGAATATGGGGTAAACCGAGCTCTCATCATCGTCCCGTCAGACGCACTTCGAGGTCAGGTTGTTGATCGATTCGATGAACTCAAGGGGCTCAACGAGGCAGATGCGTTTTCTGGCGACACCGACGATCTGGAGGTCCATAGCCATGAAG